>NZ_QKTK01000001.1:0-373180 GCF_003234475.1 Curtobacterium sp. MCBD17_008 | reverse complement strand
CACCGGTCGTGGCGAGGGTGATCGAGGTCTTCAGGGACTTGCGCATGTCTTCGTTCCTTTGCTTGTCGCGCTCGGCGCGGATCTGGAATGGGATGCGCGCCGAACACACCCAGCGAAGGGGTGGAGAACCAGCGATGTGCGGCTGGTGAGCGCTTGCGGGCCGTTCCCGGCTTGTGACAGTGATTCGGCACCGATCCCGACATGGTTTGGGTGGGTTTCCCGTCGTTACCGTCCTGTTACATCCAGCCGGTGCGCCACGTTGGACAGGCCGATGCAGGTGGGGCGCCCAACGGGGAGATTCGGCGGGACGAATCCTCCTGATCAGGCCTTTCCGGTCACGGAGGCTGCGATCGACGTGGCAGGATCGTCGGGTTCCGAGACGACGGTGTCTCCTCCGTCCGTCTCGAGAGGCACGACCCCATGTCGTTCTGGGCCCTGTTCCTGATCGCGATCGGCGTCTCCGCCGACGCCTTCGCCGTCGCGCTCGGCAAGGGCCTGCACATGAAGCGGTTCTCCGCGCGCCAGGCCGTCGTCATCGCACTCGTGTTCGGTGCTTTCCAGGCGCTCATGCCGCTGCTCGGGTGGCTGCTCGGCACCACCTTCGCCAGCGCCATCGCCGACGTCGACCACTGGGTCGCCTTCGGCCTGCTCGCGCTCGTCGGCGGGAAGATGCTGTGGGAGGCCTTCCACGGGCACGAGGACACCGACGAGGACACGGACCGGCTGAGCGTCCGGGAACTGCTCGTCCTCGCCGTCGCCACGAGCATCGACGCGCTCGCGGTCGGCATCACGCTGGCGTTCCTGCCCGTGTCGATCGGGTGGGCGGTGCTGCTCATCGGGGTCACGACCGCGGTGCTGAGCTACGTCGGCGTGGTGGTCGGCCGCCGGGTCGGTGCACGCTTCGGCAAGCCGGCGGAGATCGCCGGGGGCGTGGTGCTCATCCTCATCGGCGTGCAGATCGTGCTGGAGCACACCGGCGTCCTCGGCTGAGCCGTGTCCCCACGGGCGGACGGTGCCGAGAGCGGAGGAGGACGCTCAGACACCCAGCGGCGTCGGTGCGCCGAACCACAGTGCCACCGGTGCGACCACGACGAGCAGTGCGCTGGCGAGCAGCACGGCGGTCGCTGCGGTCGGCGCCCGTCTCCCGCCGAGTGCGACGGCAGCGAGGACCAGCGCTGCCACCGAGCCGCACCACGGTCCGACGGCCAGGACCACGACGAGCGGCCACAGGAAGAGCGCCGTGTCCGCGCCGCGCAGCAGCACCGGCAGCCAGAGAGCTGCCCAGAGCACCAGGAACGCTCCGGCGGACACCGACGTCAGGACGGTCGCGACGACCAGCGCGGTTCCCCGAGCGCCGATCGGGCCGGTTGTCATGGACACAGCTGGAGCCTAGCGAGCCATCTCTCGGCGGCCGACGCCCTCACTGGTCGACGGAGCGACATCGCCGATGCTCCGCGCCGTCGGGGTACCGGCGGGGAGTGACCCGGCGCAGCTGGTCACCGGGTCTGGGCCGTCCGCCGGTGGAGCGCCCCGCTCCCGCCGACGAGCGGACCGCCCGGAGCGCCCCGGCGCACGGCCACCACCTCGGCCATGATCGCCAGTGCCATCTCCGCCGGTGTCTCCGCTCCGATGTCGAGCCCGATCGGGGAACGCAGTCGCGCGGTGTCGGGCGTCCGGAGGTCGTGCAGCACCGCCAGACGCCGCTCGTGCGTCGCGCGGGACCCCATCGCCCCGACGTACCCGGCACCGCGGCGGAGGGCGAGGTCGAGCACCTCGGCGTCGAACCGGTCGTCGTGGGACAGCAGCACCACGACGGTGTCCGGCCCGATCGCGGTGTCGGCCAGCACCCGGGGCGGCCACCCCACGATCCGCTGCTGCGCCGCCGGGAACCGCTGGTCGGTGAGGAACACCGGCCGCGGGTCGACGACGGTGACCGCGTAGCCGAGCATGGCCGCGGTGTTCGTCACGGCGACGGCGAACTCGACGGCTCCGACGACGACGCAGCGGGCGCGGCCGCCGGCGTACTCGGTGAAGACCCGCGTCCGGCACCCGTCCGCCGGACGCACGACCGCGCCGAGCGACGCGGGCTCCAGGGACACCGTGAGCGACGTCGGCGTCCCGGCGGCGGCGGCACGGAGCGCGTCGAGCACGACGGCGTCGGTCGGCATGACGCGGTGGACGAGGACCTCGACCCGCCCGCCGCACCGCAGCCCCGGCGCCCAGTCGGCAGCGGGGTCGGACGGGTCCTCGAACCCGAAGCGCTCGAGCACGGCGACACCGGTCGTCAGGACCTCCTCCGCCGTCAGGTACAGCGACCCTTCGACGCACCCGCCGGAGATCGTCCCGACGACCTCGCCGCCGGGCAGGACGGCCATCGAGGTGCCGGTCCCGCTCGGTGCGCTGCCCTGCACGTCGACGGCGGTCGCGACGACGACGGGGTCACCGGCGTCGAGCACGGCCAGGAGGCGCGGTGCCAGTTCGAACATCACGCACCTCCGGCGTCGGTCGCGTCGGCCAGCAGCGCCCACACCCGGTCCCGGGTCATCGGGAGACGGTACGGCCGCGCGCCGATCGCGTCCCGCACGGCGTTCGCGATGGCCGGGGCGACGGGGTTGTAGGGGGCCTCGCTCATGGACTTCGCCCCGAGGGGACCGAGCGGGTCGTGTGTGTCGGCGAACAGCACCTCGGTGCGTGGCACGTCGGACATCTTCGGCACCCGGTAGGACCGGAAGGCGTCGGTGGTGACCCGTCCGGTGTCGTCGAGCACGACCTCCTCGTACAGGGTCGAGCCGACCGCCTGCGCGGCACCGCCCTCGACCTGCCCCCGGAGTTGTTCCGGGTTGAGCACCGTGCCGGCGTCCACCGCCTGGACGCTCTGCAGGACCCGGACCTCACCGGTGGGGCGGTGCACGGCGACCCGGGCCCCGTGCACGGTGAACGCGAGCGACCGGGGCGTGCCGTCATGGGTGCCGTGCGCGACGAGCGGACCGTCGACGAGCAGTTCCGCGTGCCCGACGAGTTCGTCGCCGACCCGCACACCCCCGGGCTCCACGGCGACCGCAGGCCCGAGCACGCCGGAGGCGGTTCGCGGGGTCCGGGCCGCCACGACCGCGAGTGCCCGTGCGGTCATGTCGTCGCGCAGTGCCTGCGCGGCCGCGTACAGGGCACGTCCGGCGACGACGACGCCTGCGGAGCCGAACGCACCGGTGTCGTGCCGTGCGGCGTCGGTGTCGGACTGGTGCACCTCGACGCGGTCCGGGGTGGTGCCGAGCGCGGTGGCGACGAGCTGCGTGTGCACGGTCGTCGTGCCGTTGCCGAACTCGGCCGTGCCGACGCCGATCCGGTAGCGGCCGCCCGGCAGCAGCTCGACCGAGGTGTGCGCGTGGTGTCCCCGCGGCGGCATGGTCGCGATGGCCGCGAGCGCGACGCCGGTGCCGAACGCCCAGTCCGGGGAGCCGTCGGGCCCGGGACCGGTCAGGACCGGCCCGTCCGTCCGCGGGACCTCGGGCAGGGGCCCGGCCAGGGCCTGTTCCACGAGGTCGAGGCACTGGTCGAGCCCGTAACTGCCCTCCCACCGCAGGTCGGTCTCCTCGTGCGGGTCGGTCACGACGAGCGGGTCACCGGGCACGACGACGTTCCGCCGCCGGAGCTCGAGCGGGTCGATGCCGAGCTCCCGCGCCAGTTCGTCCATCGCGGACTCGATCGCGAACACCACCTGCCCGAGGCCGTACCCGCGGAACGCCCCCGATGGCAGGTTGTTCGTGTACACCGACTCCGCGTCCACCCGCTTGGCCGGGCACCGGTACACCGCGACGGACTCGCTGACCGAGTGGAACATGACGCCGATGCCGTGGTTGCCGTACGCCCCCGTGTCCATCGTCTGGTCGACGTGCATCGCGGTCAACCTGCCGTCGGTGTCGGCGCCGAGGCGGACCCGGACGCGCATGGGGTGCCGCGTCGGCGCGATCGTGAACTCGTCGCGTCGGCTGAACTCGTACTGCACGGTCCGGCCCGTGCGCAGCACGGCGAGCGTGACGAGGTCCTCGGTGAGCATCTCCTGTTTGCCGCCGAACCCCCCGCCGACCCGCTTCGCGACGACGCGCACCCGGGCCGGGTCGAGCGCGAAGACGCGGGCGATCTCGTCCCGCACCAGGAACGGGACCTGCGTGGCGGTCCGGAGCACGAGCCTCCCGTCCGGGTCCACCCACCCGCGGGTGGCGTGCGTCTCGAGGGCGGCGTGCGAGACCCGGCCGGTGCTCCAGGTGCCGTCGACGGTCGCGGCGGCGACCGCGAGGGCCGCTCCGACGTCGGCCGTCTCGCCGTGGAGGCTCGCCACGACGTTCCGCGTCGGCTCGGCGATCCGGTGCTCGGCCGACGTCTTGTCGCCGTGCAGGAGGGGTGCGCCCGGTCGGCGTGCGGCGTCCGGGTCGTGCACGCTCGGCAGGACCTGGTAGTCGACGCGGAGGAGCGCACACGCCAGCTCGGCGGTCCGGACGCTGTCGGCGACGACCGCGGCGACCCGTTGTCCGCGGAACCGCAGCACGCGGTCGAGGACCCGGGTGTCGTCCGGGTCGTCGAGCCGCGACTCGTGCCGTCCGGTGGAGAACAGGACGCCGGGGTCGTCCCGGTACGTCAACACCGCGTGCACCCCGGGGAGCGCCTCGGCCGCGGTGGTGTCGATCGCGGTGATGCGGGCGTGCGAGTGCGGGCTGCCGAGGACGGCGAGGTGCAGCAGGGCCTCGGTGGCCCGGACCGCGGGGGTGTCGGGGACGTCGAGCGTGTACTCCTCCTGCCCGGTGACGACGCGCATCGCGGCCGGCGCGACGACGGACGTCCCGACCGCTGCGCCGGGGGTCGCGCACGCGGTGTTCACGACACCGTCGAGCGCGTCCTCGATCGCCCGGTACCCGGTGCAGCGGCAGAGGTTGCCCTTGAGCTTCCGGTGCCGGTCGGCGTGATCGTCGTCGGTGAGCGTGGACGCGGTGACGACGAACCCCGCCGTGCAGAACCCGCACTGGAACCCCGGAGCCTCCGCGAACGCGCGCTGCACCGGGTGCGGGTGCTCCGGGGTGCCGAGGCCCGCTGCCGTCGTCACCGTCCGGCCGTCCATCCGGTGTGCGGGCGTGATGCAGGAGTGCACGGGCACCCCGTCGACGAGCACCGAGCAGGCACCGCAGTCGCCGGCGTCGCACCCCTTCTTCACCGACGTCACGCCGTGCTGCCGGAGGAGCGTCCGGAGGACCTGACCGGGCTGCGGTGCGACCTCCATCGGGGTGCCGTCGACCTCGATCCTCATCGGGTCCCTCCCGCTGCGGCTTCGTCGCGGAGCTCGTGTGCGGAGCGGGTGCTGACCGCGCGGCGCCAGGCGGGGGACCCGTGCGGGTCGTCGTACCAGTGGTCGTCGGACCCGAGCGCGGCCGTGAGCGCGTCGTCGAGCCCGTCGGCCGTCGGGACCCCGGCGAACCGGAACACGATCGGGCGCGGGGTAGCCGCCGTGACCACGAGCACGAACTCCTGCGCGGACCACCGTGCGGTGACGAGGGACCCCGACCGGCCGTACGGGCTGAGCGACACGCGCCGGTACCCGGTCGTCGCTCGGAGAGCCGCCTCCGGGACCTCGAAGGACCGGATGACCTCGTCGTGGCGCAGGTCGAGCGTGCGCACGCCGAGGACGAGCCGCTCGACGGGCACCCGCCGCTCCCCGCCGTCCGGCGTCCACACGACCGCGGTGGCGTCGAGCGTGACGAGCAGCGCCGTCATCGCACCCGCGGGCAGTCCGACGGCCACGTTCCCGCCGACGGTCGCGGCGTTCCAGACCTTGAACGACGCGAGCAGGGCGTTCGCGCACTGCTCGACGAGCGGCCATGCGCGCCACGACCCGTCCGGCCGGACGCGCAGCAGCGACGCGATCGTGCAGGTCGCGGCGACGGTCAGGCTGCCGGCCGCCCGTTCGACGTCGGGCCAGCCGAGCGTCGTCAGGTCGACGAGGCCGGTCAGGCCGGGCTGTTCCTCGGAGAACAGCCACGTGCCGCCACCGAGCGGGCGGTCACCGGGGGAGAACGCGAGGTCGTCGCGGTGCGACGGTGTCCGCACGGTGCGGACGGAGACGAGGTCCATGGACGGGTCCGATCAGGGCAGGGCGACGGGGGACGGTCAGCGCACCGACTCGTCGGCCGTGCGCGATCATGCCCCGGTTCCATGCCATGTCGGCAACCGTAGGGAACCGGTGTTTCAGCACCGTTTCGGGGAAGCAACAGCCGGTGGCGGTCGCCGCGCGGGAGCCGTGACCTGCTCGACCCCTGCCCGAAACACGGGGGTGCCATCCTCCGGGACATGACCGTTCCGCTGTCCACCCCCGTCGTCGTCCACGTGTTCGACCGACTCGACGACGCCGACGCCCGTGCACTCGTGACGTCCTGGGCCGCCGTGCCCCGGTGGGTCGAGGCCGTGCTCGCCGGTCGTCCGTTCGGCACCGTCGGCGCCCTCACTGCGGCGGCCGACCGGCTCGCACGCACGTGGACCGACGCCGAGGTCGAGGCCGCCCTCGCCGAGCACCCGCGCATCGGTGACCGTCCCGTCGGTGACGGGGCGGCGGCAACGGCCTCCCGGCTCGAGCAGGCTGCGTCCGCCGGTGCCGACGCGGCCACCGCCGCGGCGCTCCGGCAGGGGAACGCGGACTACGAAGCGCGGTTCGACCGGGTGTTCCTGGTCCGGGCCGCCGGGCGGACCGCGGACCAGGTCCTCGCAGAACTCCGCCGACGACTCGGCAACGACGACGACACCGAACGCACCGAGGTCGCCGACCAGCTGCGGGAGATCGCCCTCCTCCGACTCGCCAGGAGCGTCGCATGAGCCACCTCACCACCCACGTGCTCGACACCACGCACGGTCGACCGGCCGCGGGCATCGCCGTCACGCTCGTCGACGCCGACGGGGTGCTCGTCGCGTCCGGCACCACCGACCCGGACGGCCGCATCGCCGCGCTCGGCCCGGACCGCCTGCCGCCGGGGGAGTGGACGCTGACGTTCGCCACCGGCGCGTACTGGGCCGGACTCGGCCTGCCGGCGTTCCACCCCCGCGTGGTCGTCGTGCTCACGGTGCCGGACGACCCCGGGCACCTGCACGTCCCCCTGCTGCTCAGTCCGTTCGCCCACTCCACCTACCGAGGGAGCTGACCCCGACCATGACCGACACCACCACGACCGGCACCACCACATCCGGCACCACCACCAGCACGTCCGTCCCGACGACCGTGCACCTCGGCGCGAACCAGTACGGGAAGGCCGAGGTCCGCCTGGTCCGGGTCACCCGCGACACCGACCGGCACGAGATCGAGGACCTCACCGTCACCACGCAGCTGCGCGGCGCGGCGCTCGCCGACTCCTACACGGACGGCGACAACGCGAAGGTCGTCGCGACCGACACGCAGAAGAACACCGTGTACGCCTTCGCCCGCGAGCACGGCGTGCACAGCCCCGAGGAGTTCCTGCTCCGGCTCGGCCGCCACTTCACCACGGCCTTCGACTGGTACGACGGTGCGACGCTCTCCGCCGAGCAGCACACGTGGGAGCGCATCACGGTCGCAGGGCGCGAGCACGACCACGCCTTCGTCCGGGCCGGTGCCGGCACCCGGACCGCGGTCGTCCAGGTCGACGGCGACGACGTGCACGTCATCGCCGGCGTGACGGACCTGACGGTGCTCAAGTCCACCGGCAGCGAGTTCCACGGTTTCCCGCGGGACGGCTACACCACCCTGGCCGAGACCGACGACCGGATCCTCGCGACCTCGGTGACCGCCCGCTGGCGGTACCTGCCGGACGCGGTCGCGGCGGGCATCGACCACGACGCCGTGTACACCGGCGTGCTCGAGACCATGCTCGCGACCTTCGCGGAACTGCACTCCCTCGCGCTGCAGCAGACACTCTTCGCGATGGGCCGGGCGGCGATCGAGGCGTTCCCCGAGATCGCCGAGGTGCGGTTCTCGATGCCGAACAAGCACCACTTCCTCGTCGACCTCGCGCCGTTCGGGCTCGACAACCCGGGCGAGGTCTTCTTCGCCGCCGACCGCCCGTACGGCCTCATCTCCGGCTCGGTCGTCCGGGACGGCGTGGCCGAGGCGCCCGCTGCGTGGACAGCGCTGCCCGGGTTCGTGTGACCGGGGCAGTTCCCCGGTGAGCGACCGCGCCGGGGGCACCACGGGCCTCCTGCTGGCGGCCGGGGCGGGCACCCGGATGGGCATGCCGAAGGCGCTGGTCCGCGACGCCGGCGGGCGACCGTGGGTCACCACGGCGGTCGACACGCTGCTCGCCGGCGGGTGCGACGCGGTCGTCGTCGTGCTCGGGGCGTCCGCCTGGGAGGCCCGCCCGCTGATCCCGGACCGGCCGGCGGTCCGCACGGTGGTCGCCTCGACGTGGGCAGAGGGGATGGCGGCGTCGCTCGCAGCCGGGCTCGCCGGCGCCAGGGAGGACGACGAGACCGCCGCCGTGCTGGTGTCCCTCGTCGACCTGCCGGACCTGCCGGTCGCGGCGGTCCGGCGCGTGCTCGACGTGCCGGGTGACCGTCGCGGAGCGCTGCGCCGCGCCGTGCACGGCGGACGCCCGGGGCATCCCGTGCTCGTCGGGCAGGCGCACTGGGCCCCGCTGGCGGCGGTGCTCCACGGGGACCTCGGAGCTGGCCCGTACCTGCGGTCCGCCGGCGCCGAGCGGGTCGAGTGCGGCGACCTGTGGGACGGCCACGACCACGACCGGCCGGGACCCGGCCGCCGGTGAGCCGGGCGTGGCACGGACGACGGGAGGCCCGGTACCACCGGTACCGGGCCTCCCGTCTGCGCAGGTGACGACTACGCGACCGACGCGCGCACCTCGGCGAGGGTCGGGTAGTCGGTGTAGCCCTCGGCGCCCTGACCGTAGAAGAGCTCCGGCCGCGGCTCGTTGAGCTCGGCGTCCTGTTCCCAGCGCTCGGCGAGGTCCGGGTTCGCGATGGCCGGGCGGCCGACGGCGATGGCGTCGGCGATGTCCTCGTCGACGACCATGACCGCCTCGTCGCGGGTGGTCATCGCGCTGAAGCCGGAGTTGACGACGAACGGCGCACCGGCGGTCCGACGGATGTGCTGCACCAGGTCACCGGCGGGGTCGGCGTGCAGGACGTCGATGAAGGCGAGGCCGAGCGGTGCGAGCCCCTCGGCGATCGCGCTGTAGACGGCGCGCACGTCGTCGGCGTCGTCCTCGACGACACCCTGGATGCCGTGCGCCGGGGACAGGCGGATGCCGGTGCGGTCGGCGCCGATGGCCTCGGCGACTGCCGTGGTGACCTCCACTGCGAAGCGCGCGCGGTTCTCCGGCGAGCCGCCGTACTGGTCGGTCCGGGTGTTCGAGTGGGTCGACATGAACTCGTGCACCAGGTAGCCGTTCGCTCCGTGCACCTCGACGCCGTCGATGCCGGCGGCGACGGCGTTGCGGGCGGCCTGCACGAAGCCCTGGACGGCCTCGGCGACCTCGTCGGTGGTGAGCTCGTGGGGGACCGGCATGTCGGCCTTCGAGCCGTCGGCCAGGTGCGTCTGACCGGGGGCTGCGACCGCGCTCGGGCCGACGATGCGGGGGGTCTGCGAGATCGCGGGGTGCGAGACGCGGCCGCCGTGCATGAGCTGCATGACGATGGTGCCGCCGCGCTCGTGCACGGCGTCGGCCACGCGGCGCCAGCCGGCGATCTGCTCCTCGGTCTCGATGCCGGGCTGCCCGGGGTACGAGCGGCCCTCCTGGACGGGCCAGGTGCCCTCGGTGACGATCATGCCGAGGCTCGCGCGCTGCGCGTAGTGCTCGACGAGCAGGTCGTTCGGGACGCCGTGCTCACCGGCGCGGGTGCGCGTGAGCGGTGCCATGACGATGCGGTTGCTGAGTCGGAGGGCGCCGAGGGCGGCGGGTTCGAAGAGCTTCACGTGGAGCGGGAACACGAGCGCCGTGTTGCGTATTCCGACTTCACGCGCCGCAGCGGTCCGTCGGCGTCAGCGGCGCGGGCAGACGAGGGTGGAGGAGCGCACCTGGCCCTCCGGCCGGATCACGGTGTGCAGGGACAGCGGCTGGTGACAGATCGGGCACTCGCGGTCGACGGTCCGGTCGTCGATCCCCTCGGGGTGGCCGGCACCGATCTGTGACGGGCCCATCTTGTCGATCAGCGTCGTGTTCCAGCGTTCGTACCACCGGGCGAAGCGTCCCATGGTTGCCTTCCGTTCGTACCCTGATCGTTAGTGTACTCGCTGTCCGTCTCAGGCCGAGTCGACGACCTCCAGGAGTGCGGTGAGTTCGTCCTTGAGCGCCTCGAGCCGTGCGACCGGCCATCCCAGCCGTGCCGCGACGGTGACCGGGACTGCTTCGGCGCGGTCGCGGAGTGCGCGCCCCGCGGTCGTCAGCGACACCGCGAGCTGTCGTTCGTCCTCGGTGCTCCGGCCACGACGGACGTAGCCCGACGCTTCCAGCCGCTTCAGGAGTGGGCTCAAGGTCGCGGACTCCAGACGGAGGTCGTTCGCGATCTCCCGCACCGAGCGCGGGTCACGCTCCCACAGGGCGAGCATCACGAGGTACTGCGGGTGGGTGAGGCCCATCGGTTCGAGCAGCTCGCGGTAGAGCCCGACGACGCTCCGGCTCGTGGCCGCGAGGGCGAAGCAGAGCTGCCGGTCGAGGGAGAGCGGGTCCGTCGCGGTGTTCGCCATGCAGCCACCGTACCCTTCGTGCACGAAGAGTCGCACGAGCGGTGCCCGCGACCGGACGCACTGGAGGCCCGGTGCCGGTCTCGTGGACCGGCACCGGGCCTCCAGGCGGTGGCGCTGCTGCCTACGCGCGGTGCGCCGGCGGGTGTCCCGAACCGTGCGTCGGCGCGTCCGGCTCCGCCGGAGCGGCGTGCGACCCGTGGTGGCCGCCGCCGGACTGTGCATCGCCGACGGGGTCCGTCGCTGCCTGTCGGGCGTCGGCCCGTCCCGTGGCGGCCGGGGTGCTGCCGTCCGCGACGGAGCGGTGCCCGGTGGCCGGCTGCATGCGCTCGAGCTTCGCGCCCTCCACGTCCACGTCCGGCAGGATCCGGTCGAGCCACTTCGGGATCCACCAGGCGCTCCGACCGAGCAGGTGCATCACGGCCGGGATGAGCAGCATGCGGACGACGAACGCGTCGAGCAGGACACCGAACGCCAGACCGAACCCGATCGGCTTGATGGTCGAGGACTCCGAGAAGATGAAGCCCGCGAACACCGAGATCATGATGATCGCGGCCGCCGTGACCACCGCGCGGCCGGCGTGCAGCCCGCGCTGCACCGCGACCTTCGCGCTGGCCCCGTGGGCGTACGCCTCACGCATGCCGGAGACCAGGAAGAGCTGGTAGTCCATCGCGAGCCCGAACAGGATGCCGATCTCGATGATGGGCAGGAAGCTCAGGATCGGTGCCGGGTCGTGCACGCCGAACACGCTGCCGAGCCAGCCGAACTGGTAGATCGCGGTCAGGCCACCGAACGAGGCGAGCACGGACAGGATGAACCCCGCCGTCGCCGTGATCGGCACCAGGAACGACCGGAACACGATGATGAGGATGATCAGCGACAGGCCGACCACGACCGCCAGGTAGAGCGGCAGCACGTTCGCGAGCTTCTCGGACACGTCGATGTTCGCACTGGCGTTGCCCGCGACGCCGAGTTCCACCCGTCCGTCATCGGTCGAGACGCTCTGGGCGCGGAGGTCCTTGACGAGCTCCTCGGTCGAGACGCTGTCCGGGCCGCCGTTCGGCTTCACCTGGAAGGCGATGATCGTGCGGTCCTTCGACGCGCCGATCGGGAGCACGGCGTCGACGTCGTCGTTCTCCGCGAGCGCCTGGCCGATGGTGACCTCGGTCGCGGTGACGTCGTCCTCGCTGACCGCCTGCGGCAGTGTCGCGACGACGAGCAGCGGACCGTTCTGACCGGCGCCGAACTCCTGCTCGAGCGTCTTGTACGCCTTGTACTGGCTGGACTCGACCGCCTCGGACGACCCGGAGGGCAGACCGAGTCGCATCTGCGTGGCGGGGAGGGCGATCGTGCCGAGGACGGCGACGCCCGCGATGAGGGTGATGACCGCGCGCCAGGTCGACATCGGCTTGTTCGGCACCCGGACGGACCCGGTGTTGCCGATCTGCTCGCGCTCCTTCTTCCGCAGGATCCGGAGGCCGAGCAGCGACAGCAGTGCCGGCGTGAACGAGGTCGCGATGAGGATGGCGAACAGGACCGCCACCGCCCCGACCGTGCCCATCAGGCCGAGGAACGGGATGCCCGTGATGTTCAACGCCAGGAGCGCGACGATGACCGTCGTGCCGGCGAAGACCACGGCGTTGCCCGAGGTGCCGTTCGCGAGCCCGATGGACTCGTGCACGCCCATGCCCTGCTTCAGCTGCGTCCGGTGCCGGTTGAGGATGAACAGCGAGTAGTCGATGCCGACGGCCAGGCCGAGCATCACCCCCAGGACCGGCGTGACCGAGATGAACTCGACGAGGTCCGAGAACGAGAGCGACGCGAGGGTGGCGACGCCGACGCCGAGCACCGCGCTGAGGAGCGGGATCGCGGCACCGATGACGGTGCGGAGCATGAGGAACAGCACGAGCGCCGCGATGACGACGCCGATGATCTCGCCCGGTCCGAGGATTGAGGGCACGCCCTGCGCGATGTCGTTGGACACGTACACGTCGACGCCGCTGATCGTCGCCGCCTCGGCGCGGTCGGAGATCTCCTGCTTCGTGGTCTGCGGGACCTCGTAGGTCGACTTCGTGAACTGCACCGTGCCGATGGCCGCGGAGTCGTCCGACGAGACGAAGCGGATGTCCTTCGACAGGTCGAGCAGGTCGGAACCCTGTTCGAGGTCACGCTCGCTGTCCTCGAGCTTCTGCGTGTTCTGGTCGATGGTCTTCTGCGCGTCGGCGAGCTGCTGCTCGCCCGCCGTGAGTTGCTGCTGCTGGGCGTCGATCTGCGCCTGCGCCTGCTCGAGCTGCTGCTGGCCGGCCTGTGCCTGCGCCTGGGCGGCGGGGCTCGCAGCCGCGGCGGCACCGGCGGCGCCGGCCTGGGCCTCCGCCTGGGCCTTCTGCGCGTCGAGCTGGGCCTGGGCGTCCGCGATCTGCTGCTTGCCGGACTCCAGCTGCTCCTTCTGGGCGTCGAGCTGCGCCTGACCGTCTTCGAGCTCCTTCCGCCCGTCGCTGATCTCCTTGCGCCCGTCGACGATCTTCTGCCGCTGGTCGTCGAGTCGCTGCTGCGTCGCGAAACCGTCGGTCGTGCCCTTGACACCCGGCAGGTCCTCGAGGTCCGTCAGGAACGCCTGCACGTCGTCCCGCTGGGCGCTCGTGAAGGCCCCGCCGTCCTTCGTCTGGAAGACGATCGTCCCGTTGCCGCCGTTCGCACTCGGGAACTTGTCGGCGAGTTCGTCCTGCACCTGGCTGGTCTTCGTGCCGGGGATCGAGATCGCGGAGGAGATCGTGCCCGAGAACAGGCTGAAGGTGACACCGGCGATCGCCATGAGCACGATCCAGGCGATGATCACCGTCCAGTGTCGGCGGGCCGCGAAGCGACCGAGGCGGTAGAGGAGACCGGCCATGCTGGGCGCCGTTCCTTTCGTGGTGGAGGGTTGTTGGTCGGAGTGGGGTGCGCCGGTGGACCCCGGGGGAGTGGTCGGTGGAGCAGGTCAGGATTCGGGGAGGTAGCCGCTGCGGACGCTGTGCACGAGCCGCCCGAGCAGTGCGTCCCAGGCGGCCCGGGCGTCGTCGTCGAGCCGCGGTCCGGTGGTCGTGAGCCAGTGGTCGGCGATCACGACGATGCCGCTCATCAACGAGTCCACCAGCAGGGCGGTGTCCAGGGCATCAGCTGCGGGATGGCGACGGGCGACCTCGCTGCGGAGGCGTCCCGTGACGCGCGCGAAGGCGGTCTGCGTCAGGGCGGTGGCCTTCGGGTCGTCGCCCTCCGGCTCGCCGAGGATCCGGTGCAGGCGGACGATGGCGCTCGGCAGGTCGGTGCCGCGGGCGGCCGACTCGAGCTCGTCGAACATCGCCGACCGTGAGCCGTCCCCGACCGGCGTGCTGGCGATCTCGGCCAGGAACCGGTCGATGATGACGGACAGTGCCTCCTCGCACACGGCCAGGCGTACCTCGTCGAGCGAGGCGAAGTGGTTGAAGACGGTGCGCCGGGCGACGTCGGCGCGTGCCGCGAGTTCGTCGACGCTGAACTCGCCGCCGCGGTCTTCGATGAGCTCGCGGGCAGCGCCGAGGATCGCCTCGCGGTGCCGTGCCTTGAGGGCAGCACGGCGATCGGGCGAGCGGGTCACGACGACGACACTAGGTGCATCGATGCACTCGGTGCATCTTCGCCGGGCCGATCCTCAGGAACGTCCCCCGGTCGACTCAGCGCGATGCGCGCCGGTGTCGTCCGTGTCGCTGCAGCAGTGCCACCCAGCGGGGGAGGCGGCGATCGCCGGCGACGACCGCCTCCACGGTGGGGGACGGTGCGAACGCGAACCAGGGGCAGTTGGGGCAGACGTGCAGCCACTCGTGGACGGCGAGCCCGACGCCGTAGTACTGGTTCCGGGCGACGCGGAGCGGGCGTGAACACCGGGGACAGGACAGCTTGCCGCCGTCCCGGTCGATCGCGATCGATGGGGTGGTGTCTGCAGTGGTGCGTGCATCGTCGACAGCAGTCATGGCCCGAACCTCTCCGGTGTCCCGTCACGCTCCGTTGCGTGGCTGTGCGGAGAGGATACGACGCCTCCGGCCGCGTCGCACACCCGATCACCGCCGTGTCCGATGGACGCGGGGCCGGGCGTGCGGCGCTGCCGGTGCGGGTGGTGTCAGCGGAGCTGACGGAACGTCGCGCGGATGTCGGCGACGAGCAGTTCCGGCTGCTCGAGCAGGGCGAAGTGGCCGCCGCGGGCGACCTCGCTGAAGTGCACGAGGTGCGTGTACCGACGTTCGGCCCAGCGGCGGGAGCGTCGGACGTACTCGCCCGGCATGATGCTCAGGCCGACCGGGACGGTGAGCGGTGCCTCCACCGTGCCGGGGTTCGCCCACCCCGTCCGGTTCGCCTCCCAGTACATCCGCGCCGAGGAGGCCGCGGCGTTCGGGAGCCAGTAGAGCATCACGTCGTCGAGCACCTCGTCGCGGCTGAACAGCCGCTCGGCGTCGCCGTGTTCGTCGTGCGAGCCGCCGACGTCCTGGAACATCGCGTAGATCCACGCGGCCAGGCCGACCGGGGAGTCGCTGAGTGCGTAGCCGATCGTCTGGGGGCGCGTCGCCATCTGCTGCGAGTAAGCGGACAGTTCCTGCCAGTAGTGGCCGCTCTCCTGGAGCATCGCCTGCTCCTCCGGGGAGGCGTTCCGGACTTCGTCGTCGGTCGGCATGAACAGCGCCATGTTGAGGTGGATGCCCGCGAGCCCGATCCCCTCGGCGGCTTCGAGCGCGGCGAGTCCGGCGGTCACGGTCGCGCCGAGGTCGCCGCCCTGCGCGAACCAGTCCGTGTACCCGAGACGGTGCATCAGCACCGACCACGCACGTGCGGTGCGCGCCAGGTCCCAGCCCGGGGTGGTCGGCTTCCCCGAGAACCCGAACCCGGGCAGGCTCGGGATGACGAGGTGGAACGCGTCCTCCGGCGCGCCGCCGTGGGAGACCGGGTCCGTGAGCGGCCCGATCGCGTGCCGGAACTCGAGGACGGAGCCGGGCCAGCCGTGGGTGAGGAGCAACGGCCGCGCTCCCGGCTCAGCCGATCGGACGTGGAGGAAGTGCACGTCGAGCCCGTCGATCGTCGTCGTGTGCTGGCCCCATCCGTTCAGGAGCGTCTCGACCCGTCGCCAGTCGTAGTCGGTCGCCCAGTGCTCGACCAGGGCGCGGATCTTCTCGAGCCGCGGTCCCTGCGAGGTGTCCGGCACGGTCTCCCGATCGGGCCACCGGGTGGCGAGCAGGCGCTGCCGGAGTTCGTCGAGTTCCTCCTGCGGGACGTCGAGGGTGAAGGGGGTGATCGCGGCCTGGTCGCTCATGGTGGTCTCCTCGTCGGGGAACGACTTGCTCCCGCTCAGAGATGATCTTTGCACAAGACTATCTCAGAGGTGTACCGTCTGCTGCATGGACGATCGAGTGACGGCAGATGACCTCCCTGAGATCGACTGGGACGCGCAGGGCATCGAGACCGAGCTCGGTTGGGCCGTCCCCCTCGTCCTCCAGGAGTACGTCCGGCTCGGGAGCGTGGCGGTCGCGGACGTCCCCGGCGGTCCCCGCGGCTACCAGGTGCTCGTGGCGACCACGACGGAAGAAGCCTCCTCGCAGCTCCTGCTCGCGAACCGACTCGGCATCGACAAGACCCAGATGACCTACGTCATCGACGCGCTCGAGGCCGGCGGGTTCGTCGAACGCCGACCGGACCCGACCGACCGCCGTGTCCGTCAGGTGCACCCGACCGACGCCGGGCGCGCCCTGCTCAGCCGCACCCGCCGGACCCTCAGAGCTGCCGAGGAGGTCCTCATGCGGCACCTCGAGCCGGACGAACAGACAACGATGCGTCGGCTCCTGGCCCGCGTCGCGCTCGCCGCTGGGGCAGGGACAGCAGGAGCGCGCGGGGACGACCCCGCGTTCGAGCACCCCCTCGCCGTCCCGGAGCGATCCCGGCGGCGCACGCAGACCACCACCTCGTCGACCTCGTCGACCACCCCACAGTGAGGCCACTCCCCATGACCAGTACCGTCCTCGTCGCCGGCGCCACCGGCGACCTCGGCCAGCGCATCGTCCGCGAACTCGTGGAGCGCGACGTCCGCGTCCGGGTCCTCACCCGGCCCGGGAGCGGGACCGCCACCGACCTCTTCGGCGCCGACCCGCGCGTCGACGTGGTCGCCGCGGCCTACACGGACCACGCGGCCCTCACCGAGGCCGTGGCAGGGGTCGACGTCGTCGTCTCGGCCGTCAGTGGGACCCGTCCCGTGATCGTGGACGCGCAGCGCGCCCTCCTCGCGGCGACCGTCTCGGCCGGCGTGCCGCGCTTCATCCCGTCGGACTACTCGGCCGACTACCGACGCATCACGCCCGGCACGAACCGCAACTTCGAACTCCGACGCGAGTTCGCCGCCGAGGTCGACGCCGCGCCCGTCCGCGCGACGTCGATCCTCACCGGCATGTTCACGGACCTGCTCACCGGCCAGGCGCCGATGATCCTGTTCGGGCGGCGCCGCGTCCTGTTCTGGTCCTCCGCCGACCAGGTCCTCGACTTCACCACGAAGGACGACGTCGCCCGCGTGGTGGCCCTCACCGCGTTGGACGACGACGCCCCGCGCGTCGTCGAGACGGCGGGCGACCACATCTCGGCACGGGACGTCGCGCACATCATGAGCGAGTTGACCGGCACCGCCTTCCGCCTGCAGTGGGCCGGCACGACCGGGACGCTCTCCGCGATGAGCGCGGTCGGGAAGCGGCTGTCGGGGAACCCGGACGAGACGTTCCCGGCCTGGCAGGGGATGCAGTACTTCGTGAGCATGTTCAGCGGGGAGGCGCAGCTGCGGCACGTCGACGACGACCGCTACGGTCCGCACACCTGGACGACCGTCCGCGACGTGCTCCGAGCACACCTCGAGCCGGACGCGACCCGGTGACGGAGGGGCCGTGACGCCCCGGACGGAGGACCGTTAGCGTGGCGGCCATGACGCAGATCGACCTGACCGGGCGGACCGCCCTGGTGACCGGCTCCACGCAGGGCATCGGACTCGCGATCGCCGTGGACCTGGCCCGCGCCGGGGCGTCGGTGGTCGTGAACGGACGCGGTTCGGACGGGGTGCAGCGGGCGATCGGTGCCGTCCGCGATGCCGTCCACGGGGCGCAGGTCGACGGTGTCGCCGCCGACCTGTCCACGGCGGACGGCGCGGCCGCGGTGCTCGACGCGCACCCGCACGTCGACGTGCTCGTCAACAACCTCGGGATCTTCGGCAGCCGCGACCCGTTCGCGATCACCGACGACGAATGGCGCCACTACTTCGAGGTGAACGTCCTCTCCGCGATCCGCCTGATCCGCTCCTACCTGCCCGCGATGACCGAGCACGGGTACGGGCGCGTGGTGTCCATCGCGAGCGACTCCGCCGTCGTCACCCCGGCCGAGATGATCCACTACGGCATGACGAAGACGGCGCTCCTGGCGGTGACGCGGGGGTTCGCCAAGGCGGTCAAGGGCACGGGCGTCACCGTCAACACCGTGATCGCCGGACCGACCCACACCGCCGGCGTCGAGGACTTCGTCGCCGAGCTGGTCGGCACCGACCTGCCCTGGGACCAGGCACAGCGCACGTTCATGCGGGAGCACCGGCCGCAGTCCCTCGTCGAGCGCCTGCTCGAACCGGAGGAGGTCGCCCACATGGTGACCTACCTCGCGTCGCCGCTGGCGTCCGCCACGACGGGCGGGGCGCTCCGCGCGGACGGCGGGTACGTCGACGCGATCCTGCCGTGACCGGGCGACGGGGCGGGCACACCCCGGTGGCAGCGCTCGCCGCGGTGGTGGCCCTGTCGCTCGGCCTCGCCGGGTGCCAGGACGCAGCTGCGTCCGATGCGACGCACAGCCCGTCCGGGATGGCCGCCGCGACCTCCGGACAGTCGACGCCGACGCCGACGTCGACTCCGGCAAGGATTCCGGCACCGACGACGGACGCGGCCGCCGAGCGGGCCTTCGCGGCACTCGAGACCGAGCACGACGCCCGGCTCGGCGTCGTCGCGATCGACACCGGCAGCGGGGTCGGTGTCGCGCACCGGGCGGACGAGC
Source organism: Curtobacterium sp. MCBD17_008 (assembly GCF_003234475.1). NCBI lineage: Bacteria > Bacillati > Actinomycetota > Actinomycetes > Micrococcales > Microbacteriaceae > Curtobacterium > Curtobacterium sp. MCBD17_008. The sequence goes on along the minus strand of NZ_QKTK01000001.1, from coordinate 354,411 downwards.
GGTTCGCGTTCGCCTCGGCGGCGAAGGTGTTCATCGCCGCGACCGTGCTCGACGCCGCCGCACCGGACGACCTCGACGCCGTCGTGCCGATCGGCCAGGGCGACGTGCTCTCGTACGCGCCGGTCACCGGTCAGCACGTCGGCTCGGGCATGACGGTGCGCGCACTGCTCGCGGCGATGGTGCGCTCGAGTGACAACACGGCGGCGAACCTGCTCGTGGCCAGGGTCGGCGGGCCGGCTGCCGTGCAGCGGTGGCTCCGCGGCATCGGGGACGACGTGACCCGGGTCGACCGCGTGGAACCGGACCTGAACGAGGCCGTGCCCGGTGACGAGCGGGACACGACCACCCCGGCGCAGTTCGCCGCCGATCTCCGCACGGTCCTGCTGGGCGGCGCCCTCGACCCCGACGACCGCGCGTTGCTCGTCGACCTGATGCGCGGGACGACGACGGGTGCGGGGACGATCCGCGCGGGCGTGCCCGAGGAGTGGACGGTCGCGGACAAGACCGGCACCGGGTCGTACGGCGTGCGGAACGACGTCGGGATCGTGACACCGCCCGGGCGTGACCCGATCGTGCTCGTCGTGATGACGGGCCACGACACCGCGGACGCCGAACCGGACGACGCGCTCGTCGCCGCTGCCACCCGCACCGCCCTGCGGGGCTGATCCCCGTCGGTCAGCGGGGGAGCACCGCCGACCACCGCTCGACGGCGTCGTAGGCGCGCTCGCGCACCGGCGCCGCCGAGAGCACGACGTCGTGCAGCGCGCCGTGCAGTCGGCGGACCGTCACCTCGTCGCCGAGTGACAGTGCGCGTCTCGCGACGGCGTCGACGTTGAGGGCCACGTCGGCGTGGGACATGCCCTCGTTCCACCGCGGCTGCAGCATGCTCTTGTCGCTGAGCATGACGAGCACCGGGACCGTGAGGCCGAGCCCGTGCGCGACCCGCTCCTGCCCGGCGAACACCGCGGCGAGCCAGCCCGGGTGCAGCGGGAAGCCGCGTTCGGGTCGCCACCGTTGGTCGTACGTCCACGACCCCTCCGCGGAGCTCGACACCGTGCGTGTGTAGAAGCCGGGGTCGACCGCCGGCATCGGCGCGAGGGGGTTCCGCTTCGCACCCAGCTTGATGACGGGCGCGACGACCGCCCGCCCGATCGCGTCGGCCTGGAACTCGAGCCACGGGCTGTTCAGCACGAGTCCCTCGACGAGCGCCGGGTGCCGCGCTGCCCAGAGCGCCAGCGTGAGCCCGCCCGTGGAGTGGCCCATCGGCACGAGCCGGCGGCGCTGCCCGGGGTGCTCCGCCCGGATCGCGTCGAGCGCGGCGGCGATGTCCTCGTCGTAGGTGGCCAGGTCGCCCACGTGCCCGGGCGTCTGGTGCGGCCGCAGGCTCCGCCCGTACTTCCGCAGGTCGAGGGCGTGGAAGCGGGCGCCGAGCCGTTCGACGCGCTCGGCGAGCTCGGTCTGGAAGAAGTAGTCCGACCACCCGTGCACGTACAGGACGTCGACGTCGTGCAGCGGACCGGCGTGGGGTCGGAGCCGGTCGGTCATCGTCCGCCGCCGACGGACCAGGGTGGCGACGACCGGGCCTTCGGCGTCCTCGCCGAGCGGGAGCTCGAGTCGCTCGTACGGCGGGCCGAGGACGTCCTCGTGCCACCCCGCGTCGGTCATGCCTCGTTCCTACCGCACGACGCTGCGCGACGACGGACGGGAGGCCCCCATCTCCTGGTGGAGGGCCTCCCGTCCGTGGTCGTGGGGTCGTTCAGGCGACCGGCTCGCTGTCGTCGAGCCAGCCGGCGAGCTTCGTCATGTAGTCGGCCTGCGAGGCGTAGTCGAGCGCCGGGAAGGTGAAGCTGTGCACCTGACCGGCCTGCAGGGCCGGGTTGTCGGCGAACGTGGGCTGCTTCTCGAGGTCGGCCACCTGGTAGCCCTGCTGCGACAGCAGGATGACGTCGGCCGAGATCTGGCCCGCGTTCTCCCAGCTGTAGATGCCCCAGTAGAAGCCCTTCGGCTTCGGGGTCACCAGGTCGACGCCGAAGTCGCTCCACATCTGCAGCGTGGGCTCGTCGGACGGGCGGGTGACGTAGGCGCCGTCACCGTCGGCGTACATCGAGACGACGGACAGGCCGCTCTCCTCGGACGCGGTCCGGAGGGTCTCCTTCGCCGTGTCGAACTGCTGCTCTGCGGACTCCACGGCGGACTCGTCGGCGCCGAGGTCCTCGGCGAGGTCGGCGATGTCCTCGATGACGTCGAGGCCCTTGCCGCCCCACTTGACCGTCGCGACGGGGGCGATCGCCTCGACCTGCTCCTGCTGCTCCTTGTCCTTGAAGCCGTAGGCCGGCTGCGAGGCGTCGAGCGTGCCCTCCGCGTCGGTCGGGTAGACCGAGGTCACGACGAGGTCGGGCTTCAGCGCGGCGAGCTGCTCGAGGTCGATGTCGCCGTAGGCGGTGCCGAGCTGCGTGATGCCGTCCTGGTCGAGGTCGTCGAAGCGGGCGTCCTTCGCCATCGGGAGCTGGCCGAAGGTGCCGACCGGGCGGAGGCCGTACTCGATGAACGAGATCGCGATGTCGTTCAGGACCACGACGCGCTCCGGCGTGTGGTCGACCTTCACCGTCGTGCCCATGGCGTCCTCGTACGACCAGGCCCCGGACGACGCCTTCGCGTCGTTGCCGGTGTCGTCGGAGGCACCGGTGCCGGAGCACCCGGTGAGGATGAGGGCCGTCGCGGTGACGGCGGTCAGGAGGGCGGCACGAACGGAGCCGCGGCGGGGAGTGTTCACGTTAGGTGAGCCTAACCTAACCAGGAGTTCCGCACCAGTCCGGGTCGCCCTCGGCCTCAGTCCGCGTTCCCGTCCGCCTCCGGCACGACCATCGGCGAGCCGGTCACCGGGTCCGGGACGACCCGCGCGTGCAGCCCGAACGCCCGCTCGAGCAGTGCAGGCGTGAGGACGTCGACCGGGGACCCGTCCGCGACGACCCCGCCGTCGTGGAGCACCACGAGGCGGTCGGAGTAGCGGGCGGCCAGCGTGAGGTCGTGCAGCACCATCACGACCGTGGCGCCCTGCTCCCGGTTGATCCGACGCACCAGACGCAACACGTCGAGCTGGTGCGCGAGGTCGAGGTAGGTGGTGGGTTCGTCGAGCAGGAGCGTGTCCGCCCGCTGCGCCAGGACGAGCGCGATCCAGGCGCGCTGCCGCTGCCCGCCGGACAGGCTCGCGACGTCGCGGTGGGCGACCTCGGTCAGACCGGTCGCGGCGATGGCGTCCTCCGCCACGGCGGCGTCCTCGGCGGTCCAGGGTCGGGCCCACGACTGGTGCGGGTTCCGGCCGCGCATCACCAGGTCGAGCACGCTCGTCCCGGCCGGCGCGAGGGGCGACTGCGGGAGGATCGCGAGCTTCCGCGCGACCGCCCGGTTCGCCTCCTTCCGGATCGGCGCACCGTCGAGCAGCACCTCGCCGGACTGGGGCTTGAGCACACGGCCGAGCGCCTTGAGGAGCGTCGACTTGCCGCAGCCGTTCGCGCCGAGGAACGTCGTCACCGTGCCCCGCTCCACCGCCAGGTCGAGGTCGCGGAGCACCGGGTGCTTGTCGTACCCGACGGACAGGCCACGGGCCTCCAGGACGGGTCCGGCGTGCACGCGGTCCGGCGTGGTCACGGCCGCGGGGGCCGGCGGGGTCGTCGTGGTCATCGGGACATCTCCTTGCGGTGACGGATGAGGAGCCAGATCAGGTACGGGGCGCCGATCACGGTGGTGACGATGCCGACCGGCACCTGCCAGGGGAACGCCGACCGGGCGAGCAGGTCCGCGCCGAGCACGAGCACCGCCCCGAGGGCCGCCGACAGCAGCAGCGGCGGCCGGTTCGTCCCGGCCAGTCGCACGGCGATCTGCGGCACGACGAACGCGACGAACCCGACCGGGCCCGCGGCAGCGACCGCCGCGGCCGTGAGGACGACCGCCAGGCCGATGACGAGCAGCCGGTGCCGCTGCACGCCGAGGCCGACGCCGGTGGCGACCTCGTCCCCGAGCTGCCCGATCCCGAGCGCCGCCGACGTGGCGAGCGCGATCGGGACGCCGACCGCGGCGATGACGAGGAGCGGCCACACGGTCGTCCACGACGTGCTCGAGAGACTGCCGACGAGCCACTGCGACGCCGCTGTCGCCTGGGTGATCTTCGCGCGGACGAGCAGGTAGCTCGTGACCGCGTCGAGCGTCGCGCTCACCCCGATGCCGACGAGGATCAGGCGGTGGCTCTGCACCCCGCCACGCCAGCCCAGGCCGTAGACGATCGTGGCGGCGACGAGCGCCCCGATCGTGGCGGCGACGGGGATGCCGCCGCCGAGGACCAGGGCGCTCACCGAGTAGCTGCCTCCGCCGAGGACGACCGCGGCCACGGCGCCGACGCTCGCGCCTGAGGTCACGCCGATGATGTCCGGCGTCCCGAGCGGGTTGCGCGTGAAGGTCTGCGTCAGGGCTCCGGCGACCGCCAGGGTCACGCCGACGAGGGTCCCGGTCAGGACGCGGGGGAGGCGCAGGGTCGTCACGATGAACGACTCCGGCCCGGACTCGAGTCCGAGCAGCGCCCGCACGACCGTGCCCGGTGCGATGAAGGTCGAGCCGATCGCGACGCCGAGCACGACGAGGAGCAGGGCGGCGACCACGGCGACGACCGAGGTGGTGAGGACCCGCGGACGCCAGGCGAGCCCGATCGGCCCGATGCGGATGCCCTTCCGGGCCCCGGCCGGTGTCGCGGCGGGCGCGGTCGTGGTCGCCGCACTCACAGGGACACCAGCGATCGACGGCGTGCGACGGCGACGAACACCGGTCCGCCGATGACGGCGAGCACGATCCCGACCTCGACCTCGGCGAACCCGCCCACGAGTCGGCCCACGACGTCGGCGAGCAGGACGAGCGCGGCGCCGAGCAGCGCCGAGGCGGGCAGGGTCCAGCGGTGGCCGGTGCCGACGACGGCCCGGGCGACGTGCGGGACGGTCAGCCCGACGAACGCGACCGGACCGGCGGCTGCCGTCGCGCCCGCGGCGAGGAGCGTGATGCCACCGAGGCCGACGAGCCGGGCGGTGAGCAGGTCCTCCCCGAGTCCCTTCGCGAGCTCCGAGCCGAGGCCGAGCGCGTCGAGGGCGCGGGTGTTCCAGATCGCGAGCACGAGTCCGACGGCCATGAACGGCCACGCGGCCTGCAGGACGTCGAGCTGTCGGCCGGACAGTGACCCGACGACCCAGAGCCGGTACGCGTCGAGGGACTCCTGGTCGGTGAGGACGATGAACGAGGTCAGGGCGCCGAGCAGCGCGGACACCGCGGCGCCGGCCAGGGCGAGGGGGACGGGGCTCGCGGTCCCGCTGCCGGCGACCGTGACGGAGAAGACGACGACGCTGGCGACCAGTGCGCCGACCAGGGCGAACCAGACCGAGGCGCCGGTGCTCGTGACACCGAAGACGTACACGCCGAGCACGACGGCGAGGCCGGCGCCGGCGGAGACGCCGAACAGCCCGGGGTCGGCGAGCGGGTTCCGCGTGTGCCCCTGCATGAGGAGCCCGGCGATCCCGAGCGCGGCGCCGACGCTCGCGCCGATCAGCGTGCGGGGGATGCGGGAGCCCCAGACGACGGCCTCGTCGGTGCCCGAGCCGCTGCGGGTGAGGCCGGCGAGCACCCGGTCCACGCCGATGTGGTTGCTGCCGAGGAGCATGCTCGCGACCGCTGCGCCGAGCACCAGCACCGCCAGCCCGAGCAGGACGCCGACCCGACGACGAGCCGTCCGCTGGTGGACGCCGGTGGCACCGATCACCGCTCCGGGAGGGGCAGCGGGCGCGGTTCGGACGGCGAGGGGAGGGGGTGGCACGGGAGCCATATTAGGTTAGCCTTCCCTCATGGCGAAGATCCCGAGGCTGATGCCCGAGAACCCGCGGCTGTTCCGGGCGCGGGTCGTCCGTACCGAACGGCACACCCCGTCGGTCCACCGCGTCACCATCGCGAGCGACGAGATCCGCGACTTCCCGTTCCTCGGCTTCGACCACTGGTTCCGCCTGTTCCTGCAGCGCCCCGAGCAGGACGCCTTCCGGATGCCCGAGCTCGACGGCGCCACGTGGTGGCCGCAGTACCTCCGCATCCCCGAGGAATCGCGACCGCACTGCGCCAACTACACCGTCGCCGGACACCGGCCGGAGCTCGGCGAGATGGACATCGACTTCGTCGTGCACACCGACCAGGACGGCGGACTCGAGGGCCGCGCGGCGATCTGGGCCTGCAGCGCCCGACCCGGTGACGAACTCGCCCTGCTCGACCAGGGCTGCATCTTCGACTGCCCCGACGACGCCAGCGAGGTCGTCATCGCCGCCGAGGAGACCGGCCTGCCCGCCGTCGTCGGCATCGCCCGCTCGCTCCCGCGCGACGCCGTCGGCCGCATCATCCAGGAGGTCCCGACCGCGGACGACGTCCGCGACCTCGACGCCCCCGCCGGGGTCACCGTGACGTGGCTCGTGCGCGGCGACGCCACCGCGGTGCCCGGTCGTGCGGCGCTCGCCGAACTGCAGCGGCACGTGCCCTGCGACGACCGCGGGTACGCCTTCGTCGTGGGGGAGTCCCGACTCGCCACCGAGGGCCGCCGCCACCTGCACCGCGCCGGGTTGCCCAAGTCGCGGATCACGTTCTCCGGCTTCTGGAAGCACGACGCACGGATGCCCGTCCCGGCCTGAGCGGCGCGCGTATCCTCGCGCCATGAGCTGCCGCCTGAGCGAACTGGTCCTCAACTGCGACGACCCCGAGGCGCTGTCACGCTTCTGGTGCGCCGTCCTCGGATACGTCGAACTCGGCGCGGACGAGGACGGCATCGAGATCGGCCCGGCGTCCGGCTTCGGCGGCGCTGCGCCCACGATCATCCTCTCCCGCGTGCCGCACGCGAAGACCCAGCCGCTGCGCCTGCACCTCGACGTCAACCCGGTCGACCGCGACCAGGACGCGGAACTCGAGCGGCTCCTCGCACTCGGTGCCCGCCCGGCGGACGTCGGGCAGACGGGCGACGAGTCGTGGCACGTGCTGCAGGACCCCGAGTGCAACGAGTTCTGCCTGTTGCGCACGCGGCTCGCTCCGCTCGCCTCCGCCTGAGACCACCCACGACGGACGGGAGGCTCCCCACCGACTGGTGGGGAGCCTCCCGTCCGTCATGCGGTCCGGACCACGGTCCGGGCCGGGTCAGCCCTTCAGGCCGGAGCCCGTGACGCCCTCCACGATCTGCCGCTGGAAGACCAGGTAGAGGATGATGAGCGGCAGCGCCGCGAGGAGCGCGCCCGCCTGGATGTCGGCGTACCGCTGGCCGAAGCTGCCCTGGACCGTGGCGAGCCCGACCGGGATCGTCATGAGGTCCGGGTTCGACAGCACGAACAGGGGCAGCAGCAGGTTGTTCCACACCCCGACGAAGGTCAGGATCGTCACCGCGGCGATCACCGGACGCGACAGCGGCAGGATGACCGACCAGTAGACCTTCCAGATGCCGGCACCGTCGATGCGTGCCGCCTCCTCGAGCTCCTTCGGGATGCCGTCGAAGAACTGCTTGAAGATGAACACCGCGATCACCGCCGGGACCTGCGGGAAGATCACCGACCAGTAGGTGTTCAGCAGGCCGACCGCGTTGAGCTCCTGGAAGATCGGGATGATCAGGACCTGCGTCGGGATCATGATGCCCAGGATGATGAGCAGGAACGCCACGTTGCGGCCGCGGAACACGAGCCGTGACAGCGCGAAGGCCGCCATCGAGGCGAACAGCACCGTGAGCACCGCGGTGATGACGCTCGTGATGCCGCTTGCGAGGTACCAGTTCCAGATGTCGCCGGACTGGAACAGGGACGAGTACGAGTGCACCGTCGGGTTCCAGTCCGACAGGATCTTGCCGGCGCCGAGCGCGGCCACCCCGTTGTCGGAGAGGGACGTCTTCAGCGCGAACAGGCTCGGGATGAGCCAGATGATCGCGAAGACCGTCAGGACGACGCCGGAGGCGATGGTGAAGCCCCTGCCGGAGACACCGATCTTGGCGGCGCTCGTCGGGGCGGCCGAGGAGACACCGGTACGGAGCTTGGCGCGGCCGGTGGTGATGCTCTCGGTGGTGGTCATCTCAGGCCCCGATCTCACGCTTGGCGGCAGCGCGCTCGACGAGCTGCCGGATGACCGCGATCGCGACGATCACGATGAACAGGAGGACGGACGCCGCGGACGCCGCGCCGAGTCGGTTGTCGGTGAAGCCGACGCCGGTGATGAGCTGCAGCGAGACCTGGGTCGAGATGCCCGGGCCGCCGTTCGTCATCAGGTAGACCTGGTCGAAGATCTTCAGGGACGCGATGATCTGCAGCAGGATGACGAGCGTCGTGGTGCGGCCGAGCAGCGGCAGCGTGATCGACTTGATCTGCTGCCAGTTCGAGGCGCCGTCGACCGCGGCCGCTTCGTACAGCTCACGCGGGATCTCCTGCAGGCCGGCCAGGTACAGCACGAAGTTGAAGCCCAGCGTCCACCAGACGGTCGCGATCGCGACGCCGATCATCGCCGTGTTCGGGCTGGAGAGCATGCCCGAGCCCGGAGTCATGCCGAGCGCGGTCTGCAGGCTCGCCCACAGGCCGGTGCTCGGCGTGAAGATGAACACCCAGATGAGGGAGATCGTCGCCGAGGGCAGGATGAACGGCAGGAAGAACGCCAGGCGGAAGAACCACTGCCCCTTGTTCATCCGGTTCGTCAGCACGGCGAAGACGAACGCCAGGATCACCAGCGGCGGCGTCGTGTACAGGGTGAACTGCAGCGTGTGCCAGAGCGACGACCAGAAGTCGCTCCGCCCGAGCATCTCGGCGTAGTTCGCGAACCCCGCGAAGCTGCCGAGCCCGGTGCGCACGGTCGAGGTGTTGAAGAAGCTCGTGACGATCATCCAGATCGTCGGGCCGAGCAGGAAGGCCACGTAGAACAGGCCGAAGGGGGCGAGGAACAGCCACCCGCTGCGGCCCTGGCCGCTGGTGATGCTGGTCCGGTAGGAGCGGAGCCGCCGTGGTGCAGTGGCCGCATCCGTGGGGCGGTCGAGGACTGGTGCTGTGGTCACGTCATCGTGCCTTTCGCGGGGTGTTCACGGTGTTCGCGCGCCTGGTCACAGGGGGCTCGGGGTGTTGAGGTAGGTCGCCAGCTGGCTCTTGATGGCGCGGAGTGCCTGGGCCGGGCTCGAGCTGCCCTGCTGCACGAGCGCGAGCTGGGCGCCGACGGTGCCCTCGAAGGTCGACCCGGACCCGCCGTACCAGGCGGCGTCGTCGAAGACCGCCGTCTCGGCCGCGGCGGCGTAGTTCGACTGCGGGGTGAGCTCCTTGTACGCGGTGCTGTCGAAGGTCGGCATGTACGCGGGGACGTGGCCGCCCTCGGCCCAGGTCAGGCTCTGCTCGAGCATCTGCTTGATGAAGAGCATGTGCTGCTTGCGCTGCTCGGGCGTGCGGTCCTTCTTCGGCAGGATGAAGGTGTGCGCGTCGGCCTGCGTGGCGGGCTTGTCGTACAGCTGCGGGATCGGCGCCATGCCGAACTCGAGCCCCTTGATCGACTGGGCGGTGCTGATCTCCCACTCGCCCTGCATGAAGAAGCCGGCCTTGCCGTCGAACATGAGCGACTGCGCGGTGGCGTAGTCGAGGGCCTTGTTGAGCCACCCTTCCTTCACCCACTTCTGGGTGCGGCTCGTGACCTCGTTGTAGGCGTCCTCGTTGACGGTGAGCTTCGCGCCGCCGTCGCTGATGAACGGCGTCGCGCCCTCGATCTGGTTGTACATCGTCCAGAAGAAGCGCCACGGGGTCGCGGTCTCGGGCACGACGTTCGCGACGTTCAGCGCGTTGCCGCCGGTGACCTTCGACACCGCGGCGAGGGCACGCTCGAAGTTCTCCATCCCGTCCAGGTTCGTGAGCTGGTCGTCGCTGTCGAGCAGACCGGCCTTGCGGCAGACGTCGACGTTGTAGAACAGCACGAACGGGTGCGTGTCGAGCGGGATCGCGATGTTGTTGCCGTCGGTCTTCTGCGCCGTCCAGGCCTTCTGGTTGAAGTCGCTCGCCTTGAGGCCCACGCTCGCCAGGTCGTCGGCCGTGATCGGGTCGAGCAGGTCGCCGTCCCAGAGCGGCTTCGCGCGGGTCAGGTGCGCGATCGCGACGTCCGGCGGCTTGTTCCCGACGGTCGCCAGTGTCACCTTCGAGTAGTACGGGTTGCCCCACGCGAACGTCGTCGCCTGCAGGGCGGAGGAGCCGCCGTGCTGCTTCGCGTACCCGTCCTCCATGGTCTTCATGCGGACGCCGTCACCGCCACCGAACAGGTTCCAGAAGACGAGCGTCTCGGGGGCGAGCGGGGTTCCGGCGAGCCCGGCGGAGAGGGGGCTCGCGCAGGCGGCCAGCGGCAGCACGGTGGCCGCCGCGGCTCCGGCGGCGAGCAGGCTCCTGCGGGTGAACGCGGACCCGCGGGGTGGCGGGACGGGACGGTTCGGCATGGCATCACTCCATCGGGACGGGCCGAAGCGGGACGTCATCCAGGGGAGGAGTGCTGTCCCGTTCTCGGGGCGTCGGTGCCCCGTGAGCGCTCACGTTAGCGCCGCGCCGTCGGGCGCGCCAGCCCTTCCGTCCCGTGTCGACACCCGATAGCGTTTCCCTCAGGTGAGCGCTCACTTCCGTGACGCCGCGGAACACAACTGCTCGACGCACAGCCTGATCGAAGGAGATCATCCATGCCCCGCACACACCTCGTCCTCGACTCCGCGTTCACGGTGGGCCCGGTGCGGCGCCGACTGTTCGGCGGGTTCGTCGAGCACCTCGGGCGGCACGTCTACGACGGCATCCACGAGCCTGCGCACGAGTCGGCCGACGAGCACGGCTTCCGGAAGGACGTCATCGAGCTGGTCAAGGAGCTCGGCGTCACGACCATCCGCTACCCCGGCGGCAACTTCGTCTCCGGCTACAAGTGGGAGGACGGTGTCGGCCCCGTCGACCAGCGTCCCCGCCGGCTCGACCTGGCCTGGCACTCGACCGAGACGAACGAGGTCGGCCTGCACGAGTTCCAGCAGTGGCTCGACTCGGTCGGCTCCGAGCTGATGCTCGCCGTGAACCTCGGCACCCGCGGCACCGCCGAGGCGATCGAACTCCTCGAGTACGCGAACATCCCCGGCGGGACGGCCCTGTCCGAGCAGCGCCGGGCGAACGGCAAGGACGAGCCGTTCGGCATCACGATGTGGTGCCTCGGCAACGAGATGGACGGACCGTGGCAGCTCGGCCACAAGAACGCCGAGGACTACGGCAAGCTCGCGGCGATGACCGCCAAGGCCATGCGGCAGATCCAGCCCGGTCTGGAACTGGTGGCGTGCGGGTCGTCGGGCGCGTCGATGCCGACGTTCGGCGAGTGGGAGCGCACCGTCCTCGAGCACGCGTACGAGGACGTCGACTACATCTCGGCCCACGCCTACTACGAGGAGGACGACGACCTCACCTCGTTCCTGGCGTCCGGCGCCAACATGGACCACTTCATCAAGACGGTCACGACCGCGGCGGACCACGTGCAGGCGCACAAGAAGTCCGACAAGCGCATCGACATCTCGTTCGACGAGTGGAACGTCTGGTCGATCACGAAGTGGGAGGAGAAGGCGAAGACCTTCACGCTCGAGGACTGGCCGGTCGCCCCGCGCCTGCTCGAGGACGTCTACACGGTCGCCGACGCCGTCGTGCTCGGCGGGCTGCTCATCTCGCTCCTCCGCCACGCCGACCGCGTCGCCTCCGCGTCGATCGCCCAGCTCGTGAACGTCATCGGCCCGATCATGACCGAGCCCGGGGGCGAGGCCTGGCGCCAGACGACGTTCTTCCCGTTCTCGGTGACGTCGCGCCTGGCCCACGGCACGTCGCTGAACGTCGTCGCGTCGGGCGACACGGTCGACGGCGGCAAGCACGGCACCGTGCCCGTCGTCGACTCGGCCGCCACCGTCGAGGACGGCCGCGCCGCGGTGTTCCTCGTCAACCGCCACCAGACCGAGAGCACCACGGTGACGATCGACCTCGCCGGCCTGTCGGTCGAGGGCGACGTGCACGCCGAGGGCATCTGGGACGACGACCTGCACGCCGTGAACGACCTGACGGACACCGCCCGCGTCGGCCTGAAGACGAACGAGTCCGTCCGCCGCGAGGGCGACACGATCACGATCGAGCTCCCGCCCGTGTCCTGGACGGCGATCTCGATCGGTTGAGCGCCTCGGTGCACGCTGCGTGCGGCGGGCACCGAGTGAGCAGAGGACGCCGGGTCCCCGCGGGGCCCGGCGTTCCTCGTGTCCGGCGGACGGCCGGTTTGGCCGGCTGGCCGGGGGGACATTCGCGCTGAGCGACACCGTTCGCGGGTGCTGCCCCGAACGGTGTCATTCACCGCGAACGGTGCGCGGCGAGGCCCATGCCGGGCCGGCCGGGAGGCGCGCGCCGGGCCCGCGCCGCGCCTCCTGTCCGGCGAAGCTCGGCTGGGCGGGACGGCGCGGCACGTGCAGACCGCGTCCCGTCCGTCGTCCGCCGTCCGCGCCGCGGCACGGCTGGGCCGTGCACGACTCGCGCTCAGCGACACCGTTCGCGGCCGTAGCCGCGAGTCGTGTCGCTCAGCGCGAATGCGGCCGAGCGCGCCGGCGCCCCGCCAGCGCCGGCGCTCAGCGCGCGGGCGGCGCCGCGGTGCTCGCCCGCTCGACGAGCCGCACCGGCACGAGGTCCGTCGCCGCGGTGGCGGCGCCACCCTCGATCTGCCTGAGCAGGGTGGCGACCGCGCGGCGCCCGACCTCGTCGAAGGACTGGTGCACGGTGGTGAGCGGCGGCCAGAACGAGTCGGACTCGGGGGAGTCGTCGAACCCCACCACGCTCAGCGTCGACGGCACCGGACGACCGAGTTCGTGGCAGGCGCGGAGCACCCCGAGCGCGGTCTGGTCGTTCGCCGCGAAGACCGCCGTGATCTCGGGACGTACCGCGATCGACACGCCCGCGCGGTAGCCGGAGGAGGTGTTCCAGTCGCCCTCGAACACCGGGGGGACCGTCCGCCCGGCGGCCGTCAACGTCGCCGCCCACGCTGCCTGGCGCCGTGCGGCCGAGTACGACGACGCCGGCCCGGAGACGTGCCAGACGGTGTCGTGCCCGAGGTCGAGCAGGTGCTGCGTGGCGAGCCGGGCGCCGTCGGCCTGGTCGGTGTCGATGGCCGGGTGCTCGGTGGTGCCGGTCGAGTCGACGACCACCATGGGCACGCCGTCGGGCAGGGCGACCTCGGCGGTGTCGATGACGTGCGACTCGATGATGATGACGACGCCGTCGACCGCCTGTTCGTGCAGGCGGGAGAACGCGCTGCGGACGCCCTCCTCGGTCCGGGAGGCCATCGGCAACAGCGTGATCGTGAAGTCCGCGGCGCCCGCGGCGTCTGCGATGGCCTCGAGCGTGCGCATGTTGCCGAACGACGCCAGCGTGAACATGATCACGCCGATGGTCCGGAAGCGCCCGGAGCGTAGGGCCCGGGCGGCGCGGTTCGGGCGGTACCCGAGCTCGGCCATCGCCTGCTGGACACGTGTCCGAGTTTCGGGGCTGACGTTGTCGAAGCCGCGGGCCACGCGGGACACGGTTTGCATGGAGACCCCGGCGGCCTCGGCCACGGCGGAGAGCGACGGCGCCCGACGGGGGGAGGCCGCCGGGTCGGTGGTGGTCGAGATGGTCACGCGCCCCCTTCGTGCGGACGGCCGAGGTCGACGTCCGTGCGCGACCGGGTGCTGCGAACGCTAGTGCATGTTGACGTTGCCATGCTATGGTCGCCCCGTTCGATGTTGACGTCAACATCGGTCGGTCCGGCCAGCACGGAGTCGTGCTCTCCACCGGACGACCGACCGGCACATCGACGGCTCGCAGGACACGACGAAGGAGTCACATGAGCACGCTCACCGCGCGGAGCCCCGAGGCCGCGCCGCGACGGAGCGAGGGCACTGCTCCCGCCCCGCGTCGCCGTGGGAAGCCCCGAGGTCGCATGACGGGATGGCTCTTCGTCGGCCCGTTCGTCGCCGTCCTCGTCCTCATGCTCATCGTCCCGATCGGGTACGCGCTCTGGCTCAGCCTGTTCCGCGACCAGCTCATCGGCGGCAACCAGTTCGTGTGGTTCGCCAACTACGTCCAGCTCTTCCAGGACGCCAAGTTCTGGTCCGGCTTCGGCCGGGTCGCGGTCTTCCTCGTCGTGCAGGTGCCGATCATGCTCGGCCTCGCCCTCGTCGCCGCCCTCGCGCTCGACAGTGCGCGGCTCTGGGGCACCGGGTTCTTCCGCATCGCGGTGTTCCTGCCCTACGCGGTCCCGGGCGTCGTCGCGGCGCTCATCTGGGGCTTCATCTACGGCAACCAGTTCGGCCTCACCGGTGCGGCGAACGACGCGATCGGCATCGACCTGCTCCAGCCGTTCAGCCCGACCTGGGTCCTCACGTCGATCGGCAACGTCGTCACGTGGGAGTTCCTCGGCTACAACATGCTGATCTTCTACGCGGCCCTCCGCACCGTCCCCGGTGAGCTGTACGAGGCTGCCGAACTCGACGGCGCGGGCCCGATGCGGACGGTCTTCTCGATCAAGCTCCCGGCCCTGCGCGGCCCGATGGTCATCGCCACGATCTTCTCGATCATCGGCAGCTTCCAGCTCTTCAACGAGCCGAACCTGCTCAAGACGCTCGCCCCGAACGTCATCGGCAGCGCCTTCACCCCGAACATGTACGCCTACTCGCTGTCCTTCAGCGGGCAGCAGTTCAACTACTCCGCCACCGTCGCGATCGTCATGGGCGTCATCACCGCCGTCATCGCCTACGTCGTGCAGGTCCGCGGCACCCGACAGGAGAACCGATGAGCACCCTGCAGGGTCCCGCACCCCTCACAGTCACCGAGGCGACCACGACGCAGCGCGACCCGCGTGAGCGACGCACCCGAGCCTCCCGGAAGGCGGCGCAGCCCGTCGACGGACGCAAGGTGAAGCGCTCCGGCCTGCTCACCGCGGTCATGGTCGTCTTCGTCGTGTACTCGTTCGCGCCGCTGTTCTACCTGCTCGTCAACAGCACGAAGACGCAGGCGTCGCTGCTGTCGACGTTCGGTCTGTGGTTCGGCGGGGACTTCCACCTCTGGCAGAACATCGTCGACACCCTCACCTACAACGACGGCATCTTCGTGCAGTGGCTCGGCAACACGCTGC
Organism: Curtobacterium sp. MCBD17_008; assembly: GCF_003234475.1. NCBI lineage: Bacteria > Bacillati > Actinomycetota > Actinomycetes > Micrococcales > Microbacteriaceae > Curtobacterium > Curtobacterium sp. MCBD17_008. The sequence continues at coordinate 339,207 of NZ_QKTK01000001.1, read as the reverse complement.
TCTACGTGGTCGTCGGGGCCGGTGGAGCGACGCTGCTCGCGACCGTCGCCGGGTACGGCATGGCGAAGTTCCAGTTCCCGGGTCGTCGCGCCGTGTTCGCGATCGTCCTCGGTGCGATCGCCGTCCCGGGCACCGCGCTCGCAGTCCCCACCTTCCTGCTCTTCTCGCAGGTCGGCCTGACGAACACCCCATGGGCGATCATCCTGCCGTCGCTCATCAGCCCGTTCGGCATGTACCTGATCTGGACCTACGCGGTCGAGGCGATCCCCACCGAACTCATCGAGGCCGCCCGCATGGACGGAGCGGGGGAGTTCCGGATCTTCTTCACGATCGCGCTGAAGCTCCTCGCCCCCGGCGTCGTGACGGTCCTGCTCTTCGCCGTCGTCGCGACGTGGAACAACTACTTCCTGCCGCTCATCATGCTGAGCGACCCGAAGTGGTACCCGCTGACCGTCGGCCTGAACCAGTGGAACGCGCAGGCCACCGGGTCCGGCGCGGAGCCGATCTACAACCTCGTCGTCACCGGTTCGCTCCTCACGATCATCCCGATCGTGGTCGCGTTCCTCTTCCTCCAGCGCTTCTGGCAGTCCGGTCTCGCGGCCGGGTCCGTCAAGGCCTGACCCGCCACCCGTCCCCGGTCCGCACACCGGACCGGCCGGGAGGCCCGGCACGAGTCCGTCACGGACCGCGCCGCACCCCGCACCACCCCCGCATTCCGCAGCAGTTCTCCACAACGAAGTGAAAGGCACCACCATGCAGAAGCGTCTCCGGCGCGGGCTCAGCGCCCTCGCCATCGGCGTCACCGCCGCCATGGCCCTCGCGGCCTGCTCGTCCGGCGGCTCCGGCTCCGGCGGCTCGTCCGACGACATCGCGACGGCACTCGACGAGGGCGGCACGCTGACCTACTGGTCGTGGACGCCGTCCGCGAAGGACCAGGTTGCCGCGTTCGAGAAGGCCTACCCGAAGGTGAAGGTCAAGCTCGTCAACGCCGGTACCGGTGCCGACCAGTACACGAAGCTGCAGAACACCGTGAAGGCCGGCTCGGGCGCCCCCGACGTCGCCCAGGTCGAGTACTACGCACTGCCGCAGTTCGCCCTGTCCGAGTCGCTCCTCGACCTGAGCTCGTACGGGTTCGGCGACCTGAAGGACAAGTTCGCCGCGAGCACCTGGAACTCGGTGTCGATGGACGGCAAGGTCTACGGCCTGCCCCAGGACTCCGGCCCCATGGCCATGTTCTACAACAAGAAGGTGTTCGACGAGTACGGCATCGAGGTGCCGAAGACGTGGGACGAGTACGTCGCGGCGGCGAAGAAGCTGCACGAGGCCGACCCCGAGAAGTACCTGGCCGCGGACTCCGGCGACGCGGGCTTCACCACGAGCATGATCGCCCAGGCCGGCGGCACCCCGTTCACCACCGACGGTGACAAGGTCACGATCAACCTGCAGGACGAGGGCACGAAGAAGTGGACCGAGACCTGGGACCAGCTCGTCGAGCAGGGTCTCGTCGCGAAGACCGTCGGCTGGACCGACGACTGGTACAAGCAGCTCGGCAACGGCCAGATCGCCACGATGATCACCGGCGCCTGGATGCCCGGCAACCTCGAGGCCAGCGTCGCCGACGCGAAGGGTGACTGGCGCGTGGCACCGATGCCGACCTACGACGGTGGCCCCGCGCAGACCGCGAACAACGGCGGCAGCGCCCAGGTCGTCATGGAGCAGTCCGAGAACCCGGCTCTCGCTGCCGGCTTCCTCAAGTGGCTGAACTCCTCGAAGGAGTCCACGGGGATCTTCATGGAGTCCGGCGGGTTCCCGTCGACCACCGCAGACCTCGAGTCGTCGGCGTTCCTGGAGGAGAAGCCGGAGTACTTCGGCGGCCAGCAGATCAACAAGGTGCTCGTCGACGCGTCGAAGTCCTCGGACAACGACTTCGCCTACCTGCCGTACCAGGTGTACGCGAACAGCGTCTACGCCGACACCGTCGGGCAGTCGTACGAGAAGGGCACGTCGCTCGAGTCGGGTCTCGAGGCCTGGCAGGACGCGCTCGTGAAGTACGGCAAGGACCAGGGCTTCACGGTCTCCACCAAGTAGCAGCACCCCACCGACGCGGCCGTGCGGGCATCCCGCACGGCCGCGTCCCCCTGCCGCCCCCACCCAGAAAGGCGCGAGATGCGCTTCGCCATCGGCGACACCGACTTCCTGCTCGACGGGCAGCCGCACCGCGTGCTCTCCGGCGCGATCCACTACTTCCGCGTCCACCCCGACCTGTGGGCGGACCGGATCCGCAAGGCCAAGCTCATGGGCCTCAACACCGTCGAGACCTACGTCGCGTGGAACGCGCACGAGGCGACGCGGGGCACCTTCGACTTCACCGGCGGTCTCGACCTCGGCCGTTTCCTCGACCTCGTCGCGGCCGAGGGCATGCACGCCGTCGTCCGCCCCGGACCGTACATCTGCGCCGAGTGGACGAACGGTGGGCTGCCGTTCTGGCTGTTCACCGACGGCACCGTCGGGATCCGCCGCGACGAGCCGCAGTTCCTGGCCGCCGTCGGGCGGTACCTCGACGCCCTCGCGCCGATCCTCGTGCCACGACAGATCGACGCCGGCGGACCGATCGTGCTCGTGCAGGTCGAGAACGAGTACGGCGCGTACGGATCCGATCCCGTGTACCTGCAGAAGCTCGAGCGCATGCACCGGGACATCGGGCTCACCGTGCCGTTCACGAGCGTCGACCAGCCGATGGACGCCATGCTCGAGGACGGGTCGCTCCCGTCCCTCCACAAGACCGGGTCGTTCGGCTCCCGGTCCGCCGAGCGGCTCGCCCGCCTCCGTCAGGCGCAGCCCACCGGTCCGCTGATGTGTTCCGAGTTCTGGGACGGGTGGTTCGACAGCTGGGGTGAGCACCACCACACCACGCCGGCGGCAGCCAGCGCCGAGGACCTCGACGTCCTGCTCGCCGCGGGTGGCTCCGTGAACATCTACATGTTCCACGGCGGGACCAACTTCGGCTTCACCAACGGCGCGAACGACAAGGGCGTGTACCGGCCCATCGCCACGTCCTACGACTACGACGCCCCGCTCGACGAGGCCGGCCGTCCGACCGACAAGTTCCACGCCTTCCGTCAGGTCATCGCGCGCTACGCGCCCGTGCCGGAGCTGCCGCCGACGATGCAGCCCGGCGGGTCCGGTCGGCTCGCGACGCACGACGACGGACGGGAGGCCCGACCCGCCCCCGCCGGAGACGTTGCCGTCCGCCTCGACCGCGTCGTACCGCTCGCAGGCCTCCTGCCGACGATCACGTCCTGGACCACGCACGAGACGCCGCCGACCTTCGACGAGCTCGGCGCCGCCTCCGGGTTCGTCCTGTACCGGAACGAGGTCGACCTGCCCGAGGGCGGCGTCCTCACGGTCGCGGAGGAGGTCCGCGACCGTGTGCTCGTCAGCCTCGCCGGACGTCCGATCGGCGTCCTCGAGCGCGAGCACCACGACCGTGCCATCGCCCTTCCGCCGGCCACGGGCCTCCTGGAACTGCTCGTGGAGGACCAGGGGAGGGTCGACTACGGTCCCCGTATCGGCGAGCCGAAGGGCCTCGTCGGCGCGGTGCGCGTCGACGACGACGTCCTCACGCACTGGACCGTGTCGCCGCTCGCACTCGACCCGCTGCCGGACGCAGCCGTCGCAGTGCTCCGCGGAGCACCGGCGTCCGCGGGGGAGACCCTCGCCGGGCCGGCGTTCGCCTCCGGCACGTTCGACCTCCCCGCGAGCGGGGCCACGCTCGACCGGTACCTCGCCCTGGACGGCTTCCGGAAGGGGGTGGCGTGGGTGAACGGGTTCTGCCTCGGCCGCTACTGGTCGCGCGGACCCCAGGGCACCCTCGCCGTCCCCGGTCCGGTGCTCCGGGCCGGGCGGAACGAGGTCGTCGTCCTCGAGGTGCACGCCGCGGCATCGCGCACGGTCTGCATGTGCGTCGAGCCGGAGCTCGGGCACACCGAGGCCTGACCGAACGGGTCCCGCGACGACGAACGGCCCCGGCGGATGTCCGGGGCCGTTCGATCGTGGTCGTGCGGTCAGCAGGTCGGTTCGGGCACGAGCACCGCGATCCGGCCGACGCGCACGAGCGGCACCCCACCGCGCTCACCCAGCCGTTCGCCGGCGAACCGGACGAGCACGCCGGACTCGGTCCGCTCGGCCTCGACGAGCGCGGCCGCCTGGGCCGGTGTGACCAGCAGCTCCCACGGGCGGCGGACGCCCGCGTTGTCCTCGGAGCACAGCTCCAGCAGGACGCCGACCCGCGTCCCCGTCGGCCCCTCGGTGGTGGTCGTCCCGGTGCGCAGCCCCACCAGCGCGCCCGTGTGCGTGACGATCTCGTTCATGGTTCCCCCTCGTTCTCGGCGTCCTCGCCGCGATGAGCTTACGGCTGCGAGGATCTCTCGCACCTCATCCGGAAGGTGGGGAAACGGGACGTGTCGTCCGCCGTTCGGCTGACGGCAGCATCGGAGGCGGAGCCGGGTCCGCCGCCCGGATCGCGCAACGTGCCGTCGGTCGTCCGCCGGAGTCGCACGACCTGCCGGATCAGCTGGCTCGGAGCGGCGGTTCGTGCGACCTCGGCGCGACAGAGGCTACCGCTCGTCGAGACCGTCGAGGTCCGCGAGAGCCTGCTCGGCCTGGGCCAGGCGCTCGGACTCCGGTCGGGTCCACCACTCCGGGCCGCGTTCCCCGAGGCCGTGCTTCGCGAGCCCGTTGCGGTGACGGGCAGCTGCGACCGCGTCCTCGTCGCCGGCCCGTCTCGCCTGCTTCACGGCGTTGCGACCACGGCCGAGGTGGGACCGGAGGCGTGCGGCGACGTCCTCGGGGAGGGCCGGGTCGGTCCGTCGCCAGCGCCGTCCGTCCACGACGAAGTAGTGGTCGTCCTCCACGCCGGCGGTCATGCCGTCGAGTCTGCACGAGGCACCTCCAGAGGTGTCGGTGGTGACCGGTAGAACGGTGGGTGATGACCGAGTCCCGCATGCGCCCCCTGCTCGACGTCAAGCGCATCTACGCCGAGGACGCCGCCCTCGAACTGCCACGCGGGCAGGAGATCGTCGGGCAGTGGCCGGACGCCGAGATCGTGCCCGTCGCGTCGCACTGGCAGATCCCCGAGGTGCACGGCGACGAGCGGAACGTCTCCCGCTGGGTGCGGATCAAGACCGAGGCGCTCGTCCTCGGCGTGAAGAAGTCCCTCGTCACGAGGCCGAACGGCCGCTCGGCGGACTTCATCGCCCCGTCGACCGCGAACGGGTGCGCGATGGCGTGCGCGTACTGCTACGTGCCGCGTCGCAAGGGCTACAGCAACCCGGTCACCGTCTTCGCCAACATCGAGCAGATCACCAAGCACCTCGCTCGCAACATCCAGAAGCAGGGGCAGAAGACCGAGCCGAACCAGTGCGACCCCGACGCGTGGGTGTACGACATCGGCGAGAACAGCGACTGTTCGGTGGACGCCATGCTCAGTGACAACGTCCGCGACCTCTGCGACCTGTTCCGGATGACACCGACGGCGAAGGCCTCGTTCGCGACGAAGTACGTCAACCGCGACCTGCTCGACTGGGACCCGATGGGGCGCACCCGCATCCGCTTCTCGCTCATGCCACACGAGACGGCGAAGGTGACCGACATCCGGACGTCACCGATCGCGGAACGACTGGGCGCCGTGAACGACTTCGTCGAGGCCGGGTACGAGGTCCACCTGAACTTCTCGCCCGTCATCCTGACGCCGACGTGGGAGACCGACTGGGCCGCACTGCTGCGGGAGGTCGATGACGTGCTCTCCCCGGCTGCGAAGGCGCAGCTCGCGGCCGAGGTGATCTTCCTCACCCACAACGAGCAGCTGCACGAGGTGAACCTCGGCTGGCACCCGAAGGCGGAGGACCTGCTCTGGCGTCCGGACCTGCAGGAGCAGAAGCTGTCCCAGAACGGTGCCGTGAACATCCGGTACCGCGCGGCGATGAAGGCGCGGCACATCGAGCGCTTCCGCCAGCTCGTCGACGAGAACCTGCCCGCCTGCCGCATCCGCTACGCCTTCTGATCCGGTCCCGGGCAGGCTGGCGTCATGACACTCTCTGCGCGCGAACTGGCCGGGCGGATCTGCATCGGCGTCGCTGCGGTCGCCGCCCCCGTGGGCGCCTTCGTCTTCGACTACAACGAGACCCACGTGAAGAACCCGGCCTGGCCACCGCACGCCAAGTTCCACAACGCGCAGACGATGTCACTCGCGGTGGCGTTGGCCGGCCTCACCGTGTGGCGCCTGCGTCCCGCGGTGCGTGACGTCGGTCTCGCGAGCAGCATCGCCTCGACCTACTGGGTGACACAGGTGACGAGCCTCGCCTTCCCCGGCACGGCGCTGGCCGATCCCGGAGTGCAGTACCGCGACGTCAAGGGCGACCAGCGCGTCCCGATCATCGCCTGCCTCGCGCTCGTCGCCGTGGGGACACTGCTCGCCCGTCGGCGTCCCTGACCCGCACACGAGACCGATGCAGCTCACCGATCCGCTCGCCACGCTCGCCACGCTCGCCACGCTCGCCACGCTCGTCGGGCCGACCCTGGCCGACGCCCTCCGTGTCCTCGCGCAGACCGACGTCGGCGGGAGGGGGCTTGCGGTCCGATGCTCGACATCGCCCCCTGCCGTCGCGGCGAAGAAGAGCTCAGCTCTCGGCGGGTGGCGGCCGAGAACTGAGCTGACTTCCTCATCGTCCGGCGCTGCGCTGCTGCTCCCGCTCGAGCTTGCGTGCAGCGAGCGCGCGTTCGTCCTTGCCGACGAAGAAGAGCAGGACGATCGCGACCACGACGCAGCCGAGGATCAACGCGAACGTCACGTCCCACCCGAACGCGTGGACCGAGAGGCCCACACCGGTCGACGCCAGGGTGGCGCCCAGGACGTAGCCGAACAGGCCGGTGAACCCGGCGGCGGTGCCGGCGACGGAGCGCGGGCTGAGGTCGAGCGCCTGCAGCCCGATGAGCATGACCGGCCCGTAGATGAGGCCGCCGATGAGGACGAGCATCGCGAGCGAGACCCCGAGCGGGCCCTCCACCGGGGACAGCCAGTACACCGCGAGTGCGACACCGACGGCGGCCATGAACAGGATGCCGGTCGGCGACCGTCGCCCGCGGAACACCTTGTCGCTGATGTAGCCGCAGAGCAGCGTGCCTGGGATGCCGGCGAGTTCGAACAGTGAGAACCCGGCGATGCCTTCACCGAGGCTGGCACCACGGACCTCGGCCAGGTAGACCGGCGCCCACACGAGCACGCCGTAGCGGAGGGTGTAGACGAACACGTTGGCGAGGGCGAGCTTCACCATCGTGCCGTTCGTGAGGACGTAGCGGCGCAGGGTCGTCCAGGTGGACGCGCCGTCGTCAGCGGCATCGGTCTCGACCGGTGCCGGGTCGTTCCGGTACTCCTCGATGGGCGGCAGGCCCTCGGACTCCGGTGTGTCCCGGAGCAGCACGAAGGCCACCACGGCGATCACGAGGCAGACGATGGCGGGGAACCAGAAGACGCTCTGCCATCCGCCGAACCACGCGAGGCCGAGACCCGCGAGGCCGCCGGCCCCGGCGCCGCCGACGTTGTGCGCGACGTTCCAGATCGCCGTCTTGCTTCCGCGCTCCGACGTCGAGAACCAGTGCACGAGGGTACGCCCGCTGGGCGGCCACCCCATGCCCTGGAAGAACCCGTTGAAGATCATCACGACGGCGAAGATCGCGACGGACGCGCCGACCGCCGGGACGAAGGCGATGAACAGGTTCGCGATCGCGGACAGCACGAGCCCGATCGGCAGGAACCAGCGCGCACTGCTGCGGTCGCTGACGATCGCGCTGAGGAACTTGCTGACGCCGTACGCGAGCAGCACGCCGTTCGTGATGACACCGAGGCCGACGGTGCTGAACCCGTTCTCGTCGCGCAGGATCGTCGCGACGAGCGGCACGTTGTTGCGGATGAGGTAGTAGGCGGCGTAGCCGATGAAGATGCCGATGAAGACCTGCAGTCGCAGGCGCGGGTAGCGCCGGGCGACCGTCGCCGCGTCGAGTCGGGCTGCCGGGGGTGGTGCAGCGAGGAAGGCGGTAAGGCCCTTGCGTGTCGCCACGTCGGTCTGTGTTCGAGGATGTGTCATTGGTCCTGATCCGTCGGGGGGAGTGTCGGTCACTGGCGGGCGCAGCGTCGCGCCCTCGCCCCTCGCCCCTCGCCCTCGACAGCAGCCAGCCGGATCGGGAGTGGTACTCACGTACGCAGTCCGCAGGCTGGAGGTGGTTGCACGCCGAGGAGTCGGAGACGCAGGCAACGATCGAGCTCGGATCGGCAGTGATCTCGATCTCGTTCACGACGCTCCCGCCGTGGGAACCCTACCTCTCGCTGAGCGGAAGGACAGACTCGGCGGCGGCGTGCTCGACCCTTCGCCACCGGCGGCACCACGGCCTCAGCGCGGACGGCGGATCCGGATCGGGCCCTTCGCGGTCGACGGGTCGACGACGTTCCCGCCCTGGGTGATCTCGACCTCGCCACGTGCGACCATCCGCCGGGCGGCGCGACGCGCGGGTTCCATGAGGTCGCGCCAGTCCTCACCGCCGACGGCGCGGGCGGCATCCGACGGGCAGATGCTCGAGGTCAGCGCGCGGGCGTCGAGCAGCGCGTCGATCGTGTGCTCGAGGGTCCGGTCGGTGTCGTCGAGCCCGTGGCGTCGGCACGCGTCGGAGCACCACTTGGTGTCCGGGCCGGCGCTGTCGGGCATGCGCCGACCGCAGGACGCACACGTCCGTTCCGCGTGCGCGGCCTCGAGTCGGCGTGCGTCGTCCTCGGTCCGGATGGCTCGTCCCATGCGCCCATGATCGTCCCGGCCACCGACGCGCTTCCAGGCTGGCGGTACCCCGGTCCTGGCCAGGGCCGCCTGGCAGCATGCATGGATGGACACAGCAGCCGAGCCGAACCCCGCCGCCGCGACGCGGCCGAGCGAGCCCGCCTGGGTCGAGCACGTCATGTGGTGGCACGTCTACCCGCTCGGCTTCGTCGGTGCGGAGGTCCGGCCCGGCACCACGGTCGACGCACGTCCCGTGGAGCACCGGCTCGGGCACCTGGAGGGCTGGCTCGACCACGTGGTGGACCTCGGCTTGAACGGACTGCTGCTCGGGCCGGTCTTCGCGAGTTCGTCGCACGGCTACGACACGGTCGACCACTTCCGGATCGACCCCCGACTCGGCGACGACGCGGACTTCGACCGCCTGGTGGCCGCTGCGCGCGAGCGGGGGGTCCGTGTGCTGCTCGACGGCGTCTTCAACCACGTCGGCCGTGAGCACCCGGCGTTCCGCCAGCTCGAGACGGCGGGACCGGACGCCGACACCGCGGGCCTGTTCGCCGTCGACTGGTCGGGCTGGCAGCCGGGGCAGCCGGTACCGGTCGGGTCGTTCGAGGGGCACGACATCCTCGTCGCACTCGACCACGCGTCGCAGCAGACCGAGGACCTCGTCGTCGCGGTCATGACGCACTGGCTGGAGCGTGGCATCGACGGCTGGCGGCTCGACGCGGCCTACGCGGTGCCGCCGGCGTTCTGGGCCCGGGTGCTGGCGCGCGTGCGCGAGCGGTTCCCGGACGCCTGGTTCTCGGGCGAGGTCATCCACGGCGACACCGCGGCGATCGTCCGGGAGTCGACGATGGACTCGACCACCCAGTACGAGCTGTGGCAGGGCATCTGGCACGGCATCGCGGACCGGAACTGCTTCGAACTGGCGCACGCGATCGAGCGGCACGACGAGTTGCTCGCGACCTCCGCCCCGAGCACGTTCGTCGGCAACCACGACGTCACCCGGATCGCGAGCGCGGTGGGGGAGGGGTTCGTCGGTCACGCCGTCGCGGTGCTCTTCACCGTCGCCGGCACGCCGTCGGTGTACGCGGGCGACGAGTTCGGCTGGACCGGCGTCAAGGAGCAGCGCGAGGGCGGCGACGACGCCGTCCGCCCCGCCTTCCCGGCGACTCCGCCGGGACCGAGCGGGACCGCTGCCGAGCTGGTGCACGCGCACCAGGCGCTCGTCGCCCTCCGGCGTCGGCACCCGTGGCTGCACCGCGCGCACACGGACGTGGTGCACCTGACGAACGAGACGCTGGTCCTCCGGACCGCGACCGACCGGGAGGCCGTGGTCACCGCCCTGAACCTCTCGCCCGAGCCGGTGGTGCTGCCCGCGGCCGACGCGACGCGCGTCGAGGCGGGCCGCGCCGACCTGTCGGAGGGCGGGCTGCGCCTCCCGGCCGGCGCCTGGGCGGTCCTGACCGCCTGACCTGCCGCCGGGACGGCAACGCGAAAGCGACAGATCTCCGTGGAACTTCCACGGAGATCTGTCGCTTTGGGGAGGAACCGCGGGTGCTACTTCCGAGCGGAGGCCGCGCGGCGCTTGTTGAAGACGTCGAACGCGACGGCGGCGAGGAGCACCAGGCCCTTGATGAGCTGCTGGAACTCGGAACCGACACCGAGGATCGACATGCCGTTGTTGAGCAGACCGATGATGAGACCACCGACGATCGCGCCCGGGACCGTACCGATGCCACCGGTGACGGCAGCGCCACCGATGAACACGGCCGCGATGGCGTCGAGCTCGAAGCCGTTGCCCGCGCTCGGCGAGGCGAGGTTGAGCTGGCCGGTGAAGACGACGCCGGCGAGGGCCGAGATGACACCCATGTTCACGAACAGCAGGAACGTGACGCGCTTCGTCTTGACACCCGACAGCTGTGCGGCCAGCGGGTTGCCGCCGATCGCGTAGATGTGACGACCGAAGACCGCGCTGCGCATGACCATCGAGTACGCGATGACCAGGACGCCGAGGATCACGAGGACGATCGGGGTGCCGTTGTAGCTGGCGAGCAGCAGCGCGATGAAGATGACCAGTGCGACGGTGAACGCCATCTTGGTGATGAACCATGCGAACGGCTCGTCCTCGAGCTGGTACTTGCGACGGGTCGCACGACCGCGGAAGCCGGTGATGACGAGGATCGCGGCGGCGGCGAGGCCGAGGATCATCGTGAGCGGCTCGTAGCCCGAGGTGCCGAAGGACGGCAGGAAGCCGGAGCCGAGCGAGCGGAAGCCGTCCGGGAAGGGCGAGATCTGCTGGTTCTGCAGGGCGATCTGCGCGGCACCGCGGAAGGCGAGCATGCCCGCCAGGGTCACGATGAACGCCGGGATCCCGAAGTAGGCGATCCAGAAGCCCTGCCACGCGCCGACCAGGGCGCCGAGGACCAGGCAGAGGACGACGGCGACCGGCCAGGGGATGCCCCACTGCGTGATCATGACGCCGGCCATGGCACCGGTGAACGCGACGACCGAACCGACGGAGAGGTCGATGTGGCCGGCGATGATCACCATCACCATGCCGATCGCGAGGATCAGGATGTAGCTGTTCTGGACGATCAGGTTCGAGACGTTGATCGGGGCCAGCGTGATGCCGTTCGTCGTCACCTGGAAGAAGATGACGATGACGATCAGCGCGATGAACAGGCCGATCTGTCGGAGCTGCCCGGTGAGGTAGCTGGCGGCGGACTTAAGCGCGTTCATTGACTGGGGTCTCCCGTTCCTGGGTCATGTACTGCATGAGGACTTCCGGCGACGCCTCGGAGCGCGGGACGTCGGCGGTGATGGTGCCCTCGGAGAGCGTGTAGATGCGGTCGCAGATGCCGAGCAGTTCGGGGAGTTCGGAGGAGATGACGATGATCCCCTTCCCCTGGTCCGCGAGCGCGTTGATGATCGTGTAGATCTCGTACTTCGCGCCGACGTCGATGCCGCGGGTCGGCTCGTCGAGGATGAGCACGTCCGGGTCGGAGTACATCCACTTCGACAGGACGACCTTCTGCTGGTTCCCGCCGGAGAGCTTGCCGGTCACCGCGTTCACGGTCGGCGCCTTGATGTTCATGTTCTTGAGGAACTGGCGCGCGACGGTCGTCTCCTCGGAGCCGTTCACGAAGCCCCACCTGGCGAGCTTGCCGAGTGCCGAGCCGGAGACGTTCCGCTTGATGTCGTCGATCAGGTTGAGGCCGTAGCGCTTCCGGTCCTCGGTCGCGTAGGCCAGGCCGTTGTCGATCGCGGCGGTGACCGTGTTCGTCTTGATCGGGGTGCCGCGCTTGTAGACGGTGCCGCTGATCCCGGTGCCGTACGAGTGCCCGAAGACGCTCATCGCCAGCTCGGTGCGGCCGGCGCCCATCAGCCCGGCGATCCCGACGATCTCGCCGGCGCGGACGGTGAGGTTCGCCTGGTGGATGATCTCGCGGGAGGCGTCGAGGGGGTGGTGGACGGTCCAGTCCTCGATGCGCAGGAGCTCTTCGCCGATCTTCGACTCGTGCTCCGGGTAGCGGGTGGAGAGGTCGCGTCCGACCATGCCGCGGATGATGCGGTCCTCGGAGACCTCGCCGGCGTGCATGTCGAGGGTCTCGATGGTCTGGCCGTCACGGATGATCGTGACCTTGTCCGCGATCGCCTTGATCTCGTTGAGCTTGTGGCTGATGATGATCGCCGTCATGCCCTCGGCCTGCAGCGAACGGATGAGCTCGAGCAGGTGCGCGGAGTCGTCGTCGTTCAGCGCGGCGGTCGGCTCGTCGAGGATGAGGAGCTTGACCTCCTTCGACAGTGCCTTCGCGATCTCGACGAGCTGCTGCTTGCCGACGCCGATGTCCGTGATCTTGGTGATCGGGTTGTCCTTGAGGCCGACGCGCTTCAGGAGCGCCGCGGCCTCGAGGTTCGTCTTGTTCCAGTCGATGAAGCCGCCCTTGGCGCGCTCGTTGCCGAGGAAGATGTTCTCGGCGATCGACAGGTAGGGGCTCAATGCGAGCTCCTGGTGGATGATGACGACGCCGGCGTCCTCGGAGTCGTTGATGGTCGAGAAGGAGACGGGCTTCCCGTCGAGCAGGATCTCGCCGTCGAAGCTGCCGGCCGGGTAGACGCCGGACAGGACCTTCATGAGCGTGGACTTGCCCGCGCCGTTCTCACCGCAGATCGCGTGGACCTGGCCCCGTTCGACCTGGAGCGAGACGTTCTGCAGGGCCTTGACGCCGGGGAACGTCTTGGTGATGTCGCGCATCTCGAGGATGGTGTCCGCCACGGGACCGCCTTCCGTTGGGCGCCGGCACGGCGCGCGAGTGGGTGGGGACGGGCGGGAGGCCCGGTGCCAGCCCGGCACCGGGCCTCCCGTCCGGAGAGGAGTTGCGACCTACTTGAGGTCGGCGTCCGTGTAGTACCCGGAGTCGACGAGGACCTTCTCGTAGTTCTCCTTGGTGACGACCGTCGGCTGGAACAGGAACGTCGGGACGACCTTGACCTTGTTGTCGTAGGTCTTGGTGTCGTTGACCTCGGGCTTCTTGCCCGACAGCAGGTCCTGGGCCATCGACGCGGACTTCTCGGCGAGCTGGCGCGTGTCCTTGTAGATGGTCGAGTACTGCTGGTCGTTCATGATCGACTTGACCGAGGCGGCCTCAGCGTCCTGGCCGGTGATCACCGGGAGCGGGCGGTCGCCCGAACCGTAGCCGGCACCCTGGAGCGCCGAGATGATGCCGATCGAGATGCCGTCGTACGGGGAGAGCACGCCGTCGAGATTGGTGCCGCCCGAGTACGACTTCGCGACGAGGTTCTGCATGCGGGACTTGGCGAGCGCCGGGTCCCACTGCTGCGTGGCGGCCTGCGTGAAGCCGTCCTGGCCGGAGCCGATCTTCAGCGTGCCGTCCTCGAGGTACGGCTTGAGGGTGTCCATGGCGCCGTTGAAGAAGAACGTGGCGTTGTTGTCGTCGGGCGAGCCGGCGAAGACCTCGATGTTGAAGGGACCCTTCTCGTCGGTCTTCTTGCCGTCGGCGTCGAGGAGCCCGAGGCCGGTCAGGAGCGAGGTCGCCTGGTCGACGCCGACCTTGTAGTTGTCGAACGAGACGTAGTAGTCGACGTTCTTGTTGCCGGTGAGCAGGCGGTCGTAGGAGATGACCTTGATGCCGGCGTCGGCCGCTGCGTCGAGCTGGTCGGACAGCGAGCCACCGTCGATGGACGCGACGATGAGGACCTTCGCGCCCTTGGTGATCATGTTGCTGACCTGCTGGACCTGCTGCGGGATCTTGTTGTCCGCGTACTCGAGGTCGACCTTGTAGCCGGCCTTCTCGAGGCTGCTCTTGACGGCGTCGCCGTCCTTGATCCAACGCTCGGAGACCTTGGTCGGCATCGCGACGCCGACGAGGGCGCCCTTGTTGCCGTTGCCCTCGTCACCGCCGTCAGAGCTGGTGGCACCGCGGCCGCCGGCAGAGCAGGCGGCCAGGGAGAGGGCGAGACCGAGAGCGGTGACGCTCGCGACGATCCTGCGCTTCTTCATCGAAGTACCTCTGTTCCTCTCGCGTCGACGTCGACGCGCTCGGGTGCGGGGCTGCTGTGTCCCGCTGGGGATGTGATGCTCCAAGTGAGCGCTCACATCATGTTGGTTCTGTTACACGGTGTCAACTCGTCGTGACCGGATCGGTATGTCGCCGCCCCGGACGGGCGCCGCGGTACGGTGACCGGGTGACCACGACGACGACGCCGAACGGCAGGCCCCGCAAGGCCCCGACGATCTTCGACGTCGCCGAGCGCGCGGGCGTCTCGCACCAGACCGTGAGCCGCGTGATCAACGGGGACCCGACGGTCCGTGACGGCTTCCGGTCGCGTGTGACCACCGCGATCGGGGAGCTCGGCTACCGTCCGCGCGCCGCTGCCCGGGCCCTGGCCGGTGGCCGGAGTCGTGCACTCGGCCTGGTGAGCGCGGGGGACGCGCTGTACGGACCGTCGAGCACCGCGATCGGGTTCGAGCGGGCCGCGCGCACCGCCGGGTACCACGTGCTCCTCTCGACGCTGCCCGACGACCCCCGGCCGGTCGACCTGTCCGAGGCGCTCACGACCCTGCTCGCCCAGGACGTCGCCGCCGTGGTGCTCGTCGCCGCGGACAACCGCGTGCTCGACGCCCTCGGCTCGTTGACCATGGCCGTGACGGTGCCCGTCGTCGTCGCGAACGCCGTGCAGCGGGACGCCGTGCCGACCGACCTGGTCGTGCCCGGCAGCGGTGGCGCCACCGTCTCGGCCGTCGCCATCGACCAGGCCGCCGGCACGACCATGGCGCTGCAGCACCTGTTCGACCGGGGGCACCGACGCATCGTGCACATCGCCGGACCCGGCGTCTCGCAGGAGGGCGAGGTGCGCCGTGCCACCTACGAGCGGACCATGCGCTCCCGCGGTCTGACCCCGGTCGTGCTCGACGGCGACTGGACCCCGGCGAGCGGGTTCGCGGCCGGGCGGTCCCTGGACGTGACGGCGGTCGACGCGGTCTTCGCGGGGAACGACCAGATGGCGCTCGGTGTCCTGCACGCCTTCGCCGAGGAGGGGCTGCGGGTCCCCGACGACATCGCCGTCGTGGGCTTCGACGACATCCCGGAGGCGGCACACTTCACCCCGCCGCTGACCACCGTGCGCCAGGACTTCCAGGCGATGGGCGAGCGCGTGCTCGCCTCGGCCCGGGCGCTGCTCGAGGGCGGCCAGCACGACGAGGCGCTGCTGCAGCCGGAGCTGGTGGTGCGGCGCTCGGCGTAGCCTCGGGCCATGACGACGACGTCTCCCGCAACCGGCCCTGTCTCGCCCTCCACCTCGGTCCTGCGCCCCCTGCCGCACGGTGCCCTCCGCCTGGGTGCCGGGTACTGGGGAGCGTGGCAGGAGCGGAACGGGAGCGCCGTGCTCCGGCACTGCGAGGACTGGATCGAGCGGATCGGCTGGGCCGGCAACTTCGACGGTGCGGCCACCGGTGCGCCGTTCGAGCACGCGGGCATCGACTTCGTCGACTCCGAGGTGTACAAGCTCCTCGAGGCCATGGCCTGGGAGCTCGGACGCACCGGGGACGCGGAGCTCCAGGTGCGGTACGAGCGGCTCGTCGACCGGGTCGCCGCCGCCCAGGACGACGACGGGTACCTGCACACCGCGTTCGGACGGCCGTGGCAGCGGCCCCGGTGGTCGGACCTGGAGTGGGGCCACGAGCTCTACTGCATGGGCCACCTCATCCAGGCGGCCGTCGCCCGGCTCCGGACGGCCGGCAGCGGGCGGCTGGTCGACGTGGCGGTCCGCGTCGCCGACCACCTGGTCGTGGTGTTCGGGGACGGCGGACGGGAGGCGGTGTGCGGCCACCCGGAGATCGAACCGGCCCTCGTCGAGCTCGGTCGGGCGACCGGTGACGACCGGTACGTCCGGCTGGCCCAGCTCTTCATCGAACGACGCGGACACGGTCGGCTCGGGCCGATCGCCTTCGGTCCGGAGTACTTCCAGGACGACGTGCCGGTGCGGGAGGCCGACGTCTGGCGCGGGCACGCCGTCCGGGCGGTGTACCTGGCGGCGGGAGCGGTCGACGTCGCGGTCGAGACCGGCGACGCGGATCTCGTCGCCGCAGTCGAACGGCAGTGGTCCAACACCGTGGCCACGCGCACCTACCTGACCGGTGCGATGGGCTCCCACCACCAGGACGAGGCGTTCGGGGCCGACTTCGAGCTGCCACCGGACCGCGAGTACGGCGAGACCTGCGCGGCGATCGCGTCGAACATGGTGTCGTGGCGTCTGCTGCTCGAGACGGGGGAGTCGAAGTACGCGGACCTCATCGAGCGCACGCTGTACAACGCCGTCATGGTGGCACCCCGCGCGGACGGTCGGGCGTTCTTCTACGCGAACACGATGCACCAGCGCGTCGAGGGCGCGGTGCCCCCGGAGGGTGACCTCAGCGACCGAGCCCTGTCGAGCCTCCGCGCGCCGTGGTTCGCGGTGTCGTGCTGCCCGACGAACCTCGCCCGGACCCTGGCCAGTGTCGAGTCGGTCTTCGCGACGATGACCGACGACGGCCTGCAGCTGCACCAGTACGGTGACCTCGACATCGAGCTGACCCTGCCCGGCGGCGCACAGGTCGGCTTTCGGGTGCGCTCTGGGTGGCCGACCGACGGCACCGTCGTCGTCGAGGCGACCCGGGCGACCGGCATCCCGGTCGCGCTCCGGCTCCGCGTGCCCTCGTGGGCGGGCGAGGCCACACTCGAGACGCCGGACGGCTCCCGTCAGGTGGCCGGCGAGCAGACCGTGACCGTCGAGCGCGCGTTCGTCCCGGGGGATCGGGTCGTGCTCCGGGTGCCGGTGACCGCACGGCTCACTGCCCCGGACCCGCGGATCGACGCGGTCCGCGGCACGCTCGCCGTCGAACGAGGCCCGCTCGTCTACGCCCTGGAGTCGACCGACCTCGGTCGGGACGTCGGGGAGGTCGTCCTCGTCGCGGACTCCGTGCCGGAGGACGACGGTCCGGACGACGTCCGGGTGTGGCTCCGGCCGCGGTCGGTGCACGCCGACGGCGCGCTGCCGTACGGGGCGACGTCGGTGGACGACGGGGCAGCGGAACCCGTCCGGCTGGTGCCGTACGCGTCGTGGGGGAACCGGGGTCCGTCGACCATGCGCGTGTTCCTCCCGGTCGGGTAGGACGCCCCGCCGACACGGCCGACGAGTTGTCCGCGTGAGCGCTCACGCGCTACAGTGTGAGCGCTCACTCGACGGCGAGAGCAGGAGGCCCCCATGAGCGACGACCGGACCCGCGAGATCGCGGACGGCCGCACGACCCTCGGCATCGAACTCGGTTCGACCCGCATCAAGGCGTGTCTGGTGGGGGAGGACCTGACGGTCATCGCCTCCGGTTCGCACGAGTGGGAGAACGAGTTCGTCGACGGACGCTGGACCTACCCGCTGGCAGCCGTCGAGACCGGTGTCCGTGCCGCGTACGGCGCGCTGGTGGCGGACGTGCAGGAGCAGCACGGCTCCGTCCCGACGGCCTTCCGCGCGGTCGGCGTCTCGGCCATGATGCACGGCTACCTGCCGTTCGACGCAGCGGGCGACCTCCTCGTCCCCTTCCGCACCTGGCGCAACACCTCGACGGGCCCCGCCGCCGCCGCGCTCAGCGACGCGCTCGGGTTCAACATCCCGCTCCGCTGGTCGGTCGCGCACCTGTACCAGGCCGTCCTCGACGAGGAGCAGCACGTCGCGCACATCGACGGCATCACGACCCTCGCCGGGTACGTGCACCGCCGCCTGACGGGCCGGGACGTGCTCGGGGTCGGCGACGCCTCCGGGGTGTTCCCGATCGACCCGGCGACGCAGGACTACGACGCCGCGATGCTCAGCGCCGCACAGGACCTCATCGGTGTCCCCGACCTCCGGGCGCTGCTGCCCGAGGTGCTCGTCGCCGGCCAGGACGCCGGCACGCTCACCCCCGAGGGCGCGGCGTGGCTCGACGCGACCGGGACGCTGCAGCCCGGTGCTCCGCTCTGCCCGCCGGAGGGCGACGCCGGCACCGGCATGGTCGCCACGAACGCCGTCGCCCAGCGCACCGGCAACGTCAGCGTCGGCACGAGCATCTTCGCGATGGTCGTCCTCGAGCGGCCGCTGTCGACTCCGCACGAGGAGCTCGACGTCGTCACGACCCCCGCGGGTGACGCCGTCGCGATGGTGCACTGCAACAACGGTGCGAGCGAGATCGGCAGCTGGGCCCGGGTCTTCGGCCGTTTCGCCGAGGCCGCCGGTGGCCCCGTCGACGCCGACACCGTGTTCCGCACGCTCCTCGACGAGGCAGCGGACGCCGACACCGACGCCGGCGGACTGCTCGCGGTGAACTACCTGGCCGGTGAGCCCGTCACGGGTGTCGAGGACGGTCGCCCGCTGCTCCTCCGCGCGCCCGACGCCCGCTTCACGCTCGGCAACCTCGTCCGCGCGGAGCTCATGGGCGCGTTCGCGACGCTCGCGATCGGCATGGAGGTCCTGCACGGCGAGGGCGTCGCCGTCGACCGGATGACCGCGCACGGCGGGCTCTTCCGGACGCCCGGGCTGCCGCAGCGCCAGCTCGCCGCGGCCCTCCGCGTGCCGGTCGCCCTCGAGGCCACCGCGAGCGAGGGCGGGGCGTGGGGCATCGCCGTCCTGGCCGCCTACCTCGAGCACGCCGCCGACAGCTCCCTCGCCGAGTACCTCGACACCACGGTCTTCGGGTCCGCCGCTGCCGACGTCGTCGAGCCCGACGACCGCGACGTCGACGGCTTCGCCACGTACCTCGACCGCTTCCGTGCCGCGCTGCCGATCCAGGCGATCGCGGCCACGGTGCCCGGCGCGACCACGCGCGGCGGCGTACCGACGGAGGCGGGCGAGCCGGGCCTCCAGACCGACACCGACGCCGACCCCCAGCAGGAACAGGACGTGATCTGATGACCGACGACACCACCCGAGCGGCCGTGGCGGCCGCGCGCGAGCGCGTGGCCCGCCTGCACGGCGAACTCGTGCGCTACGGCCTGGTGATCTGGACCGGCGGCAACGTCTCCGAGCGCGTGCCCGGCACCGACCTCTTCGTGATCAAGCCGAGCGGCGTCGTCAGCGAGGACCTCGCGCCCGAGAACCAGGTCGTCTGCACCCTCGACGGTGTGCCGGCCGACGGGTGGGGCAACGAGCACGGCCCGTCGAGCGACACCGCCGCGCACGCCTACGTCTACCGCAACATGCCCGAGGTGAACGGCGTCGTGCACACGCACTCGACGTACGCCACCGCCTGGGCCGCCCGCGCCGAGGAGATCCCCTGCGTCATCACCGCGATGGCGGACGAGTTCGGCGGACCGATCCCGGTCGGCCCGTTCGCGATCATCGGCGACGACACCATCGGCCGCGGCATCGTGGAGACCCTGTCCGGACACCGCTCCCGTGCGGTGCTCATGCAGAACCACGGCGTGTTCACGATCGGCAAGGACGCGAAGGACGCCGTCAAGGCCGCGGTGATGTGCGAGGACGTCGCCCGCACCGTGCACATCGCGAAGCAGGGCGGCGAGCTCGTCCCGATCGCGCAGGACAACATCGACCGGTTGTTCGACCGGTACCAGAACGTCTACGGACAGAACCCCGAAGGAGCCATGCGATGACGCAGGACACCCCCGTCGACCCCCAGGCCACGCTCGACGGCTACGAGGTGTGGTTCCTCACCGGGTCCCAGGGCCTGTACGGCGAGGAGACCCTCCGCCAGGTCGAGGAGCAGAGCAAGGCCGTGCACGAGACGCTCGCCGGTGCCCTGCCGGTGAAGCTCGTGTGGAAGCCCGTGCTCAAGGACGCCGACGGCATCCGCCGCGCCCTCATCGAGGCGAGCGCCGACGACAAGGTCATCGGCGTCACGACGTGGATGCACACGTTCAGCCCCGCGAAGATGTGGATCGGCGGCCTCAACGCGCTGACGAAGCCGCTGCTGCACCTGCACACGCAGGCGAACGTCGCGCTGCCGTGGGCGGACATCGACTTCGACTTCATGAACCTCAACCAGGCCGCGCACGGCGACCGCGAGTTCGGGTACGCGCTGGCCCGCATGGGCGTCCGGCACGCCACCGCCGTCGGTCACGTATCCGACGCGCGGGTGCAGCAGCGGGTGTCCGACTGGTCCCGTGCCGCCGCCGGTGCCGCCGCGATCCGCCAGCTCAAGCTCACCCGCTTCGGCGACAACATGCGCTACGTCGCCGTCACCGAGGGCGACAAGACCGAGGCCGAGATCGAGCTCGGCGTCCAGGTCAACACCTGGGGTGTCAATGACCTCGTCGCGGCCGTCGAGACCGCGACGGCCGACACCGCCGCCGTCGACGCGCTCGTCGCGGAGTACGACAGCGCCTACGACCTCGTCGCCGAGCTGCAGGACGGCGGCGCCCGTCGCCAGTCCCTCCGCGACGGCGCCGCGATCGAGCTCGGCCTCCGCGCCCTGCTCGCCGAGAACGGCTCCGCCGCGTTCACCACGAACTTCGAGGACCTCGGCACGCTCAAGCAGCTGCCCGGCCTCGCGGTGCAGCGGCTCATGGCGGAGGGGTACGGGTTCGGTGCCGAGGGCGACTGGAAGACCGCCGTCCTCGTCCGCGCGATGAACGTCGCCGGCGCCGGGCTCCCCGGTGGCGCGTCGCTCATGGAGGACTACACGTACGACCTCACCCCGGGCGCGGAGAAGATCCTCGGCGCCCACATGCTCGAGGTCTCGCCGACGCTGACCTCGTCCACCCCGACGCTCGAGATCCACCCGCTCGGCATCGGCGGCAAGGACGACCCGGTACGCCTGGTCTTCACCGCCGACGCCGGCCCCGCCGTGGTCGCCGCGCTGTCCGACACGCGCGACGGTTTCCGCCTCACCGCGAACGTCGTCGAGGTCGTCGAACCCACCGAGGCGCTGCCGAACCTGCCCGTCGGCCGTGCCGTCTGGGAGCCGCAGCCGTCGTTCCCGGTGTCCGCCGAGGCCTGGCTCACCGCCGGCGCCGCGCACCACACCGTGATGACGACCGCCGTCGGCATCCAGGTGGTCGAGGACCTCGCGACGATGATCGGCACCGAGTTCCTGGTCATCGACGAGCACACCACGCTGCGCGGCTTCCGCGACGAGGTCCGCACGCAGCAGACCTGGCACCGGCTCGACCGGGGCTTCTGAGCCGGTCGGGAGGCCTACGATGAGCGACGTGATCGACGACGACACCACCACCGCAGCCCACACCCGCACCAACTGGGCGGGGAACGTCACCTACTCGGCGAGCCACCTGGCGGAACCGACGAGCCTCGACGAACTCCAGCGGCTGGTCGCCACCACCCCGCGCCTGACGGCGCTCGGGTCGCGGCACTCGTTCAACACCATCGCCGACACCGACGCGGTGCAGGTGACGCTCACGGGCCTCCCGCCCGAACTCGACGTGGACGGCGAGCGGCGCGTGGCGCGCGTCGCCGCCGGCCTCACGCACGCCCAGGTGGCCGTCGCCCTGGAGGCCCGTGGCTGGGCACTCGCGAACCTCGCCTCCCTGCCGCACATCTCCGTCGCCGGTGCCGTCGCGACGGGCACCCACGGCTCGGGTGTCGGCAACGCCTCGCTGGCGCAGTCGGTCGTCGGGGTCGAGATCGTGCGGGCCTCCGGGGAGGTCGAGCTCGTCGCCGCGGACGACCCCCGGCTCGACGCGCACCGGGTCGCGCTCGGCGCACTCGGCGTCGTCGTCGCGGTGCACCTCGCCGTCGAACCGAGCTACCGCGTCGCCCAGACGGTGCACACCGGCCTCGGGTGGGACGTCGTCGACGCGCAGTTCGAGCAGATCATGTCGGCCGGGTACAGCGTCAGCATGTTCACCGGGTACACCGCCGACGGCGTCCGCCAGATCTGGACGAAGCGGCGCGAGGACCGGGACGACGCGGTCATCGACCTCGCCGCGCTCGGGGCCGTCGCCGGCGCCGAACCGATCCACCCCGTACCGGGCAGCGAGACCGCGGGCGTCACCGAACAGGGCGGCGTGCCCGGACCCTGGCACGAGCGGCTCCCGCACTTCCGGTCGTCGTTCACGCCGTCCGCCGGCGAGGAGATCCAGGCGGAGTACATGGTCGCCGCCACGGACGCCGTCCCCGCGATCCAGGCCCTGCGCGAGATCGGCGAGGCCATCGCACCGGTGCTCTTCGTCTCCGAGATCCGACGCATCGCGGCGGACGACGCCTGGCTCGCGCCGAGCTCGGGACAGGACTCGGTCGCGTTCCACTTCACCTTCCGTCGGCAGACCGAGGACGTGGCCGTCGCGCTGCCCCTCATCGAGAACGCCCTCGCGCCCTTCGCTCCCCGTCCGCACTGGGGGAAGGTCACCGCGGCGACGCCGGAGCGGCTGCACCAGGTCTACCCGCAGCTCGGGGCGTTCGCGGCACTCGCGCGGGACCTCGACCCGCAGGGCCGGTTCCGCAACCCGTTCCTGGACCGCGTGCTCGGCTGACGCGCGCGGCGCAGTGGACCGGAGCGTCGCCGCTCACAGGGGATGCCGGGGGAGTGCACCGGCAGCGCACCGGAGCACTGCCGCGTGCGCACATGTGAGGACGCAAAGGTCAGGTATGGCGAACCTGAACCGCATCCTCGGCATGGCCTCGAAGGTCATCGACAAGCAACTCCAGAAGCGCTCCGGCCAGCCCGGGGCCGGGAACCAGGGCGGTGCGCAGCAGCCGGGCGGCATGCAGCAGTACCGGCAGCCCGGTCGATCGGGTGGCACCGACTGGCGCGGCCTGGTCCGGACGGCCGCGGACAGGTTGACCGGTGACGACCGGAGCGGGCACGACTCCGCGCGGCAGCCGCAGCAGCCGACCGGACAGCAGTCGTACGGGCAGCCGACCGAGGGGCGACCCGCACGCACGCCCTCGACCGATGCCGACCGCGTGGCGATCGCGAAGTACGACTACCTGCTGAAGACCGCGGACCCCGAGCGTCTGGAGCAGGCGCACCACGACGCGTTCGCTCGCCTGACCCCGGAGCAGCGACAGCAGGTGCTCCAGCGACTCAACGCCGAGGTCCCGCAGCACGACCGGTCGACCGATGCGTCCCCGGCCGGCTTGGCGAGGGCCGCGACCCGGGGCGAGACGAGCCGTCCGGGGACGATGCGGAAGGTCCTCGCCGGCACCGCGATCGGTGGCGGAGCACTCGCGGTCGGCGGACTCGCGGTGGCGGTCGCGGGCGGCGCGGTCCTCAGCGCGGCAGCGGGACCGGTGCTCACGCAGGCGGCTGACCTCGGCGTCGACTTCGAGGGCGTCGCGTCCGGCCTGGGTGACACCGTGAGCGGTGGGCTCGGTGACCTCGGCGGTGGCGTCGAGGGTGTCGCCGCACAGGGCGAGCAGGCACTCGGCGGGCTCGGCGACCAGGTCGGGAACCTCGGCGAGGGCTTCCAGTGGCCGGGGATCGGCGACTTCTTCGACCGCTGAGCCGGTCTGGAGGTCGACCCCCCCTGGTCCCCCGGCGTGCGCCCCGACGGACCAGGCCGGCCTCAGAAGTACGTGATCCCGTGCGGCGTGCGCGGCGGGGTCAGCATCGACCGCAGCAGGGTCGGGGCGGCCTCGTCGGCGGCGTGCAGCAGCCCGGCGGCCGCCAGGGTCTGCGGTGACACCGACCCGATGAGCACCGCTCCGAGGTCGGCGACGTCGAGCGCGATGTCGGAGCCGGCCGCGTCGGCGTCGTCGGCCAGCCGGGTGACGGTGCCACGGGCCTCTCGGACGTCGAGCCGGTACGTGCCGGACGCGTGGCCGAGCGCATCCGTGACGGCGAGCGTGAGCGATCCGTCGACCGCGTACGGGCGGGACTCGAGCACGGCGGCGACGTCCAGGACGCGGAGCCAGACGTGGTCCTCCTCGTGGTCGACGTCGAACGCGCGGTTGTCGGCGACGGCGGCGACGATCGGGTCGTCCAGACGCGAGCGGTCGTAGACGACCACGTCGTTCAGGTCGATCGAGAGCAGGAACTCCCATAGCGACAGGTAGGCCTCGTCGGTCACGTAGACGAGGTCGACGACCTCGACGCGGGTGTCCTCACCGGTCTTGCCCTCGACGACGCGCCAGGTGACGTAGCCGTCGACCTCGTCCGAGCCGTCGGGGCGGTGCACGGCGGCGCGGACGTCCTTCGCCTTCTCGCCGTCGCGGCCGATCTCCCCGAACACGATCGGCCACGTGCCGGTGTTGCGGACCATCGAGCCCGGTGTGCGGGCGTGGAACCGGGCGAAGACCTCCTGGCCGACGCCGTCCGCGAGCCACTGCGGCGGGACCACCGCGACCGTGCCGGTGGTCGGGGCGAGGAAGGGGAGCGCGCGGGCGCGGCGGACACGGACCGCACGCTCGCGGATGGCGCAGCCGAACCCGAAGCGGCGGTAGATCGTGCCCTCGGACGCCGTGAGGGACGCCATCGCGTACCCCTCGGCGACACCGCGCTCGAGCGCGTGCGTCATCATCCGCCGGAGGATCCCGCGCCGACGCTCGGTCGGGCGGACGGTCACCGCGGACACCGCCTGCGTGTCGATCGCGGTCCCGTCACCCCAGCTGAGCGCCTTCCGGAACCACGTGAACGTGCCGGCGGGCCAGGTCTCGTCGACCGACCCCGGCGCTGGCTGTCGGACGTACACCCCGAGGAAGGTCTCCTGGTCGGCGATCATGTGCGCCGCCATGCGGGCTGCCGCTTCGTCGGTCTCGGTCGGCTCGTGGAAGCCGAGGCCGATGGCGTCCATCCACGGCTTCGTCCTGCTGTCCGGAGCTCCCTGGTCGTCGGTCCCCGGGTGGAACTCCCGGAGCTCGTAGCGGTCGGCGGACGCGTCGTTGATCGATCCCACGTGGCCGACCCTACCGGCGTCCGGTGGCGGTCGTCAGGGCATCCGGCGGGCGGCCTCCTGGGCGACGACCCGGTCGCGGTCCCGGTCCCGGTGGCGTCGGGGACGGTACGGGGTCGCTTGCTAGTCGGTCGCGCCGCGGGGTGGGTCGACGAGCAGGGCGACGCGGTCGTCGAGGTAGTCGGCCAGCGGCACGTCGGTGCCCGCCGTCGCCGACCAGCGGACCCGGGGGGTGCCGTCGCGGACGAACAGCGTGCCGTTGCCGTCGACCAGGGAGTCGTCGAGGGGGATCGGCGTCGCGCCGTGGTTCACGGTGTCGCCGGGGGCGAAGTGCCCCTTCGCCGCGGCTGCCCGGTAGGCGCGGCGGACCTCGGCGGACACGGACACGAACTGCGCGCGGCCGGCCTCGGTGACCCGGGTGATGGACCCGGTCGACCACACCCGCCCGGCCGTCTCGGGTGAGGACCCGAGCAGCAGCGCCCCGACACGCCAGACCCGGCCGAGCGAGCGGATCGTCGGGTCACGTCGGATCCCGAGCACCGGCTTCGGCTCGACGTACTCCCCGAGCGCCTCGTCCCGGGTACCGGCCGCACCGAGTCGGTCCGCTGCCCCGGCGAGCAGCACCCGCGCCCGTTCCACCCCGTCCCTCACCCGCCAGAGCCTAGACGCGGCGGGATGGTCGAGAGGTCGGGGTACGAGCAGCTGTGGTCGCGCTCGGTTCGCTGGGGTTCACTGGTGGTCCGGTCCGATCCCGGCCTGTCGCCGCAGCTGCGTCACCGACGACGCGACCGGGCGGTCGGCACCCTGGCCACCGCCACCACGACGTCCGTCGCACCGATGCTCGTCGACCCCGACGACCATCGCTCCTGCCGAGGAGGACACCGTGCCGCACGCCTTCGACCCCCAGCGCTCCCGGCCGGTCGCGCTCGCCGACGTCGCCGCGGCGGCCGGCGCGGGACCGCTGACCGGGGCAGCCGCACGGACCGTCGTCACGGGCGCCGCGGTCGCCACCGCGGACCTCCTGCCCGGCTGGCTCTTCATCGCGGTGCCGGGTCGTCGTGGCCACGGCTCCCGGCACGTCGAAGCGGCCCGTGCCGCCGGAGCGGTCGCGGTCCTCACGGACGACGCCGGGGCGCGTGACGCTGCGCTCGCGGGGCTGCCGACCGTCGTCGTCCCGGACCCGCGCGCGGTCCTCGGTGCGGTCGCCCGGGTGGTGTCGGGCACCGCCGACCTCGGGTTCCCGCTGTTCGGTGTCACCGGGACCAACGGCAAGACGTCGACCGTGTCGGTCCTCGACGCGGTCATGCAGCGCCTCGGGTGGACCACCGCCATGACCTCCACCGCAGAGCGCCGCATCGCCGACGAGGTCGTCGCCAGCCGGTTGACGACGCCGGAGGCCACGGAACTCCACGCGTTCCTCGCCCGTGCCCGTGAACGCCGCGTCGACGGAGCCGCGGTCGAGGTCAGCGCACAGGGGCTCACGCGCCACCGCGTCGACGGCGTGTGGTTCGACGTCGCCGGGTTCACGAACCTCAGCCACGACCACCTCGACGACTACGTGGACATGGACGACTACCTCCGCGCGAAGGTGCAGCTGTTCCAGCCCGACCGGGCCGGACGCGGCGTCGTGTCGCTCGACTCGGCCGCCGGTCGCGCCGTCGTCCGGGCGAGCGGGATCCCGGTCGAGACGGTCACGAGCGACCCGGGCACGTCCGCGGACTGGCGGGTCACGGTCCTGGAACAACGCCCCGACGGCACCCGCTTCCGGATCGACGGCCCGGGCGTGCACGTGAGCACCGAGGTGCCGTTGCTCGGTCGGCACATGGCGGCGAACGTCGGGTTGGCGGTCGCGATGCTCCGCGCAGGCGGTGTCCCCGCGGACGACCTGGTCGCGGCGGTCGACGGCGGGCTCGACGTCGTCGTGCCGGGGCGGATGGCCGATGCGTCGAGTGCGACGGGTCCGCGCGTGTTCGTCGACTTCGCGCACACCCCGGACGCGTTCGCGAAGAGCCTCGCGGCGATCCGTGCGTTCGCCAGCGGCCCCGTGGCGATCGTCCTCGGCGCGGACGGCGACCGCGACCCGAGCAAGCGCGGTCCGATGGGTGCGGTCGCGGCGACGATGGCGGACCTCGTGGTCGTCGCGGACCACCACCCGCGATTCGAGGACCCGGACGGCATCCGGGCCGCGGTCCTCGACGGTGCCCGGCGGTCCGGGGGGACGGCCACCGTCGTCGAACTGGCGGACCCGGCGCAGGCGATCCGCCACGCCCTCGCCGCGGTGGGGGAGGACGGTGTCGTGTACTGGGCCGGTCCGGGGCTGACCGACTACCGGGACGTCCGCGGCGTGCACGTGCCGTACTCGTCCTTCCGGGACGCGCAGGCCGCACTCGCGGAGGCCGGTCACCCGGCGCGGGAGGCCGTCTCCGCCATGTGACCATCGCGGGCGACGTGGTCACGGCCCGCCCGACGACGTTCCGCCCGGCGCCGACGGCGGCGCACGGCGGAGACCGTGCCGATGGTGATCATGACGACGCCGTAGGTGAGCAGCAGGCCGGCGAGCGTCGGCAGCAGCCAGGTCCGGGACCCGTTCACCACCTGGTTGACCGCGCCGAGCCCGGGCACGCTGTACCAGACCTCACCGCGGACCTGCGCCGGGATCACCGGGTCGGCGTCGGCCTCGGCGTTCGCGTCGCCGCGGAACACGAACGTCCGGGAGCCGTCCGAGGACGCACCGATCGCGACGACCCGGTGCGTGACCACCTCGGGCCGCCCGGAGACGAGCTGGTAGGTGACGACGTCCCCGACCCGGATGTCCTCGGGTGCGACCGGACGGACGACGACGAGCGTCCCCGGCGGCAGGGTCGGCTCCATCGACTGTGTCAGGACGGAGAGCGGCACCGAGCCGGTGGCCTTCGGGAGCACGACGAGCACGACGGCCAGCGCCGCCACGAGCAGGACCAGCCCGGTGCTCAGACCGAGTCCGACCGCGCGGAGGAGTGCCGGGAAGCCGGTCGGGACACGACGGACGGCGGGGCGGGCGGCGTGGCGGGGCCGGGTCGCGCCTCCGGACCGGGTGCCGCTGCTGATCGTGGTCATGCGCCGCACCGGATGGCGGGGCCGTCCTGCTGCGTGAACAGGGTCACCGGCCCGGAACCGGCGATGTCGTCGGTCGGCTGCCCGGCGTCGTCGAGGACGCGGACGTCCACGGTCACGGGCCCGGCGGGGGTGCCCGGCGGGAGGTCCACCGGAGCGATCTGGAGGGTTCCGTGGTAGCCCTGGTCGGACGCGCCGACCCGCTTCTCGCCCACGTAGGCGGCGTAGTAGGTGGCGTCCGGCCGGGTACCGCGGGCCCAGGCCACGTCGACGTAGTTGCCGTCGTGGTCCGTGCAGGTGAACGCGGGGAGGCCGTTGCCCGTGTTGAGGTACAGCCCGCCCGACACGGTGGCGGACACCCAACTCCCGTTCGCCGTCGTCAGTTCGAGGTGCACGTCCGTGGTCGCCTGCGGGGGTGCGTCGGCCCGGACAGTCGACCGGATGCACCACACGGCATCGGCCCGCGGCCCGAGGTGGGACACCAGGCTCGGGAGCGCGGCCCAGGTCCCTCGGACGGCACCGCTGCCGACGTCCCCGGTCGCGGTGCACCCGTCGGCCGACGGGACGGGCCACGCCACGACGTCGACGGCCTGGGCGAGGGCGACCGACCCGGCGGCGACCAGGACGCGCGTCGCGGTCGTGCCCGCGATGTTCCCGGTGTTCCGCAGGGTGACCGGGCGGGTGACGGTCGGGTCGGCGGAGGTGAAGGTGGTCGTGATGGCCTCGGTGCCCGTGATGCCCGCGACCACCTTGCCGTTCGTGACGCTCGACGCGGTGGTCCCGGTCGCGGTCCACAGCGCCCAGGCGACGGAGGAGCCACCGCCGACGAACGCGGCGACGAGCACCACGGCGAGCAGGACCCGGAGGCGGCCGTTCACCCTGCCACCTGCGTCCCCGTGACCGTCAGGGTGAAGTCGGTGACGGCACCTGAGACGGTCTGCGGCGCGTCCGCGTCGAGGACCACCTCGACGCAGGCCGTGCCCGTGACCCCGACGGGTAGCGTGTAGTAGCCGCTCCCGGTGTCGAACGCGGTCGGGCGGGCACTGTAGCCGCCGAGCCCGGCCCGGCAGTCGGACGCCCGCGCGACCGCGGCGAGACGCACGGTGAGCTCGTCGAGCACGGCGGCGTCGGGGACGGAGGGGACGTAGGCCACCTTCGTCCCGGTCAGCGCGAGCCGGATGGAGAGCGGGACGGTGCCGGTGTTCCGGACGGTGAACGTCCCCGTCGTGCTCGTCCCCGGCGCGAGCGGTGCCGCGTCCGTGACGCGCATCGCCGTGACGGCGAGGGTCGCCGTGCCCGATCGGATCGTGACCGCGTCGGTCTCGGCGGAGCTGTTCCACAGGGCGTAGGTGCTGCCACTGCCCATGACAGCAGCGCTCACGGCGGCGGCGAGAGCGATCCCGAGGGTCCAGACCCAGCGCCGACGACGGGGCGCGCGGTGGCGTCCCGTCGTCGGTGTGGTCCTCGTCATGGTCGTCCCCCTGGACGTCGCGGTCCTCGTGGTGCGACGGACGACGGGCGGGTCAGGGGCCCGCCGTCCGCCGTGTCCGGGTCGCCGTCCGTTCCCGGGCGGCGTCGGTGCGTCAGGAACCGATGGCGGTCTGGGTGAGCGTGAACGCGAGCGCGCCGACGTCCACGGTGCCGCCCTGGCCGGTGGTCGCGGACTCGGGCAGGCTGATCGTGAAGACGACCTGCACGGTCGACCGGGCCTGGGACGGCGTGACCTCGAAGGCCGTGTCGGAGGTCCTGCGGAGCGCGGTGCTCGTCGAGGTGACCTCGAGGTGCTGGGTGCTCGCGTCGATGAGCTCCTGGTCACCGGTGATGCTCTGCGGCGCGTAGGTGAGGAGGGCGCGGAGGTCCGTGCCGGTCGCGCCGACCACGAGGGTCTGCGTGAAGCGGTAGGTGTTGCCCGGGACCATGAGCACCTGCGTCGGGTCGATGGACGTGGACCTCCCGTTCGTGATGTCGGTCCAGGAGCCGTCGTCGTCCGCCGTCAGGGTGAAGGTGCCGGAGCTCACCCCGGTCGCGGCACTGCTGGCCTGCGCGTTCCACAGGGCGAAGGAACCCGCTCCGCCGAGGAGGAGGGCGACGCCGGCGGCGCTCGCGATGGTGCCGGTCACGATCTTGTGCATGGTTCTTCCGTTCCTGCGCGGGCAGCGCTGTTGGCGTCATGGACTTCGGGAGAGCCCGACGGGACGGCTGTCATCGACCCCTGCGTGCAGGGGGCGCGGCTGACCGGTGCCGGAGGACGGCCGGTGCCCAGGAGTGAGGGAAACTCGGGCTCGGTCGTCCTGTGGTCGAACCTACCCGGTCCCCCATACTGCGGACAGGGCACTATGCGTTCGCATCGGCCCCAGTTCGGGGGCGGAGCTCCTGCCGCGCGCGTCGGCCCCGGAATGCACACCGGATCCTTGCAGTTGCATCGACCGGATCGAGGAGGGTCACATGGGCTTCGTGCGGTGGTTGTTCGACGCACAACTCGTCATCGGCGACCAGACGGTGCTGTGGCGCGAGGTCATCGGCAACGCGTTCGGGTTGCTCAGCGCCCTCGGCGGCATGCGACGCCGGGTCTGGGCCTGGCCCGTCGGGATCGCCGGCAACGCCCTCCTCTTCACGGTCTTCATGGGGGCGCTCTTCGACACGCCCAACCCCGTCAACCTGCTCGGTCAGGCCGGTCGGCAGGTGATGTTCATCCTGGTCAGCGTGTACGGCTGGTACCGCTGGACCCACCGGGCCGACGACACCGCGACCGTGCTCGAGCCGCACTGGGCCTCCTGGCGGTCCCGCGCACTGCTCGTCGTCGGCCTGGTCGGCGGCACGGCCCTGCTGACCCCCGTGTTCCGCGCCCTGGGGTCCTACGAGCCGGTGTGGAGCGACGCCTGGATCTTCGTCGGGTCCCTCCTCGCCACCTACGGCATGGCGAAGGGGTGGGTGGAGTTCTGGCTCATCTGGGTGGCCGTCGACCTGGTCGGCGTGCCCCTGCTGTTCTCGGCCGGGTACTACGCCTCGGGCCTCATGTACGTCGTCTACGGCGCGTTCACGCTGGCCGGCTTCTTCGTCTGGATGCAGCAGCGCCGCAGGCCGTCGGCGGCACCGGTCACCGTCGGCTGACCCACCGACGGCCGACTGGCTGCCCGCCCGCCTGGGGCCTCCCGTCAGCGGGAGCGCGGCAGCGTGCGCGTCCGGCGCCACCCGGCGATCTGCTGCAGCGTCACCTTCGACCCGTACTGCGCGACCGAGTGTCGGAACAGGTACTCGGCGAACCAGAGCAGCAGACCCGCGACGACGAACACCTCGACGATGCACACCACCGTCTCGAGGACGGAGAGCGAGCCGACCGCGTTCCGCACCATCGCCGTCACCGGGGTGAACGTCGGGAAGTACGTGAAGAACGCGGCGATCGGCGACGCGGGGGTCGTCGTGACGAAGAACGCGGCGTACAGCGGGATGATCACCGCGAAGAGCGCCGCGGACTGCAGCGTGGAGGCGTCCTTGATCGTGGGGACCGACGCGCCGACGGCGACGAACAGTGCGGACGCCAGCAGCACCCCGCCGACCAGGAGGAGCGCCCCGGCCACCATCCGCCACGGGTCGACCGCGAGGGCGCCGACCCGTCCCGCGACGAGCGGCAGGACCACGGCCAGCGAGAGCAGGCCCGGAACCAGGAACACCCCGACCTGCACGAGTCCGACCAGGAGCATCGCGAGGACCTTGCCGCGGATGAGCGTGCCGGCCGTGACGGTCGTCAGGATCATCTCGGAGATCCGGTTCTCCTTCTCCTCCACCACGACGGTCACCATCCGGGCGGCGAGCAGGACCACGAGCCCGAAGAACGCGGCGACGTAGAGCAGCGGCGGCACGACCGACAGCCAGCCCGGCGCGACACGACCGTCGGCGTAGGTCGTGACGTCGGTGGTCGGTGGTGACCGGAGGATGCGGACGGCCTCGGCGTCGTCGACCCCGGCGGCGACGCTCTGTTCGAGCACCCGTTGCGCGAGCGCCGAGTAGCCGTTGTTCGCGAACAGCCCGCGGTCGGCCCCGAGGACGGTGACCGGGGACGTGGACGGCTTCGCGGGGAACTCGATGAAGGCGTCGAGGTGTCCGGTCCGCACCGCCGCGCGGTCGGCCGCCGGGTCCTCGGACGGCGACCCGCCCCACCTCGCGGCGATCGGTTCCGAGACCAGTCCGGAGTGGTCGACGTAGTGGAAGGGCGTCCTCGCCGCGGAGCCGCTCGAGACCGCCGAGTCGGTGCCGGCCGCCTGCCCGATGCCGACGAGCAGCGAGACGACGATGACGACGAGGGGGAGCGCGAGCGTGCCGATCCAGAACGCGGGCTTCTTCACCGCCCGCACGAACTCGAACCGGACGACGGTGCCGAGGCGGCTCACCGTGCTGCTCCGACCGGGGCGGCGTCGGTCGCCGCGTCGTGGCCGTACAGCTGCACGAAGATCTCCTCGAGGGGGATGCGGCGCATCGCGAACGCGGTGACGTGCACGCCGGCCCCGACGAGCTCGGCGAGGATGTCGGACCCGTCGCGGGCCGAGGCCGCGGTGGGCACCAGGTGGGCGACGTGCCCCTCGTGCCGGGCGAGCCGGTACAGGTCCGACGCGGGCACGGAGCCGGTCAGCCCGACCTGCGCGACCGCCCCGCCGAACGCGTCCTGCACCTCGGGGATGGTGCCGTACGCGGCGGCGACGCCGTCCTTGAGGAGGAGGATCCGGTCGCAGAGCCGTTCGACCTCGTCCATCTGGTGCGTGACGAGGACGACGGTCGCGCCGTCGGCCTTCCGCTCGGCCACGAGGTCGAGCAGCAGCCGTCGGTTCACCGGGTCGAGACCCTTCGTCGGCTCGTCGAGGATGAGCAGCCGCGGGCGGTCCATGATCGTGATGCCGAGCTGCACCTTCTGCTGCTGGCCGCCGGAGAGCTTGTCGATCCGGACCTTCGCCTTGTCCGCGAGCCCGACGCGCTCCAGGTACTCGGTCGACCACCGCGTCGCCGGACCCCGGGGCATGCCGCGGAGCGCTGCGAAGTACGTCATCACGTCGATGACGGTCTCCTTGCGGTAGAGCCCACGCTCCTCGGGCAGGTACCCGATGCCGCCGGTGGCCGGTCGGTACGCCCCACCGTCGATGGTCAGCGTGCCGGAGGTGGGAGCCGTGATGCCGAGGAGAGCGCGGATCGTCGTGGTCTTGCCCGAGCCGTTGCTGCCGAGCAGCCCGAACGTCTCGCCGGGAGCGATGTCGAAGGTGAGACCGTCGACCACGGTCCGGTCCCCGAACCGCATGACGAAGTCACGCACGGTGACGGCTGCTCCGGCCACGCGGCCTCCTCTCGACGTGCCGACCCTACCGAGCCCGTCTGACGGGTCCGGGCCTCGGGGCGACCCCGGACGGACGGGAGGCCCGGCACGCGACGCGCACCGGGCCTCCCGTCCGTCTCCCGGTCCGGTCGTGCCGTCCCGTCAGGGCCGCAGCCAGGCGGTCCCGACGCCCGCCAGCTCACCGTCCGTCACCGGCGCGCTGGCGAGCAGCAGCTCGCCCTCGGGCAGCCGGAACGGCTCCTCGCCGAAGACCGTGACGCTCGTCCACCCGTTCGGGCGGCGGAACGCCAGGACGTCGTCGCGTCCGGTCTCGACCCACTCCAGGTGCTCCGCGGCCTGCAGCGCGCGGCGCAGCCGGAGCGCCGCGCGGTACAGGTTCAGGGTGGAGTCCGGGTCGGCGTCCTCGGCCTCGACGCTCGACTCCGCGAACCAGGCCGGCTGGGGCAGGTGGGCGCCGCCGGGCCCGAACCCGAAGCTCTCGCCCGTCCGGGTCCACGGGATCGGCACCCGGCAGCCGTCGCGGCCCACGTCGACGCCGGGGTTGCGGAAGTAGGCGGGGTCCTGGCGGGCGGCGTCCGGGACGTCGCCGACCTCGTGCAGGCCGAGTTCCTCGCCCTGGTACAGGTACGCGGAGCCGGGGAGCGCGAGCTCGAGGAGCGTCGCGGCACGGGCACGACGCAGGCCGAGGCCCCGGTCCAGGTCGTCCTGTGACCCGCCGGCGAGCAGCCAGGCGCTGCCCTGCTTGTCGGTGGAGGGGGCGTGCGCGGCGTCGCCGCTGCGCGGGGGCAGCGCGTACCGGGTCGCGTGTCGGACGACGTCGTGGTTCGAGAACACCCACGTGGTCGAGGACCCGGACTGCTCCGCCAGGCCGAGGTTGAACTCGATGACCGACCGGAACTGCCCGGCGTCGAAGTCCGCCTCGAGCAGGTCGAAGTTGAAGGCCTGACCGAGCCCTTCGGCGCTGGCGTAGCGGGCACGCCGGTCCGCCGGCACCCAGGCCTCGGCGACCGCGGTCCGGGCGGGGGTGTACTCCTCGAACACCCGGCGCCACTCGGCGTAGATCTCGTGCACCTCGTCGCGGTCCCAGAGGGGGTGCGTGCCGTTCTTCGGCATCGCGGTGACCTCGGCCCAGGTCGGCAGGTCACCCGCGGGCAGGTCCTTCGCCAGTCCGTGGGCGACGTCGATGCGGAACCCGTCGACCCCGCGGTCGGACCAGAAGCGCAGGGTCCGGAGGAAGTCGTCGCGGACCTCCCGGTTCGTCCAGTCCAGGTCCGGCTGCTCCTTCGCGAAGCTGTGCAGGTACCACTGGCCGTCACCGACAGGGGTCCACGCCGGGCCGCCGAAGATCGACACCCAGTCGGCGGGGGCGTCCGCGCCGGACGGGCCGGTGCCGTCGCGGAACACGTACCGTGCCCGGGCGGGGGAGCCCTTCGGGGACGCGAGCGCCTCGCGGAACCACTCGTGCCGGTCGCTCGTGTGGTTCGGGACGACGTCGACGATCACCCGGATGCCGGCACCGTGCAGCGCCGCGACCATGTCGTCGAAGTCGTCGAGCGTCCCGAGCCGCGGGTCGACGTCCCGGTAGTCGTCCACGTCGTAGCCGCCGTCGGCGAGGGCGGACGGGTAGAAGGGGCTGAGCCAGACGGCCTCGACGCCGAGGGACGCCAGGTACGGCACCCGGTCGGTGACCCCGCGGAGGTCGCCGATGCCGTCACCGTCCGCGTCCGCGAAGGACCGGGGGTAGATCTGGTAGACGCTCGCCTGCCGCCACCAGGTCTCGTCGGTCGCGGGGGTCGTCGGCTGGACGGCCGGGTCGAGCACGTCGGTCATGGGGTTGCTTCCTTCGGTCGGGGTCGGGCGGGTGTCGGTCACTTGATGGCGCCCTGGGTCACGCCGGCCATGACCCACCGCTGCGTGATGAGGTAGACGATGATCGCCGGGGCCATGGCCATCAGGTACGAGGCGAACGACACGTTGTAGTTGTTGCTGAACTGGGTCTGGAACATCTGCTGCAGGACCGGCAGGGTCTGCAGCGCGGGGTCGGAGGTGATCAGCGACGGCATCACGAAGTCGTTCCAGGACGCGAGGAACGCGAAGATGCCGACGGTGGCGCTCATCGGTGCCAGCAGCGGGAACACGAGTCGCCAGAACACCTGCCCCGTGCTCGCACCGTCGATGCGGGCACTCTCCTCCAGCTCGGCCGGGATCGAGCGCAGGAAGGCGGTGAAGAGCAGCACGCTGAAGGACAGCTGGAACATGACGTGCAGGATCGCGACGCCGACGGGGTTGTCGAGCCCGACCAGACCGGTGAGCTTCACCTGCGACAGGGCGAGCACCGGGAACGGCAGGAACATCGCGGCGAGCAGGTAGAAGAACGACCAGCGGAACAGCCGACGGTCCCAGTTCCGGGCGATGGCGTACGCGGTGAACGAGGCGAGCAGGATCGTGCCGGCGACGGTGATCGCCGCGACGAGCACGGAGATGCCGAAGGCCCGCGGGAAGTCCGTGAGCTCCCACGCCTGCACGAACCCGTCGACGCTGAACGGTGCCGGGAGCGAGAAGGCGTTGCCGTCGACCGCCTGTCCGGTGGTCTTGAACGCCATCGTCAGCGTGACGTAGAGCGGGACGAGCACGGACAGCGCGCAGAGGACGAGGACGATCGTGACCGGCCAGTTGGCACGCTCGCGCCGGCCGGCGCCGCGGCTGCCGGTGGTCCGGTCGGCGTCCACCGACCGGATGCTGCCGGTCGCCGTCGTCCCCGGTCGCAGGGGTGCTTGCAGGGACATCAGAGCGCTGCCTTCCCGCGGGTGGCCCGCAGCTGGATCACGGCGATCACGACGGCGATCACGAAGAAGATGGTCGCGTTGGCCATCTGGTAGGCGTAGTCGCCACCGTTGAAGCCCTTGAAGATCGACATCGCGACGCTGGTCGTCGAGGTGCCGGGGCCACCGTCGGTGAGCCCGACGATGATGTCGTACGAGTTCAGGAAGTTCTTGAACCCGATGACGAGGTTGATGAGGATGTACCCGGCCGTCAGCGGCACGGTGATCGAGAGCAGCTGGCGCCACCCACCGGCACCGTCGAGCGACGCCGCCTCGTACACCTCGCCCGGGATCGACAGCACCCCGGCGATGTAGATGAGCAGGGTCGACGGGATCGCCTGCCACGCGGTGACCACGACGATCGCGATCCACGCCAGGTCCGGGTCCGCCAGGATGCTCTGCTCGAGCGGCGTGATCCCGAGCGTGGTTGCGAGCGCCGGCAGGCTGTTCGCGAACAGGAACGAGAACACGTAGGCGATGACGATGCCGGAGATCACCATCGGCAGCACGAACACCGCCCGCAGCGCGATCTTGCCGCGCACCTTCGCGGTCAGGGCGATCGCGAGCAGGAACGCGACGGCGTTCACGACGAGCACGGTCACGAGCGAGAAGCCGATCGTGAACAGGTACGCCTGCAGGATCGCCGGGTCGGAGAACACCGCCACGTAGTTCGTCAAGCCGATGAACCGGAACTCGCCGAACCCGACGGAGTTCGTGAAGCTCAGC
Source organism: Curtobacterium sp. MCBD17_008 (assembly GCF_003234475.1). Classification (NCBI taxonomy): domain Bacteria; kingdom Bacillati; phylum Actinomycetota; class Actinomycetes; order Micrococcales; family Microbacteriaceae; genus Curtobacterium; species Curtobacterium sp. MCBD17_008. The sequence continues at coordinate 302,090 of NZ_QKTK01000001.1, read as the reverse complement.
ACGATGCCCATCACGGCGGGGAGCGTGATGGCGAGCGTGAACAGGACGAGGGTGGGCAGCAGGAACGCGAGGAACAGCGGGTCGATCCGCGGTCGCCTCCGGCGTCCGGCCGGGAGGCTCGTGGTCCGGCCGTGCGTGCGGCCGCCGTCCGCCTTGGTGGTGAGGGTCATGGTCGTCTCCTTCACGCGGCCGAGCGGAGCGCCAGGCGCGCCCAGTCGGAGTCGAGGGTGCGGAGTTGTCGCTGCGGGTCGCCGCCGAACGCGATCGACTGCGCGTAGTTCGCGACGGGGATCTCGGCGGGGATGAGCTGCGAGGCGCCGAGGTAGAAGGCGGCGTCGTCGTAGTACGACTGCATGCCGCGCAGGGCGGGGTTCGACGCGGGCGGGGCGTCCTGCCGGACCCCGAACCCGTTGTTGTCCGCGTTGTACCGGTCGTTCACGGCCGGGGTCATGAGGAACGACAGGAACTCCCGCGCCGCCTCCTGCTTGCGCGAGGCCTCCGGGATCCAGAGCGCCAGGTCGACGTTGACCCGCACCTTCCGGTCGGCGGGGTCCTCGGTCACGGGCAGCGGGAACGTCCCGAGGTCCATGTCGGGCGTGGTCTTGGCGATCTCGCCGAGCGCCCACGGGCCCTGCAGGTACATCGCGGCCTTCCCCTGCGCGAAGGCCAGGTTGCCGTCTCCGTACCCGCGGCTGACCGCACCGGGCTGGTGCCACTCGCGCAGCTGCGCCATGCGTTCCATCGGGGCCGCGAAGTCCTCTGCGAACGACGGCGCGGATCCCGTGCCGACTCGGGTGCCGGCCGCGCGGAGGGCCGCGAACGTCGCCGGGGTGTCGATCATCCCGCCGATGCTGTAGTCGAACATGCCCTGCGCGATCGTCCAGTTGTCCTTGAACGTGCCGTACACCGGTGCGATGCCCGCCTCCTGCAGCCGGCGGCACACGGCGGCGAACTCGGACCACGTCGTCGGGACGTCGAGCCCCTGCTCGGCGAACAGGGCGCGGTCGTAGATCACCGACGCGGCGGTCACGGAGTACGGCAGCGCGCTCCTGCGGCCCGGGTAGTCGGCGGTCTGCTCCATGAGTGGCCACAGGTCGGGGTTGATCGTCGCGGCCTCGGGCAGGTCCGAGAGGTCGGTGAGTGCGCCGTGCTCCACGAAGGGCACGACGGAGAAGTTGTAGTTCCAGCAGCCGAGGTCCGGCGGGCTGTTCCGCACGAAGTTCGCCGACATGCTCGACGTCGAGTCCCGGACCACCCGGATCCGTGACTGCGCCTGGTGGAACTGCGCGATGAGGTCGTCGAAGTACCCGATGACCTCGGGCTTGGACACGTAGAAGCTGATCGTCTCCGGCCGTGAGCCGGTCGACCCGACCGGTGCACAGCCGGCGAGTGCGAGGCCGCTGGCGATGCCGCCCGCCCCGAGCAGGAACGGCCGCCGGCTCAGCGCGGATGCGCTGCCGGCTCGTGTGGCGCGTGGTTGCACGTCGTCTCCGTTCGCCGGGATCGGCACCGTCGCCGTCCCGGTGTGCGCGCTGCTCCGATGCAGCGCGCCCGACTAAATATACGGACAAAATCTACTCGCGCAAGCAATCCGTGCCGCGGTAGTCTCGCCACATGCCGCAGCGTCGAGCGTCGCCCCGTGCCTCCAGTGCGGAGACCGTCCTCGACCACGCACTCGACGTCGGCGCCTTCACCGCGACCGAGGCGATGGAGTCGACCGGACTGACCCGCTCCACCGTGCTCGCGGCGTGCGAGGACCTCGTCGCACGCGGCTGGCTGACGGAGCTGGACGACGCGCGCACCGCCGGCGAGTACCGCATCGGTCGACCCGCACGGCGCTACGAACTCGACCCGACCGCGGGGTGCGTCGTCGGCGTCGACGCCGGACAGCACCGGGTCGCTGCGTTCGTCGCCGACCTGCGCGGTGCCGTGCTCGCGCGTGCGGAGACCGACCTCGGCACGCGGGGGCTCGACGTCGGGTTCCGCCTCGATGCGGTCGCGACCACCGTCGCCGCCGCGCTCGCCGCAGCCGGGACGGACGCCGAGCGGGTCCTCGTGACCACCGTCGGGGTCCCCGCACCCGTCGACGCCCGCGGTGTCTCACCGGACGACGGCGGCTTCTGGGTCAGCATGAACCCCGGCTTCGACGCGGTCGCCCCCGGAGCCCGCGTCGTCGTCGAGAACGACGCGAACCTGGCGGCCATCGCCGAACGGCCGTCCGCGCCGGAGGCGTCCTTCGCCGCACTGCTCGCGGGGGAGCGGTTCGGCGCCGGCCTCGTCGTCGACGGCGTGCTGCTCCGCGGTGCACGGGGCGGCGCGGGCGAGCTGCGCGCACTCGGACTCGTCGTCGGTGTCGGGTCGTCGGACGGACTCGGCGCGGCGGCGCGCACCGCGGTGACCGCGGCGGTCGACGCCGGCCGGGTCGACCCGCACAGCCCGCTCGGCCGTGCCGTCGCCCGCGAGGGCCTCGACGCGGCCGCGGTCTTCCGCGCCGCGGACGACGGCGACCCCGTCGCGCTCGAGGTCGTGGACCAGCTCGGGGACCTGCTCGCCCGGGTGTGCGTCCTGCTCGCGAGCCTGCTCGACATCGACCGGGTGGTCGTCGCGGGGGCGATCGCGGGGCACGCCGGTGCCGTCATCGACCGCGCTTCGGCCGTGCTCGGCAGCGGGCGGTTCGACCCGGTGCCGGAGATCGTGGCCTCGACGCTGGGGGCGGACGTCGTCGTGACGGGTGCCGTCGCGCTCGCGCTCGACACGGTCCGCGCGGATCCGCTGTCGTTCGACCTCCAGACGGCACCCGCGGCGACGGCAGCCGTCGGCTGACGAGTGCTGGGCCGGCTCCACCGTCAGCGGGGGAGTGCGGCGAGCACCTCGGCGGCCCGCGCGGCGTCCTCCGCCGACACGTCCAGGTGGGTGACGAGGCGCACCGTCGTCCGCCCGAGCCGCATCACCCGGACGCCAGCGGCCTCGGCGGCGGCGACGAACGTGTCGGGGTCGGACACCTGCGCGAAGACGATGTTCGTGTCCACCGACTCCGGATCGACGTCGAGCGCCGCTGCGAGCACCCGGGCGTTCGCGTGGTCCTCGGCCAGGCGGTCGACGTGCTCGTGCAGGGCGTGCCGTGCGCCCGCGGCGAGGATGCCCGTCTGCCGCATGCCCCCGCCGTAGCGCTTCCGCCAGATCCGCGCGGCCGCGATCCGGTCGGCCGATCCGACGAGCACGGACCCGACGGGCGCACCGAGGCCCTTCGACATGCAGACGGACACCGTGTCGAACCCGCTCGCCAGGTCGGGGAACGGGGTGCCCGACGCCACGTGGGCGTTCCACAACCGGGCACCGTCCAGGTGCAGGCCGATGCCGTGCTCGCGGGCGAACTCCTGCACGGCGCGGACCTCGGCCACGGGCTGCACGGTGCCGCCGCCGAAGTTGTGCGTGTTCTCGACCGCGATCGCCGTCGTCGACACCGAGTAGGCGCCGGCGTTCGGCTCCGCGATCGCGCGCACCGCGTCGGCCACCAGACGGCCGCGGTCGGACGCCCACGTCCGTGTGGTGATGCCGGAGAACACGGCCGCCGCGCCGAGCTCGGCGCGGACGACGTGGGCCTGCACGTCGGCGAGCAGTTCCTCGCCGGGGCCGACGAGCAGGCGGAGCCCGAGCTGGTTCGCCATCGAGCCGGACGGGGTGAAGAGCCCGGCTTCGTGACCGAGGAGCGCGGCGACCTCCTGCTCGAGCGCGGTGGTCTCGGGGTCCTCGCCGAACACGTCGTCACCGACCTCGGCGTCCACCATGGCGCGGCGCATCGCCGGGGTCGGACGGGTCACGGTGTCGGAGCGCAGGTCGATCACCGGACAACGGTACCCCCGGCGACGCACCCCGGTCGTCCGGCCCGGCTACGGTGTGCGACATGCAGCCTCCCGCTCCCGGAACACTCCGCATCCTGCACCTGTCGGACACGCACGTGACCGGGGACGGCGCGCTGCACCAGGGCACCGTCGACACCACGGCGGCGCTGGGCGCCCTGCTCGACCACCTGGACGGCCTCGACGGCGTGGGGCTGGTCGTCGTCTCCGGCGACGTGTCCGAGGACGGGTCGCCGGAGTCGTACGCGACGGTCCGCGACCTGGTCGGCGGCTGGGCCGAGCGGCACGGCGCGGCGTTCGTGACGGTCCCCGGCAACCACGACCAGCGCGACGGCTTCCGACGGGTCCTGTTCGACGGGCACGTCCTCGGCGAGGGCGGGAGACCGACCATGCACACGATGGAGCACCACGACCCCGCGGTCCCGGTCCGAGGGCGGTCCGTCGTCGCGGGCCGTGGGATCGTCACCGTCGACACGAGCGTCCCGGGCGCCGGGTACGGCGAGCTGTCCGCGACCGCGACCGAGCACCTGCGGGCCGCCCTCGCCGAGCCGGCAGCGCACGGGTCGGTCGTCGTCCTGCACCACCCGCCACTGCCCGCACCGACGTCGCTGCACGACGCGCTGAAGCTCCGCAACCCCGGTGACCTCGCCGCGGTGCTGCGGGGGACCGACGTCCGGGTCGTGCTCGCCGGCCACTACCACCACCACTTCGCCGGCTCGACCGGCGGCGTCCCCGTCCTCGTCGCGCCCGGGGTCGCGAACGACGCCGACGTCACCGGTCGGTACGACGAGGAGACCGCCCTCGTCGGCACCGGCGCCCTCGTCGTCGACCTCGCCGAGGACGGTTCGCTCTGGTCGACGCCGGTCCGCGTGCCGCGTCCGGACGCCGACCAGCGGGCGCTGCACCTCGACGCCGACACCGCTGCCCGCATCGCGGCGGCCTTCGGTCCGTCCTGACCGGCGTCCTCCCCCGGTCGCCGGACCGGACGGGAGGCGCGCTCCGGGCCGCGCCGGGCCTCCCGTCCGACCCGTCCCTGCGAGTACCCCTCATCCCCGCGCACCGACCGGGGTGCGGCGAGTAGGACGGACGCACGACGTCCCGAGGAGGATGACATGCGAACCGGTAGCGCAGTCCAGTACGAGCGGTACGGCGAATTCGACGTGGTCGAGGTCGTGCCGCAGGAACGCCCCACGCCCGGACCCGGCGAGGTCCTCGTCGAGGTGATCGCGGCGGGCCTCAACCACATCGAGCGGTTCCTCCGCGAGGGCAAGCTCCAGGACCACGTCCACGTCGACTTCCCGGCACGGCAGGGCGTCGACCTCGCCGGCATCGTGCGCGCGCGTGGCGACGGGGTGAAGGACCTCCGCGTGGGCGACGAGGTCATGGGGCACGCGCCCGAGGGCGGCTCGCACGCCACCTGGGTGGTCGTGCCCCGCGACGCCGTCGTCATCAAGCCGACCCACGTCGGGTGGGAGGTCGCCGGCGGGCTGTACCTGGCGGGCTGCACCGCCGTCGACGTCGTCCGGAAGCTCCGACTCGGACCCGACGACACCGTCGTCATCAGCGCGGCCGCCGGCGGCGTCGGTCACATCCAGTGCCAGCTCGCCCGCGACGCCGGTGCGACGGTCATCGGACTCGGCAGCCCGCGCAACCACGACTACCTGCGGCAGATCGGCATCCTGCCCGTCGCCTACGGGGACGGTGAGGAGGCCCGGATCACCGAGATCGCGAAGGGCCGGCCCGTCACCGCCTTCATCGACAACCACGGCGACGAGTCCGCGCGCGAGCTCGCCGTCCGGCTCGGGGTGGACGAGAAGCGCTTCGTGTCGTCGGACGACCGGCGGGACGCCGAACTCCGGTTCCTCCGGGCCCCGGCGTCCGACCCGGAGGCGCGCGAGCTCATCACGTACCTCGTGAAGGCCGTCGAGGACCGCCGTGTGCAGGTCCTCATCTCCGGGTTCTACCCGTTCGAGTACATCGTCGAGGCGTACGAGGACCTGGCGGAGATGCACTCCCGCGGGAAGGTCGTCGTCGGCATGCAGCCCGTCGAGACCGGGGCCCGGCAGGACTGGTACCGGTCCGAGAAGGCGCGTGACCTCCGCGACGTGTACGCGCACGAGAAGGCCGAGGGCACGCTCGAGAGCGGTTCCCCGGCGTCCCGCGGCGCCGACTGACGGCGGCGGTGCAGCGCTGGCGCCGGCCGGACCTAGCTGAGGACGTCCTTGCTGGCGAACCGGCCGTACGCCAGCGCGCCGAAGACGACCAGGTACCCGAGCTGCAGGACCGCGTTGCTGCCGAACGAGTCGAACGAGATCGGGTCCCGCAGCAGGTCGCCGAACCCGAGCCAGAGGTGCGAGAACAGGAACGGGTGCAGCCAGTCGAGCTGCGGGAGCTGGTCGAGCACCTGCGATGCCCCGGCCAGCACGACCGTCGCGGCCATCGCCCCGACCGGGACGTTGGTCAGCGTCGACGCGAACAGACCGATCGCCACCAGGCCGAGCATCGACAGCGTCACGTAGAGCGCGAGCAGGACCGCACGGCCCGCGTACGACCAGCCGTCGACCTGCGTACCGGAGAGCAGCGTCACCGGACCGACCGGGAACAGCGCCGCACCGATCGCCGCCCCGACGAGGACGACGAGCAGGGTGGCGGCGAGACAGAACGCGACCGCGCCGATCGTCTTCACGACGATGAACCGCACCCGCCCGGTCGGGGCGACGAGCAGGTAGCGCAGCGTGCCGTGGCTGGCCTCGCCGGCGACCGTGTCGCCGGCGACCACCCCGACCGTGAGGGGCAGGAAGAGCGGGATCGACACCGTCAGCGCCGTGAAGGACACGAACAGGCCGTTGTTCGTGATGTCGCCGAGGAACGCCGGGCCACCATCGTCGCCGTCGGTGGTGAGCCGGACCGCGACGGCGATGAGGATCGGCACGAGGGCGAGTGCCCCGAGCATCGCCCAGGTCCGACGCCGACGGAAGACGAGCGCGAGTTCGGACCCGAGCAGGGCGAACGTGCGGGGCCGCCGCGCAGCGCCCGGAGCGGACCGGGTACCAGCGGGTCGTGTCGTCGTGTCCACGGTGTCACCCTGCGACATCGAATCCCTCTCCGGTGAGTGCGACGAACAGGTCCTCGAGGGTGCCGCCGCCGACCGCGATGCCGCGCACCCGGACCTCGGCGCGGACGAGTTCGGCGGTGATCGTCTCCGGCTCGACGTCGGTGGTGAGGTCGGCGACCAGGACGTCGGACCCGCCTTCCCGCCGGGGCGCGAGTCCGAGGCGGGAGAGGACGACACCGGCCTGCCCGATGTCGGGGGTCCGGACCGTGACGGTCCGGGCGCCGGCGGCTCGGAGCTCGTCGAGCGGGCCCTGCGCGACGATCGAGCCGGTGCGCATCACAGCCGCGTGCGTGCAGACCTGCTCGATCTCGGCCAGCAGGTGACTCGACACGAACACCGTCGTGCCGTCGTCCGCCAGGGACCGGATGAGGTGCCGGACCTCCCGCGTGCCCTGCGGGTCCAGGCCGTTCGTCGGCTCGTCGAGCACGAGGAGGTCGCGCGGGGACAGCAGCGCGTTCGCCAGGCCCAGGCGCTGCTTCATCCCGAGCGAGTACGCGTGCGCCTTCTTGTCGGCGGCGTGGCTCAACCCGACCCGGTCGAGTGCGCTCGCGACCCGCTCCCGCCGCGTCCGCGGGTCGGAGGTCGGATCGGCGGCGTCGAAGCGGGACAGGTTCGCCCGGCCGGACAGGTAGGGGTAGAAGGCCGGACCCTCGACCAGGGCGCCGACCCGGGGGAGCACCGAGTGCAGCCCGCGCGGCATCGGTTCGCCGAGCACCTCGATCGTCCCGCTCGTGGCGGTCGACAGCCCCAGGAGCATCCGGATCGTGGTGGTCTTGCCGCTGCCGTTCGGCCCGAGGAACCCGAACACCGAGCCACGGGGCACCGCGAGGTCGATGCCGTCCACGGCCCGCTGCTTCCGGAAGACCTTGCGGAGGCCGACCGTCCGGATGGCGAGCCCGGCTGCGGTGTCCGTGGTGTCCCGGGGTGCGGCCGCGGTGTCCGTCCCCGTCGTCACTTCGCGGCGGCGACCAGCGTCGCGACCGGCACCGCGCCCGCGAGGACACGGCCGTCGTCGGCCAGGTACACCGAGACGAGCGAGGTCTGCAGGGCGCGACCGCCGTCGACCGCCGTCGTGAGCTGGTCGAGGAGCCCGGACGCGTCCGACCCGAGACCGGTCTGGTCGGCGGTACCGGCGGGCAGGGCCACCACCGTGTCCCACCCGCTGCCGGTGACCGTGGCGCCGTGGTCGGCCACACCGTGCCCGGAGCCGTTCCCGTGTGTACCCGGATCGGCGTCGGAGAGGTCCTTCGTGGTCACGTCCGCACCGCTCGGCGGCGTGAACGCGAACAGGCGTGCCGCCGGCGCGCCGTACGACAGGCTCGTGAAGCCGACCTGGAACGCGGGGTCGTCCTTCCCCGCGGCGGTGACCGATGCGCGCAGCGGCAAACCCGTCTGCTGGTCGACGGCGAGCTGCACCGTGCCGACGAGGGTGTCGGAGGACTTCGGGCTGAGCGTGAGGAGCCAGGCGTCGTGACCGGCGACCGAGGTCGCCACCGGCTTCGAGACCTCCGTGGTCGGGGTGATGGCGTCGATCGCGCGCTCGGCCACGTCACCCGGGGTGGTGGTGCCGGATCCGGGCGTCTCCGCGGAGCGGCTCGGGAGCGTGACCTTCGTCGCGGCGCGCTCCTCGGAGTCCCACGTCCACACGGTGCTGCCGTTGCGGACGACGTCCCGCTCGGCGAGCTGTTCGGTGACCTGCACCCGCTGCTTCGTCGCGCCGTCGACGTAGACGCGGGCGGTGTGCGGGGCGGTGAGCAGACCGAGTGCGTCCGAGGCGTCCCCCTCGAGCGAGGAGCCGCCGGAGCCGGTGGGCAGTTCCGGGAGCCCGAGGTCGCTCGTCTGCGCCAGCTTGCCCGAGTACTGCGCGTCCGAGGAATCGGCGATGCTGGCGATGACCGCGGCGGCGGTCGGGTGCTCCCCGGCGACGGGAGGAGCGGCGGCGTTCGCCAGTGCGGGAGCGGCGACGGCCCCGGCGACGACGACGGGCGCGATCAGTGCCGGCAGCCAGACGGACTTCTTCATGGGGGTTCCCCTCGGTCGAGCATCGGACCCGCGGTGGTGCATCGGAGTCGGGTGCACGGTACGTCCGGCAACCGACAGAACGCTGTGCTCCGGCCAGGTCCGGCGGCCGGAGCACAGCGTTCACCGGGTCATCCGGCGGACTGCTCGTACGACCGGATCGCGTCGACCTTCCCGGCACTCGCCGATGTCGGGTCGAAGGTGTACCCGAGCCACTCGCGCACCAGGCGGCGGGCGAGCTCGGTGCCGATCACCCGCTGCCCGAGGCAGAGGACCTGCGCGTCGTTCGACAGCACCGACCGCTCGACGCTGCACGGGTCGTGCGCGGTCACCGCCCGGATGCCGGGGACCTTGTTCGCGCTGATCGCCACCCCGAGTCCGGTGCCGCAGACGAGCAGCGCCCGGTCGGCGGACCCGGCGGCGACGAGCCGCGCGGCCTCGACGGCGACGTGGGGGTAGGCCGTGTGGCCGTCGGCGTCGACACCCACGTCGACGACGTCCACGACCCGGGGATCGGCCATGAGGTCGGCGCGCAGCACCTCCTTGAGTGTGAAGCCGGCGTCGTCCGATCCGATCGCGATGCGGAACGTCATGCGTGCACTCCTCCGGTGGTGGTGGTGGTGGTGGTGATGGTGGTGTTCGTGGTGTCACGTCGGGCGGTGAGGACCTCGCCGACGCGGGTGAGGACCATGCCCATCGAGACGGCTCCGGCGTCCGGGGTGCCGACGCTCTTCGCGGCGAGCGGCCGGGCTCGTCCCACGCGTGGCGACAGCGCCGCGGTGGCGGTCGCCTCGAGCCGGGCGACCTCGGCGGCAGCGGTCCAGGCCTCCGGCAGCACGCCGGAGCGCACCGCCGCGTCGAGGGCGTCGACGAACGGCAGCAGGGCGTCGAGCAGCGTCTTGTCGCCACGCTGCGCCCGTCCGAGCTGGACGACCGCGTCGGCGAAGGCCCGGGCCGCGTCGACCACGAGCGACGCGGTGACCTCGTCGGCGTCGTCGCCGATCGCGGCGCCGAACGCCTCGAGGGCCGCGCCCCAGAGCACGCCCGAGGTCCCGCCGGCCTCTGCCGCCCAGGCCTCGCCGGCGCGTCCGAGCAGGAACGCGACGCCGGCGGTCGCGTCCGTGCCGTCCACCGCCCGCCGGGCCGCACCGATGCCCTTCACCATCCCGCGTCCGTGGTCGCCGTCCCCGGCGACGGCGTCGATGCGGCCGAGTTCGTGCTCCTGCTCGCGGAGCAGCCGTTCCGTCGCCGCGACGACCACGCGCACGGTGTCGGCGGCCTGCCGGGAGGCCCGGCTCGCGTCCGGCACGACCGTCGCGTCCGCAACGCACTCGGTCCCGGCGGCCGTGGGGACGAGTGCTGTGACGGGCGCTGCCACCTTGCGGTAGGCGGGCGCGTAGGCGTCGGCACACCAGAGTCGTTCGAGGTCGTCGTCGAGCCACTGCAGGGTGAGCGAGCACCCGCCCATGTCCAGGCTCGTCACGAGTTCGCCGACCTCGGGCTCGACGACCGCGAGGCCGGCCTGCTCGAGGAGCGGCGCGATCCGTCCCCAGAGCACGAACAGCTCCTCGTACTTGGTGTCGCCGAGACCGTTGAGGACCGGGGCGACCCGGCCACCGGCGGGGGCGTCGGCCGGACGCTCGGCGAGCAACCGGTCCACGAGCAGGTGCGCGAGCTGGCGGGCCGGCACGAGCGGGACGTCGCGGATGCCCGGCTCCCCGTGGATCCCGAGGCCGAGGCCCAGGTGACCGTGCGGCACCGTGAACAACGGCTCGTCGGCTCCGGGCAGCGTGCAGCCCGAGAAGGCGACGCCGATCGTCCGCGTTCGGTCGTTCGCGTGCCGGCCGACCCGTTCGACCTCGTCCAGCGAGGCCCCGGCGGCCGCCGCGGCGCCCATGGCCTTGACGACCGCGAAGTCGCCCGCGATGCCGCGTCGTCGGTCGACCTCGTCCGCCGAGGCGACGTCGTCGGTGACCACCACGATCCTCGTGTCGACACCGGCAGCGCGGAGTCGTTCGGCGGCGATCCCGAAGTTCATCGTGTCGCCGGCGTAGTTCCCGAAGCACAGGACGACGCCGCGGCCCTGGTCGGCGGCCCTGGCCACGGAGTACACCTGGGCGGCGGACGGTGACGTGAAGACGTTCCCGACGACCGCGCCGGTCGCGAGCCCGGGACCGACCAGACCGCTGAAGGCGGGGTAGTGGCCGGAGCCGCCACCGATGACGACGGCGACCTGCGGGGCGGTGTCGGCGGTCGGCAGCGTCACGACGCCGCCGGTCACCCCGCGGACGCGGTCGGCGTACAGGGCGAGCCAACCGGCGAGTTGGTCCTCGGCGAACTCGTCGGGGTCGTCGCAGATCGTGGTCATGTGCGGTCCTCCTCGGGGGACGGGTGGGTGGGAAGGGACGGGGACATCGGTCAGTGGGCCTCGTCGTGCTGCGGGACGTGGAGTCGGCCGACCATGAGGAAGGCGCAGGCGTACAGCCCCACGAACGTCCAGGTGACGGCGGCGCCGCCCCCGCCGAGCGCGAGGACGACGGCCACCACTCCGGTGCCGAGGAACGCGGCACCGCCGGCCGCGGTCGTGTACATCGCCATGGCCGCACCACGGTGCTGCGGTTCGAGCGCCGGCATGAGCGCGCCCATCGGGACGAACCCCGCGAGTGAGCACCCGAAGACGCACCCGGCGACGACGGCGGCGACGTACCCCCAGTCGGAGCCGGCGGGGACGAGTTGCGGGACGTACCACCAGGCCAGCAGCCCGACCGCGGACCCGACGACGCCGAACCAGCGGACCGTGCGGACCCATCCGATGCGGTCGCCGACCCAGCCGAACAGGGCGTTCACGAGGATGTTCGTCGCGTACACGCACACGGTCATGAGGAGCCAGCGCTGCTGCCCCCAGCCGCGCTCGTCGGCGATGACGGCCGGCAGGACGACGAACATGCCGAACTCCGGTGCGGTGTTGACGAGTCGGACGAGGAACCCCATGAGCACGCGCGGCCGTGTCGCGGTCAGGCGGATCCCGCTCGTGACGACCCGCCAGGCGCTCTCGCCGGCGGGGGCGATCCGCTGCGTGCCGCTCGGCAGCCGGACACCGAAGCGCGCGAGCGCCCACCCGGCGACGACGAGGGCGATCGAGGCGGTCATCGCTCCGGTCTCGCCGACGACCCCGCCGCCGAGGGCCGGGATGGTCCCGAGGGCGAACAACGAGCCGAGCGTGGGCAGGCCGCCGGTGAAGGCGACGTAGAACCACCCGACCGCCGCACCACGGCGTTCGACGGGCGCGGTGACGTTCACCCAGACCAGGAACGCGAACGCGGCGAGCGGGTGCCCGAGTCCGCGGAGTGTGTAGGCCACCGCGGTGAGCGGGACGCTGCCGAGGTGGAGGGCACCGAGGAACAGGACCTCGAACACGACCCAGACGACGACGCCGACGGTCATCACGGGGCGTGGGCCGACCAGGTCGGCGAGCGCGCCGGACAGGTAGCTGCCGACGAGGGTGGCGAGGCTCGCGCCGGTGACGATCGTCGCGACCGTGGCCGGAGGGCTGCCGAGCACGGCGACCATGTGCGGGGTGACGAAGTTCGACTCGACGCCGACCCCGGTCATCATCACCAGGACGCCGAGGAAGCCGAGGGCGAGGGGGCGGGGGATCCCGAGTCGGTCGAGGCGGCCGGGGGCGGGAGCGGTGCGCAGGAGTGGGGGCGTCGTCGTCGACATGGGCTCTCTCGATCGCAGTGGTATCTGACATCGGGTATGTTACCCGTCATGTCCGCGTTCCAGAACCACCACCCGTCCACCGGTCCCGCATCGGCCCCGGCAGCGCTGCCGGACGACGACGACCTCGCCGCGCTGCTGCGGCCCGGTCCGGCCCACCTCGACCACACGAACCCGTTCACCGGCCGCGTCGCGGTCGTCACCGGTGGCGCGTCCGGCATCGGCAACGCGGTCGCACGCGCCCTCGCCGGCCGCGGTGCACGGGTCGCCGTCATCGACGTCCGCGTCGACGCGTCGGCCTCGGCTGCGTCCGAGTTGCCCGGGGACGGGCACCTCGGCATCGGGTGCGACGTCACGGACCAGGCCTCGGTGGACACGGCCGTCGCCGAGGTCCTCGCCGGCGCCGGGCACGTCGAGGTCCTGGTGAACTGCGCGGGCATCGTCGCCCTGGCCCCCGCCGAGGACCTCGGGCCCGACGCCTGGGCGCGGACGCTCGACGTGAACCTCACCGGCACGCACCGCGTGACGCAGGCGGTCGGACGGCACATGCTCGCCGCGGGGTACGGACGGATCGTGACCATCGCGTCCCAGGCTGCGCACGTCGGGATCGACGGGCACGCCGCCTACTGCGCGTCGAAGGCCGGTCTGCTCGGGCTGACCCGCGTGCTCGCCCTCGAGTGGGGGCGCCGCGGCGTCACCGTCAACACGGTGTCGCCGACGGTCGTGCTCACCGCCCTGGGTCGGTCCGCGTGGGCGAACGAGGCGGGCCTGCGCCACCAGGACGAGATCCCGACCGGACGGTTCGCGACGCCCGACGAGGTCGCGGCGGCGGTGCTCTTCCTCGCCGGCGGGTCGGCCGCGATGGTGAACGGCGCCGACCTCCGCGTCGACGGTGGCTTCACCATCCGGTAGGACGGGCGGCGCTACGATCGCGGTGTCGTCCCGGCACCCGGCCGACGGCACCACCCCGGGAGGCCCGCGCTCGATGTCCGGAACGAGTCCGTCCGACCCCGCACCCGCCAGCGGTCCGCCCACGGAGGGCGGTGTCCCCGCCGGCGACGGTCCCCGCTCCCGGTTCCCGCTCGACACGGTGTACCAGGCGGCCCGGATGTACTACCTCGAGGACGCGACCCAGAACGAGATCGCCGCCCGCCTGGGCGTCTCCCGCCCGACCGTCAGCCGCCTGGTGTCCGAGGCCCGCCGCGCCGGGCTCGTCCGGATCGAGGTCGTCGACCCGTTCCAGGACGAGACCGCCGTCCTGGCCGAGCGGTTGCGGGTCGTGCTCGGTCTGCAAGCCGTGTACCTCGCGGCCGTGACGCACACGGCGACCCTCGGCGTCGACCTCGCCGAGCCCGTCGCCGCAGCGGTCGAGGCCATGCACCTCGCCCCGGGGGACGCGGTCCTGGTGTCCTCCGGCAGCACGGTGCACGCCATCGCGCACGGCGTCGTGCCCCCGATGCCGGGCGTGCAGCTCGTCCCGACCGTCGGTGGTCAGGCCGACCCGAACCAGTGGTTCCAGACGAACGAGATCACCCGGGCGGCCGCGGAGCGGTCGGGGGCGATCCCGACCTTCCTGTTCGCGCAGGCGCTCCCGTCGGAGGCGCTGCGGGCCTCCCTGGACGAGGACCCGGCCTTCCAGCACGTCGTCGGTCTCTGGGAGCGTGCGACAGGCGCGATCCTCGGCATCGGCGCGCCGGTCGCGACCCGCGACGCGATGGCCAGGGGCCTGCCCGTGGACCACGCGGTCTTCGACCGGGCGACCGGGGACGTGTGCCTGAACTTCACCGGCCCCGACGGCGAGGCGATCGAGTTCCCCGGCAGCGAGCGGATGGTCCGGACCTCGCGGGAGGTCCTGGCCGCGGTGCCGCACGCGGTCGGCGTGGCCGTCGGTGCCGTGAAGGTGCCGAGCATCATCAGCGCCGTGCGTGGCCGGCTCGTCAACGAGCTGGTCACCGACGCGGCGACGGCGCGGGCACTGCTCGACGCGCTCGCCTGACGCCCGGCCGCGAGGCCCGGACCGCTCAGCGCGACCGGCGGACGTCCCACAGGTGGTGCACCGGGTCGTGCGCGTAGTAGACGGCGAGCGTCGCGACCGTGAAGACGCTGCCGTCCGAGCGGCGCCCGGTCCGGGCGAGCTGGTGGTCGGGCACTCCGCCGAAGGCCGACACGGCGCGGTCGGCGGCGGCGAGGAGCTCCCGGGTGACGGTGGCCGGGTCCTGTTCGGCGTAGCGGTCGGCGACGGCGGTGGCGTCCTGGTCCCAGTTCGGGAACAGCGGGTCGTCCTCGGCGAGCATCAGCTCGAGGCGCTCCGTCATCTTCCGGTGCACGTCACGGACGTGGGCGCCGTACTCGAGCGGTGACCACGTCGACTCGTCCGGGCGCTCCCGCACGTCCGGGCGGCGGAGCTGCTCGGGCCAGCCGTCCGTGTTCGCGTCGATGACCGTGGGCACGTCCCGGAACGTCACCGCGCTGCCGTCGAAGCCGCAGTCCGGGCACGCCGCCTCGATGACCCAGGTCCAGTTCTTCGTGTCCGGTTCGATCGCCACGGCCAGACGGTAGCAGTCGCGGACGGCTCGGTGTCGGGTCGGTCGCGGGGACCGTGCCGTCAGTCGCGGTCGAGCACGGGCCACACCGGGAAGGGGTCAGCCCAGGCGCGCCACAGGTCCGGCCCGGCGAGCAGCTCGTCCGGGGTGATGAGCGCTCCGTCGAGCGCCCGCGTGACCCGGTCCGCGTCCAGGTCCTCGCCGACGAACCAGAGCGACTGGCCGATCGGGGCGTCCTCGTCCCAGGACGGGTTCGCGGTCGGGTCGAGCGCGAGCATCGCCCCGACGCTCGACCAGGAGCCAACGTGGTCGGGCCGGGACGCCAGCCGGAAGAACCCGCGGGAGCGCAGGACCCGTCCGTCCGCCCCGGCCGCGAGGTCGTGCTCCACGACGTCGGCGAGTCGGGACGGGTGGAAGGGCAGCGGGTCCCGGTAGCACACGGCGGTGAGCCCGTCTGCGGACCGCCGGTGGGCGTCGTCGGCCCCGGTCGACAGGGCGCGCATCCACCCGGCGCTCCCGGCGAGCACCCGGGCCGTGCCGCCGTTCGACGCCGGGAGGTCGTCGGCGCTGCGGACCCGCTCGTCTGCGAGGACCACGGCGGACGGCGCGCAGCGGTGCACGAGGCCGACGAGGGCTCGACGCCGTGCCGTGGGCAGGCGGTCGGTGCGGTCGAGCACGATGACGGTCGCGTACTCGACCAGGGCCGCGAGGCGCTCGCCGGCGACGAACGCGTCGTCGACGCCGGACCAGAACAGGTGCTCGACCTCGTCGGTGCGGAGGACGGACACCACGTGGCGGAGCACCCGGTCGTCGCCCGTCTCGGCCCGGGCCGCGTTCGCGAGCATCATGCCCACGGCCCGAGCGTCACCGCCGACGGGCAGGGTGACGACGAGCGCGTGCCGGGCACCGGGCCCGCAGACGTCGGCGAGGCGCCCGGCCCGGTCCGCGACGGCCCGCGCCGCGGCCATCGCGCTGCCGGCGGCGTGCAGTCGGTGCCCGTCGGACAGCCGTGCGGCGATGCGTGCGGCGTCGACGTCGTGGAGGGCGGAGACGAGGGTGATCGGGACTGCGGCCATGTGCAGTACGGTACATGAAAACCGTTCTCATCAAGGAGGTCCACGTGAAGGTCCGCAACTCGCTCAAGGCGCTCAAGAAGATCCCCGGCTCGCAGGTCGTGCGGCGGCGCGGGCGCGTGTACGTCATCAACAAGAAGGACCCGCGCTGGAACACCCGTCAGGGCTAGTGGGGGAGCCGCTCCGTAGGGTGAGGGGATGCGACTCCTGCTCGTCCGACACGGACAGACCCCCGCGAACGTGACCGGCCTGCTCGACGCGGAGGTGCCCGGACCGGGCCTGACCGAGCTCGGACAGGAGCAGGCCGACGCGCTCCCCGCCGCGCTGGGGGACCGGGGCATCGAGCGCCTGTTCACCTCGACGATGGTCCGGACGCAGATCACCGCGGCCCCGCTCGCGCGTGCGCTCGACCTCGCACCCGTGGTGCTGCCGGGCCTGCGGGAGATCGAGGCCGGCGACCTGCAGGGCAGACGGGACACGGTCGCCGTCCAGAGCTACCTCGCGGCCGTGTACGCCTGGGCCGCCGGTGACCGCGACGAGCACCTGCCCGGCGCGGAGGACGGCCACGCGTTCTTCGCGCGGTACGACGACGCCGTGCGGCAGATCGAGGAGACCGGGGCGGACGTCGTCGCGGCGTTCAGCCACGGCGCCGCGATCCGGATCTGGGCCGCGGTCACGGCGCAGAACGTGCCGGACGACCTCGGGCGGAACCGGCACCTCGAGAACACCGGCGTCGTGGAGCTCGAGGGCTCGACCGCCGATGGGTGGCGCCTCGTGGACTGGGCGGGCGAGCCCGTCGGCGGCGACGGCCTCGCCGACCTGGCCGCGCAGGACCCGACCGGCGAGCGGTTCTGACGGGGCCGGTCCGAGCCTCCGGTCCGGACCCGCAACGCGCCGTGGGCGGTCCCGCGCGACGACGTGTCGTCGCGGGGGACCGCCCACGGTGCGTTCTGCGGAGGGGTCAGGCGAGCTGCGACGCGGACGTCAGCGGCACGATGACGCGGTGCGACTCACGCAGCACGTCGAGCGTGCGCTGGACCTCGTCGGCGCGCTCCTCGGTCGTCCAGTCGAGGGTCTCGGCCATGACGTCGGCGAGCTCGTCGAGCAGGTCGATCGTGACGCCACCGACGAACGCGAGGTTCGTGCGGCGGAGGACGACGTCGACCAGGTGCACGGCCTGCTCGTGCTCGGCGAAGTACCGGACCTCGGCGCGGGTCAGCGTGCCGTCCGACTCGAGGGGCTCGACCGGACCGGTGACCAGCGCGTCGACGACCTCGGCGGCACGGGTGCCGTAGCGGTCGAGCAGGCGGTCGACGGTCTCGGACGCGAGGCCGTCACGGTGCGACTTGATCCACAGGGCACGCTGGCCGTCGGTGGTCGGGAAGTCCTTGCCACCACCGATCGGCATGCCGGTCGTGTCGACCGTGCGGGCGACGCCGAGCTTCTTCGTGACGTCGGTCGACAGGTGCGCGGCCAGGGCCCGGAAGGTCGTCCACTTGCCGCCCACGAGCGACAGCACGGTCGTGTCCGGCAGGCCGGCGATCGGGGTGTCGACGATCCGGTAGTCGCGGGACACGAACCCGGGGGCGGTGTCCTCGTGGCGGGGGAGCGGTCGGATGCCCGAGTAGCTGTACACGATGTGGTCGCGCGTGACCTCGATCTGCGGGAACACGTGCTTCACGAGCCCGAAGAAGTAGTCGATCTCCTCGTCGGTGGTGACGACCGGCTGCGACGGGTCGGCGTCGATGTCGGTCGTGCCGATGAGGACCCGGCCCTTGAGCGGGTAGATGAGGACGATGCGGCCGTCGTTGTTCTCGAAGAACAGCTCGCGGCCCTTCGTCGCCTCGAGCAGCTCGCGGTTGTCGACGACGATGTGGGAGCCCTTCGTGCCGCCCATGTACTTCGTGCCACCACCGAACGCCTCGTTCGTCAGGTCCGTCCAGGGACCGGACGCGTTCACGACGACGTCCGCGGTGAACACGAACTCCTCGCCGGTCTCGCGGTCACGGAGCAGGACGCCACCGTCACGGCTGCCGACGGCCTCGACGTAGTTCGTCGCACGGGCCGTCGCGTCCGAGCCGGTGCCGGTGCTCGCGGCCAGCCCGTCCTTGAGGACGTCGAGCGCCAGGCGCTCCGGCTCGTGCACCGAAGCGTCGTAGTACGTGCCCGTGTACTTGAGGTCGCGGTTGAGGGCCGGCATGTCCTCGAGCGCGGCCTTCTTCGTGCGGAAGACGTGCTTCGGGACCGAACCGCCGTCGCGCGAGAAGGAGTCGTAGATCGTCATGCCGATCTTGATGAGCATCGCGCCGCGCTCCTTCGTGGAGCGCTGCTTGTGCGTGAGCATGCGCAGCGGGGCGTTCATGATGCCGGAGAACGTCGAGAAGACCGGCATGGTCGTCTGCAGCGGCTTGACGTAGTGCGGGGCGATGCGGATGAGGCCGTTGCGCTCCTGCACGCTCTCGCGCACCAGACGGAACTCGCCGTTCTCGAGGTAGCGGATGCCGCCGTGGATCATGTGGCTCGACGCGGCGGACGCGCCCGAGCCGTAGTCGCTGCGCTCGACGAGGGCGACGTCGACGCCCTGCAGTGCGAGGTCGCGGAAGGTGGCGATGCCGTTGATCCCGCCACCGACGATGAGGACCTGTGCGTTCGGGCGTCCGGTGAGGGCGGTGACCGTGTTCCTGGGCTGCGTCTTCTTCGACATGGTCGTTCGCATCGCTTTCTGGGGTCGATTCCGTTGGTACTCCATCGATCGTGCGCTCGTCGGAACGTGTGGGCAACCTCCGTGCACGGACGTGCAGAACGGTTGTCGCGCCTCCCGCCCGGGCCGCTGGACGGCGGACGGGAGGCCCGGACGGGGTTGCAGCGGGCGTGCACGTCCGTGCATGCTCGGACCCATGAGCGACGCCGCCCAGCCCGTGCGCACCCAGCAGGCCCTGCGGGCCGCGCACCTCTACTACCTGCAGGACCTCACGATGGACGCCATCGCCGACGAGCTCGGCACGTCCCGGTCGTCGGTGTCCCGCCTGCTCAAGTACGCCCGTGACACCGGGCTCGTCGACATCCAGATCCGCTCACCGCTCGACCAGGCGGCCGCGCTGAGCCGCAGCATCCGGGCGCGCTTCGGCGTGCACGCACACGTCGTCCCGGTGCCGGACCACACGAGCGACGTCGACCGGTTGGAGCGGGTGGCCCTGTCCGCCGCCCGGATCCTGACGCAGTACATCGAGTCGAACATGGTCATCGGCATCTCGTGGGGCTCGACGGTCAGCGCCGTGAGCCGCTACCTCGTGCCGAAGACCACGCACGGGTCGACCGTCGTGCAGGTGAACGGCGCCGCGAACACCCGCACGACGGGCATCGTCTACGCGTCGGAGATCCTCCGGCGGTTCGGCGAGGCCTACGGTGCACTCGTGCAGCAGTTCCCCGTGCCGGCGTTCTTCGACGACCCCGCCACGAAGGCCGCGCTGTTCCGCGAGCGCTCGATCCGACGCGTGCTCGACCTGCACGAGCGGATGGACCTGGTCGTGTTCGGGGTCGGCGCTCCGCAGGCCCCGGTGCCGTCGCACGTGTACTCCGGCGGGTACCTCGACCCGGCGGACCAGGACGAGTTGCGACAGGCCGGGGTCGTCGGCGACGTGTCCACCGTGTTCTACCGCGCGGACGGGTCGTGGAAGGACATCGGGGTGAACGCCCGCGCCGGCGCGCCCGACCTCGACACGGTCAAGCGGGCACCGCGTCGGATCTGCGTCGTCGCCGGGCGGGGGAAGGCCGCGTCGCTGCGTGGCGCCCTGGCCGCGGGGCTCGTGACGGACCTCATCCTCGACGAGAGCGTCGGGCAGGCGATCCTGCAGAACTGACCGGACGGGACGCGCGTGGCCCCGGTTCTGCGGGAGGCCAGTCGGGTCGGATGTCGGAGGTGTCGCGTACGGTCGGAGCATGGTGCTCACTCCCGATCCCGGTCCCGCTCCGTCCGCTCCGCCCGTCGGCGTCGAGCGTGCCGACACCCGGTCGTACCGGCGGTTGGCAGGCACGGACATCGACCAGGCGATGGCGTTCTTCACCTCCGACTACGACCTGAAGGCCCCCGCGATCCGGCGGACGCACGCGGACACAGCGTGGGACTTCGCCGGTGTCACCGATGAACGGATCTCCCTGCGGACCTCCCGCTTCGGCGTCGACCTGCGCAGCCAGAGCCAGTCCGACGACTTCATCGTCGCGTGGCTCCGCAGCGGGAGCAGCACCATCACGTTCAACGGCCGCTCCGTGGACCTCGAGCCCGGTGTCCCGGTCATCCTGCCGTCGGAGCCGTACGACCTGCACCACCGCGACATCGGCCTCAACCTCGTGCACCTCGACCGCCCGTTCGTCACGAGCCTGGTCGGCGACGACACGTTCTCGTTCGAACCCCTCGAACGGCCGACCGCCGACGGCATGGCGGTCTGGCGCGACACGGTCCGCCGGCTCTCGTCGACGTGGCTGCAGGTGGACACCCCGTTGACCGCCACCGTCCGCCGTGACGTCGCCGAGACCTTCGCGGACGCGGCGCTCCGGGCGTTCCCACGCCGCAGCACCTGGCGTGCCGCCGTGACCGGGTCCGGGCCGGAGCACCAGCGGCTGCGACGCGCGCTCGACTACGTGCAGGCGCACGCCCGGGAGCCGATCGGCACGCCGGAGATCGCCGCGGCGGCGGGGCTCAGCCCGCGCGGGTTGCAGCAGTCGCTCCGCCGTCACCTGGACCAGACGCCCGGTGAGCTGCTGCGCTCGGTCCGGCTCGACGGCGCCCTCCACGAGTTGCGACGGGCGGAGCGGGACGAGACCTCGGTCGCGGACATCGCCCGCGGGTGGGGCTTCGGCCACCTCGGTCGGTTCTCGGCCGCGTACCGGTCCCGGTTCGGCGAGCTGCCGAGCGACACGTTGCGGACCAGGTCGCGCCGCTGAGGGCAGACCCGGTCGCCGACGGCTGGCTCGTCGCCGTCAGCCGAGGTGCTGCGTCGGTCCGGGGGAGCGACCGGATCGTTCGGTGGGAGCGCTCCCGTCCTGCGTGATTCCGAACTGAGCGGAACGGAACACCCGGTGAGCGGGTGATCCTTCGGTGCGGGAGCACTCGCGGCGAACGTGCGGCTGGATGGGCGGTGTCCGAGCACCTGCCCACGAAGGAGTCCGTCATGCGCATCGGCGTCCCCACCGAGATCAAGAACAACGAGTTCCGCGTCGCCGCGACCCCGGCCGGCGTCGCCGAGCTGACGATGCACGGGCACGAGGTGCTCGTGCAGTCCGGCGCCGGGACCGGGTCGGCGTTCTCCGACGACGAGTACACCGCAGCTGGTGCCGTGATCGTGTCGGATGCTGGGTCGGCCTGGGACGCCGAGATGGTGCTCAAGGTGAAGGAGCCCGTGGCCGCCGAGTACCCGCTCCTGCGCGCGGGACAGGTCCTCTTCACGTACCTGCACCTCGCCGCCGACCGCCCGCTGACCGCGGCGCTGGTCGAGTCGGGCGCCACCGCGATCGCGTACGAGACCGTGCAGCTCCCCGACCGTTCGCTGCCGCTCCTGTCGCCGATGTCGGAGATCGCCGGGCGGCTGTCCGCCCAGGTCGGCGCCCACCACCTCATGCGTGCGAACGGCGGCCGCGGGCTCCTGCTCGGGGGTGTCCCCGGCACGCCGAAGGGGCGGGTCGTGGTGATCGGCGGTGGTGTCGCGGGCGAGCACGCCGCGACGATCGCGCTCGGGATGGGTGCCGAGGTGACGGTCTTCGACATCAGCCTGCCGCGCCTCCGAGCCCTCGACGCGCGGTTCGACGGCCGGGTGACGACCCTCCGGTCGAGCCCGCTCGCGATCGCGCACGCCGTCGCCGAGGCGGACCTGGTGATCGGGTCCGTCCTCATCCCCGGGGCGTCGGCTCCGAAGCTCGTCACGGACGCGATGGTCGCCGACATGCGCGCCGGGTCCGTCCTCGTCGACATCGCGATCGACCAGGGCGGGTGCTTCGAGGGGTCGCGGCCGACCACCCACGACGACCCGACGTTCGCCGTGCACGACGCCGTCTACTACTGCGTGGCGAACATGCCGGGCGCGGTCCCGCGGACGAGCACCATCGCGCTGACGAACGCGACGCTCCCGTACGCCGTGGCGATCGCGGACCAGGGGTGGGAGCGGGCGCTGGAGTCCGACCCGGCACTCGCCTCCGGGCTCAACGTGCACGACGGCCGCGTGACGAACGAGGCCGTCGCCGCCGCGCACGGCATGGCCGTCGCGCGGCGCTGAACCCGGCCCGCCCCGGCCCGCCCGGCCGGTCATGCACGCGGAACCGACAGATCGACGCGGAAGGTCCACGTCGATCTGTCGGTTCCGCGCAGCAGTCCGGCGCTGCGCCAGCGCGCTCAGGCGGTGCGGGGCGCGGCCGACCCTGCGGTCCAGCCTGCACGGGCCCGCGCGACGACCGTCACCACGAGCACCGCGGCGACGGCGACCAGCGCGGCGACGGCGGTGGGCACCGAGACGAGCGGCCCGTCCAGCCGCGCGACCGCGACCCACGCGAGCCCCCAGCCGAGCGACATCGCCGGGGCGATGCGACCACGGCCGGTCACCCCGACGAGGACCCCGACGAGGCCGGCGACCGCTGCGACCGCCACACCCCACACGTCCTGACCGAGGCCGAAGCCCCGGAACCCCGCAGCCGTCAGGACCGCGGCCGTGTTGGCCGCCGTCGCCACGCAGACCCATCCGAGGTACAGCCCGAACGTGCCGTCCGTGACGACCGCCTCGACACGGCCGGACGGCCTGGTGCGCCGGAGCACCACGAACGCCCACGCCAGGACGCCGAGCAGGGCGAGGATGACCGGCTCGCTCAGCCAGAGGAAGCCGAACTGCACGGACAGGATCCACGCCGCGTTGAGGAGCAGGGACAGGGTCGCGGGCACGGCGAGGCGGTCGTGCCGGGCCCGGTCGTCCCGACGAGGGAGGAACTGCCAGACGGCGAAGGCGACGAGCCCCACGTAGATGACGCTCCAGATGCCGAACGCGGGCCCACCGGGGGCGATCGCCGTGGACGATGCCGAGAGCGCGCCGTCGGCCGCCTCGGCGATCGGGGTGCCGCCCGCGGCCCCGGACCCGATGAACGAACCCACCACGGCGACCACCGTGCTCACGGCGATCATGACCTTCCGCATCCAGCGCATCGTGCTCCCCTTCGTCAGCATGCTGATGACCAGGACGCTACGCCACCCCGTCCGCGATCACGCAGCCGCTGCCCAGGGTGCGTACGGTGGTGCCGTGACCGTCGAGCTGAACACCGTGTACGTGGACCGGATCGCCCCGACGACGAGTCCCTCGCTCGACGAGAGCTTCACGATGATCGCGGAGCACGGTGCCTCGGCCTGCATCGTGCTCGATCGGCCGGACGCCGAGGAACTCGGTGACGTCGCGGTCGCTCTCGGCCTGCACGAGCTCGCGGTGGAGGACTCCGCCGAGGGACACCAGCGACCGAAGCTCGAGCGGTACGGCTCGACGCTCTTCGCGGTGCTCAAGCCCGCGGTGTACCGCGACGCGGCCGAGGAGGTCGAGTTCGGCGAGGTCCACGCCTTCGTCGGTGAGGACTTCTTCCTCGCGGTGGTGCAGGCAGACCCGCGGGGCGGACGAGCGGTCCCGCGCGCCCTGCAGCGGATGAGCGGCAAGCCCGGGCTGGTCACCGCGGGGCCCCAGGCGCAGCTCTGGGCCCTGATGGACTCGATCGTCGACGACTACCGGCCGGTCATCGACGGGCTCGAGGAGGACATCAACCAGATCGAGGGGCAGCTCTTCTCGGGCGAGGCCGGCGTCTCCCGCCGCGTCTACGAGCTCTTCGGAGAGGTCGTCGACTTCCAGCGCGCCGCCCGCCCCCTCATCCGGATGATCGAGGACCTGCACCGCGGCGCCGAGAAGTACCACCTGCCCGTCGAGCTCCAGCGCCGGTTCCGTGACGTCCTGGACCACGTCATCCGGGTCGTGGAGCGGCTGGACACCTTCCGGCAGCTCCTGCAGAACGCGCTGACGGTCGACTCGACCCTGGCGGCGCAGAAGCAGAACGACGACACGAAGCGGATCTCCGGCTGGGCGGCGATCCTGTTCGCCCCGACGCTCATCGCCGCGGTCTACGGCATGAACTTCGAGCACATGCCGGAGCTGTCCTGGACGTGGGGGTACCCGCTGTCGATCGTGCTGATGGTCCTGTTCGCCGCGGTCCTCTACGCGGTGTTCAAGGTCAAACGCTGGTTCTGAGGACCCGCCCGCCCGCTCGCTCGCACCGAGGAGAACCGATGTCGTCGCTCCCCACCGTCCCCGTCCATCTGAGCGCCGGGGGTGTGTCCCTCGTGCTCGACTGCTCGGACGGCCGGCTGCCCGCCGTCGTGCACTGGGGTGCGGCTCTCGGGGACCTGTCCGACGCCGAGCTGTCCGCGCTCGCGGCCGCCGACGTCCTCCCGCTGCAGCCGAGCACGCCCGACGTCGCCGTGCGCCTCAGCGTGCTCCCCGAGGCCCACACCGGGTGGACGGGGCGTCCGGGCCTCGTCGGGCATCGGGACGGCCGCGACTGGTCGCCGGCGTTCACGCTCACCGCCGTCGACGTCAGCGACCTGCCGACGAGCGGCACCGCCGCGAGCGCCCCCGGCACGGGTGCCACCGGCGCGGGCGGCACCGACACGAGTGACCCCGGCAGGACCAGCGTCCCCGGCACCGGCGTCGCCCCCGGCCGGCGCCTCGTCGCCGACGCCGAGGACCGCGTCGCCGGCCTGTCCGTCCGCATCGAGATCGAGCTCTTGTCCTCCGGCCTGGTCCGGCTCCGCGCGGCGGTCACGAACACGGCCCCGGGTCACTACACGGTCGACGACGTCACCGTCGCGCTCCCGGTCCCGGGTCGTGCTCGCGAGGTCCTCGACTTCGCCGGACGCTGGGGCAAGGAGCGCACCCCGCAGCGGCACGAACTCGTCGTCGGCACGCACCAGCGCGAGGGCCGTCGTGGTCGGACGGGCCCCGACGCCGCCACGGTCCTGAGCGTCGGAACCCCCGGCTTCGGCTTCGCGAGCGGCGAGGTCTGGGGCGTGCACGTCGGTTGGAGCGGGAACCACCGGCACCACGCCGAGCGCGGCAACGACGGCCGACAGGTGGTCGGCGGTGGGGAGCTCCTGCTGCCCGGCGAGGTCCGGCTCGACCAGGGAGCGACCTACGCCGGCCCGTGGGTGTACGGCGCCTACGGGGACGGCCTCGACGACCAGGCCCACCGGTTCCACGACTGGCTCCGACGGCGCCCGCAGCACCCCACCCGGCCGCGGCCGACGACGATCAACGTCTGGGAGGCCGTCTACTTCGACCACGACCTCACCCGCCTGACGGACCTGGCGGACCGGGCCGCCCGGATCGGCGTCGAGCGGTTCGTCCTCGACGACGGGTGGTTCCGCGGCCGTCGCGACGACCGTGCCGGGCTGGGCGACTGGTACGTCGACGAGGACGTCTGGCCCGACGGGCTCGCCCCGCTGGTCGACCACGTCCGCGCCCTCGGCATGGAGTTCGGGCTGTGGTTCGAGCCGGAGATGGTGAACGAGGACAGCGACCTGGCCCGGGAGCACCCGGAGTGGATCATGCAGGCGGACGGCCGACTCCCGGTCCGCGCCCGGAACCAGCAGGTGCTCGACTTGGCGATCCCGGAGGCGTACGAGCACGTCCTCGGACGGCTGACCGCCGTGATCGGCGAGGTCGGTGTCGACTACGTCAAGTGGGACCACAACCGCGACCTGATCGAGGCAGGCACCCGGGGCGCCGGTGCTGCCGTGCACGAGCAGACCCTGGCCGCGTACCGCTTGATGGCGGCGCTCAAGGACCGGTTCCCGGGGCTCGAGATCGAGTCGTGCTCGTCGGGCGGTAGCCGGGTCGACCTCGGCGTCATCGAGCACACCGACCGCGTCTGGACCTCGGACTGCATCGACCCGCTCGAGCGGCAGCAGATGAACCGCTGGACCATGCAGCTCCTGCCGCCCGAGATGCTCGGGTCGCACATCGCGAGCGGCACGAACCACACGACCGGGCGCCGCCACACCCTGGCCTTCCGGGCCGGTACCGCGCTCTACGGGCACCTCGGCATCGAGTGGGACCTGGCGACCGCGACCGAGGCCGAGGAGCGCGAGCTCACCGAGTGGGTCGCGACCTACCGGCAGTGCCGGGAGCTCCTGCACCACGGGGACCTGGTGCGTGTCGACCAGGCCGACGAGACGCAGCTGATCTACGGCGCGGTGGCTCCGGACCGGCGGGAGGCGCTGTTCTTCCTCGCCGTGGTCGGCCGCTCCGAGGTCAGCCCGCGCGGCCGGATCACGCTGCGCGGCCTCGACCCGGAGACCCGGTACCGCGTGGACCCGGTCGTCATCGGGGACGTGCCGGGCCTCGAGCCCGCGCCGTGGGAGTCCGGCGACCGGGTGTTCTCCGGCCGGGTGCTCGAGGTCGTCGGCGTCCAGGCGCCGATGACGTACCCGGAGACCGTCGTGCCCTACCGCGTCGCCGCGGTCTGACGTCGGAGCCCGGTCGGGAGGCCCGGATCACCGCCTCCGGACCGGTGCCGGAGCCGGGACGGCGGGACGGGCCTCCCGGCCAACCCACTGACGAGCGCGAAGAACCGTCGAACGAGCGCGTCGACGCGCGCGACGCACGCCGACGCGCGACCGCTACGCTTGCCGACATGCCACACAACGGTCTCGCCGCTCCGGCCTGGGCGCTCAAGCTGGCCGTGGTCACGGGGCTCGTCGGCGTCGCCGGCGGGGCCGCCGGGATCGCCGTGTGGCTCGCGCTCCAACTCATCCAGTTCGTCGCCTTCGGCTACGCCTTCGGCGAGCACCGTGAGGCGGCGGACGCACCGTCGGCGCTGAACCGGTTCCTCGCGGTCCTGGCCGCCGGCGTCCTGACGGCCGTCGCGTGGTGGGCGATCCGGCGGTGGGGGCGTCCGGTCGTCGGTGTCCAGGCCGCCGTCGCGGGCAGGCGGATGCCCTCCCTGGTGACCGTCGGCAACGCGGGCGTGCAGATCCTCGCGGTGGGTCTCGGCGCCTCGATCGGCAAGGAGGTCGCACCGCGCGAACTCGGTGCGTGGGCCGCGCAGCTGCTCACCGTCCGGGCCGGGTTGACGCCGCGCGAGACGAAGGTCCTGGTGGCCTGTGGTGCTGCCGCCGGGCTCGCAGCGGTCTACGACGTACCGCTCGGGGGTGCGCTGTTCGCGGTCGAGGTGCTGCTCGGCGAGCTCACCCTGGCGACGGCCCTGCCCGCGTTCGTCACGAGTGCCGTCGCCGCGTTCGTCGCCCGGCTCGTGATCCCGGACGAGGTGCTGTACCACGTGCCCGCGATGCACCTCTCGCCCTCGCTGCTCGTCTGGGCGGTCGTCGTCGGGCCGCTGCTCGGGCTCGCCGGGGTCGGGTTCGTGCGGGCCACCAACCGGCTGCAGGCGATCGCCCCGACCGGGTGGAAGCTGCTCGTCGTGCTGCCGGTCGTGTTCGCACTCGTCGGCCTCGTCGCGATCCCCTTCCCGGAGGTGATGGGGAACGGCCGGGCGCTCGGACTCGCCGCGATGAACGCCGACCTCGACGGGCCGACGCTGCTCGGCATGGCGCCCCTGCTCGCGCTCCTCGTCCTCGGACTGCTGAAGACCGTGACGACCGCGGCGACGATCGGTGCCGGCGCCGTGGGCGGCACGCTGACCCCCTCGATCGCGGTCGGGTCGGCGCTCGGCGGC
Organism: Curtobacterium sp. MCBD17_008; assembly: GCF_003234475.1. NCBI lineage: Bacteria > Bacillati > Actinomycetota > Actinomycetes > Micrococcales > Microbacteriaceae > Curtobacterium > Curtobacterium sp. MCBD17_008. The sequence continues at coordinate 274,018 of NZ_QKTK01000001.1, read as the reverse complement.
TTCCTCGGGGCCGCCTGGATGCTGCTCTGGCCGACCGACGGCGGCAGCCTGGCGGCCTTCGCGTTCGTCGGCGCGGCCGCGTTCCTGGCCACGACCATGCGCGCGCCGTTCACGGCCCTCGTGCTCGTCGTCGAGTTCACGCAGGAGGGCACCGACATCCTCATCCCCTCGCTGCTGGCGGTGAGCGGAGCCGTCGCCGTCGGCTACGTCCTGGCCCGTCGGCGCAGTGCGCAGATGGCCTGAGCCGAGCCGAGCCGAGCCGAGCCGAGCCGCGCCGCGCCGCGCCGCGGCGAGCCGCGCCGAGCCGCGCCGAGCCGCGCCGCGCCGCGCCGCCCCGCGGCACCGTCGACCGGTCCGGTGCTGGGCATCCGGTGGACGGCCCGGACCAGGTGGCCGCACGCTGGTTAGCATCGGCGCCAGGACGCGGGGCACGAGGTTCCGCCCGATCGACGAGGAGCAGGTCATGGCAGGGTTCGACGACATCACGAAGAAGGCCCAGGCGCTGCTGCAGAACGGCAAGGTGCAGGACGCGCTGAAGAGCGAGAAGGCCGAGGGCGTCAGCGACAAGGTGTTCGAAGGGGTCGCCGACGCCGTGAAGAAGGCCACCGGCGGCAAGTACGACGACAAGATCGACGCCGCCCGCGAGCAGGCCGACAAGCGCGTCGGGAACGAGTAGCGCCCGCGCGGTGCCGGCCCGACTGGACGCTGCCGGGAAGAACGACCACCATTGACGGGTTGTCTCCCGGAGACGTACAGGAGGGCCAGCACCGTGACGATCGTTGCACCAACGCCGACGGACGACTTCGTCGCACCGCTCACCGAGGACGAGGTCCTCCGCATCCGGGCGGACTTCCCGATCCTCCAGCAGGAGGTGAACGGGCAGCCGCTGGCCTACCTCGACTCCGGCGCGACGGCCGAGCGGCCCGTGCAGGTCCTCGACGCCGAACGGTGCTTCCTCGAGCAGGACAACGCGGCCGTGCACCGCGGTGCCCACACCCTCGCCGCGCTGAGCACCGACGCCTACGAGGACGCCCGTGCGACCGTCGCGCGCTTCATCGGAGCCGCGAGCCCGTCCGAGGTCGTCTGGACGGCCAACGCCACCGACGCGCTCAACCTCGTCGCCTACGGCATCCGCAACGCCAGCGCCGGCCGCGGCGGTGCCGAGGCCGACCGCTTCCGCATCGGCCCCGGGGACGAGGTCCTGGTCACCGAGGCCGAGCACCACGCGAACCTCGTGCCCTGGCAGGAGCTCGCCGCCGCCACCGGTGCGACGCTGCGCTGGGTGCCGGTCGACGACACCGGGTGCTGGAGCGCCGAGGACGCCGTCGCGCTCGTCACCGAACACACCCGGGTCGTCGCGTTCGCCCACGTGTCGAACGTCACCGGGATGATCGCCCCCGTCGCCGAGCTCGTGGCGGCGGCCCACGCCGTCGGGGCGCTCGTCGTGCTCGACGCCTGCCAGTCCGCGCCGCACCGGCCGCTCGACGTCCGCGCCCTCGACATCGACTTCGCCGCGTTCTCCGGGCACAAGATGCTCGGCCCGAACGGGATCGGCGTGCTCTGGGGTCGGCAGGACCTGCTCAACGCACTGCCGCCGTTCCGCACCGGCGGCTCGATGATCACCACGGTGACGATGGAGCACACCGACTTCATGCCGGCCCCCGAGCGGTTCGAGGCCGGCACGCAGCCGGTCTCACAGGCCGTCGCGCTCGCCGAGGCCGTCCGCTACCTCGAGCGCATCGGGATGGACCGGGTGCAGGAGCACGAGGAGCACCTGGCGCAGCGGATGCTCACCGGCCTCGCCACCGTCCCCGGCGTCTCCGTCGTCGGACCCGCGGCCGGTGTCCCGCGCAGTGGACTCGCGTCCTTCGTCGTCGACGGCGTGCACGCGCACGACGTGTCCCAGTACCTCGACGCGCAGGGCATCGCGGTGCGCTCCGGCCACCACTGCGCGCAGCCGCTCCACCGTCGTCTGGGGCTCACGGCCACGAGCCGCGCGAGCACGTACGTGTACACGACCGAGGAGGACGTCGACCGCTTCGTGACCGCGGTCGGCGGGATCCGCGGCTACTTCGGTGCGGAGGAGCCCGCGTGACCGGCCTGGACGGGCTCTACCAGCAGGTGATCCTCGACCACGCGAGAGCCCGTCGGGGCGACGGTCCGATGCCGGATGCGGACGCCGAGCACTTCGAGCGGAACCCGACGTGCGGTGACGAGATCACCGTGCGGCTCCGACTCGAGCCCGGGACCGACCGGATCGCCGCCGTCGCCTGGCAGGGGGACGGCTGCTCGATCTCGATGGCGTCGGCCTCGGTCCTCACCGACATGGCCGTCGGCCGGACCGTCCCGGAACTCCTGACCCTGACCGAGGCGTTCCGCACGATGATGCGCTCCCGGGGCGTCGGCGAGCCGGACGAGGACGTGCTCGAGGACCTCGTCGCCTTCCAGGGTGTCTCGAAGTTCGTCATGCGGGTCAAGTGCGGCATGCTCGCGTGGGTCGCCGCCGAGGCGGCGGCGCAGCAGGCGGTCGCGGCGGGCTGACGACCGGCGCGGTGCGGGGGCGCGGCCCTCGGCGGCGGTCCACCGGACGGGAGGCGCGGTGCCAGCGGGTGCCGCGCCTCCCGTCCGTCAGTGCGCGGCGCCGTCCCGCAGTGCGCGCACCATGCGCCGCAGCAGCCGCCTCGCCGCGGCGCGGTCGTCCTCGTCGAGGTCGGCGAGCATCCGGTCCTCCACCGAGCGGACGGCGGCCGTCGCGGCGGCGAGGTCCCGGCGTCCGCGGTCGGTGAGCTGCGCCGGCATGACCCGGCCCGAGCGGGCCCCGGGCGGGCGCTCGACGACGCCGTCGCGCTCGAGGGTCTGCAGCAGGACGTTCATCGACTGCCGGGTCACGAACGTGCCGCGGGCGAGCTCGGAGTTCGACGACCCCGGACGCTGCGCCAGGAGTTCCAGGCAGGAGTAGTGCGTCACGGTCATGCCGAGCGGGCGGAGCACGGCCTCCATCGCGGTCCGGAGCGCCGTCGCGGTCTCCTTGAGCAGGTACCCGATCGAGGTCGGGAGGTCGACGCCGTCCTGTTGACTCATGTCAGCAGTCTGACATACGCTGCTCGGTGTCAGACAACTGACATGACCAGAAGGAGCACCCATGCCCGCCACCGGCCCCGACTTCCTCTCCCTGCAGGTCCGCGACCTCGATGCCTCGCAGGCGTTCTACGAGCGGTACCTCGGGCTCGAGCGTTCGCCCGCCGGGCCACCGCACGCCGTCGTGTTCACCACGACGCCGATCGCGTTCGCGCTGCGCGACGTCCTCCCCGGCACCGACCTCGCGTCGGTCGACCAGCCGGGTCTCGGCGTCGCCCTCTGGTTGCACGCGACCGACGTCCAGGCGGTCCACGACGCCCTCGAGGCAGACGGGCACCGGATCGTCGCGGCACCGATCGACGGCCCGTTCGGCCGGACGTTCACCTTCGCCGACCCCGACGGTTACCACGTCACCCTCCACGACCGCGCCTGAGCGTCGCGCGGACCGCCGGTCGTCCCCCGACCGGTGGTCGTGACCACATCGTGTCCCCACCACCGCTCCTCAGGACCGACGATGGGGGCATGCGGGGGCGACGGGTGTGGGCAGCGACCGGGGCTGCGCTGTCGGTGCTGACGACAGCGGCGTGTGGCATCGTGCCCACGGCCTGTCCGGCGATCGGGTGGACGAACACCGTGGTGGTCACGGTCAGCGGATCGGACGGGTCGGTCGACGCGGTCCGTGACGTCGCCGTCTGCACCGGGACCGGATGCACGCCGCCCGCGCCGAGCGACCCGCCCGTCCTGCCTCCCGAGGTCGCGCCGGCCCCGTCGCCGACGTCGACCGCCGCCGGAGCCGTCTGGCGGCTCCCCGTGCTGATGGGCACGCCGGACCGGGCGGTCGTCGAGCTGCGGGACGCCGCCGACCGGCCGCTCCTGACGGAGACGGTTCGCACGCGGTGGATCCGGTACGGCGGCTCCGAGCAGTGCGGCGGCCCGTCGACGGCGGAGGTCACGGTCCGGGCGCCCCGCTGACCACCGGCACGTCCCGCACCCGGATGCCCGTGTCATGCGGCGTCATCCTCCGTGACGCCGCGGGGACGGCCGACGTACGGTCGCGTCGTGACCACGAACCGCGAGCCCCGGCAGATCCGCTTCAACGCGTTCGACATGAACTGCGTCGCGCACCAGTCCTCCGGGCTGTGGCGCCACCCGCGCGACCGATCCCGGCACTACAACGACCTGTCGTACTGGACGGACCTGGCGAAGATCCTCGAGGGCGGAGCGTTCGACGGCATCTTCATCGCCGACGTCCTCGGGACCTACGACGTCTACGGCGGGACGAACGAGGCCGCGCTCCGCACCGGGTCGCAGGTGCCGGTGAACGACCCGATCCTCCTCGTGTCCGCGATGGCAGCGGTGACCGAGCACCTGGGCTTCGGCATCACCGCGGGCACCGCCTACGAGCACCCGTACCCGTTCGCCCGACGCATGTCCACGCTCGACCACCTGACGAAGGGCCGCGTCGGCTGGAACGTCGTCACCGGGTACCTGCCGAGCGCCGCCCGCAACATGGGCCAGACGGACCAGCTCAGCCACGACGACCGCTACGACGTCGCCGACGAGTACCTCGAGGTCCTCTACAAGCTGTGGGAGGGCTCGTGGGAGGACGACGCCGTGGTCGAGGACCGCGAGACCGGTGTCTTCACCGACCCCGCGAAGGTGCACCCGATCGAGCACCACGGTGCGCACTTCGACGTGCCGGGCATCCACCTGTCCGAGCCGTCCGTGCAGCGCTCGCCCGTCATCTACCAGGCGGGCGCCTCGCCGCGCGGCATCCGCTTCGCCGCCGAGAACGCCGAGGCCGTGTTCGTCGGGGCGCCGACCCTGCCGCAGCTCGCCGCGACGGTGCGGAAGATCCGCGACGCCCTGGAGGCCGCTGGTCGCGACCGGTACGCCGCCAGGGTGTACACGCTGCTCACCGTCATCACGGACGAGACCGACGAGGCCGCGCAGGCGAAGTACCGCGACTACCTGTCGTACGCGTCCGAGGCGGGTGCGCTCGTGCTGAACTCCGGCTGGATGGGCGTCGACCTGTCGCAGTACGACCTGGACGAGCCGCTCGGCAACATCGAGTCGAACGCGATCCAGTCGGCCGCCGCGAACCTGTCCGCCGCGACCGGTGAGGACGGGACGACGTGGACGGTCCGGGACATCGCCCGGCAGACGGCGATCGGCGGACTCGGTCCGGTCGAGGTCGGCAGCGGGGCGACGATCGCGCAGCGCCTCATCGACATCCAGGAGCAGACCGACGTCGACGGCTTCAACCTGGCGTACGCGGTGACGCCGGGCACGTGGCAGGACGTCATCGAGTTCGTCGTCCCCAAACTCCGGGCGCGCAACGCCTACCCGGACGGGTACGAGGAGGGCTCCCTGCGGCACAAGCTGCTCGGACGGGGCGACCGGTTGCCGGACGAACACCGCGGAGCGTCGTTCCGGGTACGGGTGCCGGCGACCGCGTGACGGGTGGTCCTCGTGACGCCGTGCCCTGGCGTCCCGCGCACGCAGGAGCCCGGTCGTAGGGTGGTCCGGTGATCGAGTCCTCTGCAGCCGTGCGCGTCGCGACGGCGGAGGCCGGGACGGACACCGCGTGCATCGACCTGTGGGCCGCCGCCGTCGCCGCGCGCGACGGTCGTCCCCGGGACCCGGCGGTCCGGGCGCGAGCCGCCGCGAAGTTCGCCGCCGAGCGGGTCGCCCTCGTGGTCGCGCCCGGGGACTCCGACCACGGCGTCCGCGGCTTCGCACTCGTCACCGCGCCGGGCACCGGAGGGGGAGTGGGACCCGCGGACGCCGCCTACCTCAGCCTGCTCGCGGTCGACCCGGCCGCGCAGGGGAGCGGGCTCGGTCGAGCGCTCCTCGTCGCGGCCGTCGACGCTGCCCGGGACGCCGGGTACGAGCACTGCATGCTGCACGCGCTCGAGGACAACGCGCCGGCCGTGCGCCTCTACCGCAGCGCCGGGTTCCGCCCGGTCGGCGAGCCGTTCCCGCACGCCCTCAGCGGCCGCCCGACCCGGACGTTCGTGGTCTGACCGCGGCTGCGGGGCCGCACCCCGCCCGGATCAGCGTCGTCGGCCGCTCGGCGGCACGGGGGTCCAGTCGCCGTGGGACGCGACCCGCCCGTCACCGGAGGACCGGCCGGTTACGCGCCGCCGGACCCACGGGACGACGTGGTCCCGGTAGTACCGGAGTTCTTCGGTGACCGATGATCGCGTCGCGTCCAGGACGACCGGCGCCGTCACGGTCGGTCCACCCGCGATCTCGTGGAGGGCCAGGTCGGCGACCCGCTGGTGTCCGAGCGGGTTCATGTGCAGCCGGTCCTCGGACCAGAACTCGGCGCGCCGCAGGTGTGGGTCGCGGGACACGTCGACGTAGGGCAGGCCCCGCTCCCGCGCGAAGCCGGTCAGGGCCTCCGCCCAGGCGTCCCCGCGGGCGTTGATGAGCTTGCCGAGCGGCAGTCGGGCGCTCGGGTCGGCCGGGCTGAGGAGCGCCAGCCGGATCCCGCGGGCGGCGACCGCGTCCGCCGCGGTCGCGAGCCGCCCGAGCAGCACGTCCACGTCGTAGCCCGGACGGAGCATGTCGTTCCCGCCGCCGCAGAACGTGACGAGCGTCGGCGTCGGGTCGAGGGCGAGCGCGGCGTCGAGCTGCTCGTCCAGGACCCCGGCGAGCAGGCGACCGCGGATCGCGAGGTTCGCGTACGAGACCGGGCCCGACAGGTGGTCGGCGAGCCCGGAGGCCAGTCGTCCGGCCCACCCGGGGAAGGGGACGTCCCCGTCGTCGCCGACGCCCTCGGAGAAGCTGTCCCCGATGGCGACGTAGCGGACGGGGTCGGTGCGGGCGGGGACGGTGGACATGGTCCTCCTCTGGGCAGCCGGTGGCGGCGGAGCGTGCGGTCGCGTCCATCGTGCTCCTCCCGCTGCGCGGCCGGTGCGGACCGGTCGTCCTCGGTGGGGAACGCCCCGGTCAGGGGAGCCTTCCCTTGCTGGTGCGATCCCCGCGCAGGTGCTTGGCTCTCCCCATGTCGACCGCAGCTGACCTCGCGCTCCCCGGCACCGAGCACGACGACGCCACGAGCGCCGCCCGCCTCAACTGGTTGCGCGCCGGTCTCCTCGGCGCGAACGACGGCATCGTGTCCGTCGCCGCCGTCCTGGTCGGGGTCGCCGGTGCCGGTGCCACGACCGGCCCCGTCCTCGCCGCGGGCACGGCAGCACTCGTCGGCGGCGCCGTGTCGATGGCGCTCGGCGAGTACGTGTCGGTGAGCGGAGCCCGCGACGCCCAGCGCACCGGCCAGGCCGCCCACCAGGCCCAGCTCGAGGCCGAGTCCGAGGACGCGGTCACCATCGCCGACCACTACCGCGCGCTCGGGGTCACGGACGACGTCGCGACCTCCGTCGCCGCCGAACTCGTCCGACCCGAGGTCCGGGACCGCCGCGCCGCCGCCGCACTCCGCGACGCCGAGGAGGAGGTCGTCAGCCCGTGGCGCGCAGCCTGGGTCTCGGCCGCGACCTTCACCGCGGGCGCCGCGCTGCCCTTCCTCGCGATGCTCCTCGCCCCGACGTCGATCCAGATCGCGGTCACGGTGGTCGCCGTGCTCGTCGCACTTGCCGTGACCGGGACGACCGGCGCCGCACTCGGTGGTGCTCGTCGCGGCCGCGCCACCGTCCGCGTGGTGTTCGGCGGGGCGCTCGCGCTCGCCGCGACCTACGCCGCGGGGACGCTCCTCGGAGCACACGCGTTCTGACGCGCCCGGGCCCCGTCCCCGCGGTTCCGCAATTCACGCATCTCGCGGCGCGAGATGCGCGAATTGCGGAACCGGGACGGGCCCCCGGCGGCGTGTTGCGGAACCTCGAACGCAAGCGAGCAAGCAGGACGCACGGACGCAAGGACGGGAGGCCCGGACCGCGTGACCGACGTCGGTCACGTGGTCCGGGCCTCCCGTCCGGCGGCGGGTGGCTACGGCGTCGGCGTCTCGGCCGGCTCCAGCACCGCCTTCGGCACCCGGTGCAGCGTCACGGCGCCGACCGCGTCGAACGGGTGGAGCGGGTCCGGCGCACCGGAGCCCGTCGGCCCACCGAGCTTCGAGTCGCCCACGGCGCTGAGCACCGCGTAGGCGTCGTCCCCGGACCAGCCGTGCTCGTCGACCAGGAACGCGTACGCGTCCTCGTACCCGCGGCGGATGCTCTCCTGCACGGGCTCGCCGAGACCGACGAACAACCACTCGTCGGCGGTCTCGATGCGCGGAGCACGCAGTTCGGGTCCGCCCTTGACGAGGTCGACGGACACGACGGCGGTGCCTTGCGCCTCGATGGCGACGAAGGAGGACTCGCCCTCGGCCATGATGGCGTGGATGTCGCCGATCGACAGCAGGGCGCCGGGCACCCGGACCGGCAGGTACACCGTCGAACCGGGTCGGGCCTCGGTGACGTCCATGTTCCCGCCCTCGGCGTACGCGGGCATGATCGTCGAGTTCTCGCCCGCGGCCGGGGCGGTGCCGATGCAGCCGATCATCGGGCGGACCGGGAACGCGTGCCGGTCGGTGACGTGCACGACGCCGTTCTCGATCGGGCAGCGTCGGGTGAAGACGCGGTCGCCCATGACGTGCTGTAGGGCGCCCGAGCCCGGCAGCGAGACGGACCAGCCGTGGGTGGTGAGCTCGATGTCGTGGATCGTCACGGCGAGGGTGTCGCCCGGCTCCGCGCCCTCGACGTACACCGGGCCGGTGACCGGGTTGATCGGGGCCTGCAGCTGCGCCATGTCGTGGTGGTCGTCGAGCTCGGCGTACACGGCGTCGGTCGTCTCGAACCCGATCGTCTCGCCGGTGCCGGGCGCGATGGTCAGCACGGGCTCGCGGTCGGCCGCGTAGCCGGGGCGGCCGAGCGTGTTCGGGAGGTGGTGGTCCGCGGTCATCGGTGGTCCTCGTCCTTCGTCAGGGTGGTGGCGGCGGTGCGGTCGCCCTCACCCAGCGTGCCCGGCTCCTCCGAACCGACCTCGGTGGAGCGCCCGGTCGCCCGGTAGTACAGGAACACGCCGGCGCCGACGACGAGCCAGATGACGCCGCCGACCTTCGCCTCGACGGCCGCGTTGAGCAGCACGTACCCGATGATGAGGAACCCGATGAGCGGCACGACGAGGTGCAGCAGCCAGTTGCGCGACTTCCCCTTCACGACGTGGTGCACGAACACCGACACGTGCAGGAGCATGAAGCCGAACAGCGCGCCGAAGTTCACCAGTGACGAGATCGTGTCGATCTGTCCGACGAAGAACAGCACGAGGATCGCGGAGAGCACCGAGACGACCAGGATCGCGTTCTGCGGGACCCGACGGCCGTTGAGCTTGTGCAGGAACGCGGGCAGCTGCCGGTCGCGGCTCATCGAGAAGAGCAGGCGGCTCGTCGCGGCCTGCGCGGCCATGGCGTTCGCGATGCCCACGGCCAGGACGTTGACGGCGAAGAAGGCCGTCGCCCACCCGCTCGACGAGGCCTGCTCGACGACGGTGAAGAACGCGTTCCCGGCCTCGCTGTCCGAGAACGAATCCCGACCGGCGGCCAGTGCGCTCGCGAGCCAGGTCTGCACGACGAACAGGAACGCGACGATGACGAGCGCCAGGATCATCGCCAGCCCGGCACCACCACGGCGGCCGGTCGACTCCTCCGACAGGGTGGAGATGCCGTCGAAGCCGAGGAAGCTCAGGACCGCGATCGACAGTGCCGACGCGATCAGCGGTGCCGACACCTTCGCCGGGTCGAACACCTGGTCGGTGCTGAAGGACGCTCCCGGCACGGTGCCGCCGGTCAGGGCGACGATCGCGATCACGACGAAGACCACCACGAAGACGAGCTCGATGAGCAGGAAGATCCGGTTCGCCAGCTTGAGCGACGACACCCCGGCCAGGTTGATGACGGTGTTGATCGCCACGAAGACGAGCGCCCACAGCCACCGCGGGGTGCCGGGGAAGATGCCGACCATGCTCTCCGCGGCGAAGACGTAGAGCAGCGTGGGGACGAGCAGGTAGTCGAGCAGGATCGCCCAGCCGGCGAAGAAGCCGGCGGCGGGGTGGATGCCGCGGCCGACGTACGAGAACACGCTGCCGGCGAGGGGGATCGACTTCGCCATCTGCGCGTAGGCCAGGGCCGTGAAGATCATCGCGACGAGGCCGACGATGTAGACGAGCGGCACCATGCCGCTCGACGCGTTGTAGACGGTGCCGAAGATCGCCCACGGGGCGATCGGCACCATGAAGACGAGCCCGTACACGAGCAGGTCGGTGGTGGAGACGGAGCGGTCGAGCTCCTGCTTGTAGCCGTAGGCCTCGAGCTGTTGCTGTGCGGAGAGCTCGCTGTGCTGCTGCGACATGTCGGTTCCGTTTCGGGGAGGAGGGACGGTGCAGGGGGTGGGTGTCCGGACGGGAGGCGCGGCACGGGTCGGTGACGGGCCTCCTGTCCGGCGAACGGCCGGCCGGGGTGGTGCCGGCGGTGTCAGTCAGTCGGTGGGGTGGGCGTCGTGCTCGGCGAGGAACGCACCGATGACGCGGCGGAACTCCTCCGGCTGCTCCAGGTGGGTGCAGTGGCTGGCGCCGGGGAAGACGTGCTGGCGGGCCCCGGGGATGCGCTCCACGAAGGGCTGCCAGGTGGCGGGGGTGGCCTCGTCGTGCTCACCGGCGACGACGAGGGTCGGGACGTCGACCTGGTCCAGGCGGTCGATGACGGACCAGTCGCGCAGGGACCCGATGACGTGGAACTCGTTCGGCCCGTTCATGGTGTGGTAGACCGTCGGCTCGGCTTCCATCTGTTCCTCGGACGCGACGAAGTCGGCGGGCATCGGGACGACGCGGCAGACGTGGCGCTCGTAGAACACCTGCGTCGCGGCGAGGTACTCGGGGTCCTCGGTGGTGCCGGCGGCCTCGTGCCGGGTGAGCGCGTCCTGCACGTCCTCGGGCAGACGGCTGCGGAGCTCCGCGGCACCGTCGACCCACAGCTGCATCGACGCGGGGGAGTTGCAGATCGACAGGCTCGCGATGCCACCCGGACGGCGGACACCGATCTCGGCGCCGAGCATGCCGCCCCACGACTGCCCGAGCACGTGGTGGTCGCCGAGGCCGAGGTGGGCGACGAGCGCGCGGTACTCGTCGACGAACAGCTGCGGTTGCCAGAAGTCGGCGGGGGCGTCCGGACGGTGGCTGCTCCGACCGCAGCCGAACTGGTCAGAGTGGACGACGGTGCGGCCGGTCTCGTCGGCGAACGCCTCGAGGTTCCGCAGGTAGTCGTGCGCCATGCCGGGGCCGCCGTGCAGGACGACGAGGGGCAGCGTCCCCGGGACGGGACGGTCGGGCTCGGTGATCCGGTACCAGGTCTCGCCGTCGAGGAACGGCATCGTGCTCTCGGTGATGCGGGACATGGGGTGAGCATGGCCCTTCGAAAGGTCCCAGGCAAGACCTTTTCTGCTCGTTTAACGTGGCCGTAACAGCGCCGGCCCACGGAGGGCCGTCGAGAGGGGTGCCGTGACGGATCGCGCGACGGAGACGCGGGTGGACGAGGTCGAGGACCGGCTCGTGACCGCGCTCGCCGTGGGGGAGTACCTGCCCGCGGCGCGACTCCCGCCCGAACGCGAACTGGCGGCGTTGCTCGGCGTCGCGCGTGTCACCGTGCGGAGCGCCCTCGCCCGCCTGGTCGACCGCGGGTTGCTCGAGACCCGACGCGGACGTGGTGGCGGCACGTTCGTCCGGACGCAGTGGCCGGCGAGCTCGTCCGAGTCGGTCGGCCGGACCCTGCTCGCCCGGTGGGCCGGCATCCAGGACACCGCCGACGCGATCGCCCTGCTGCACGGGGCCCTGGCCGCCGCCGCAGCCGAGCGGATCACCCCGGCGGAGGCGGCCGCGCTCCGGGACCGGCTCGACGCCTTCCGGCAGGCCTCGAGCGGCGCGGCGAAGCAGCAGGCGGACGCCGTCCTGCACCGGAGCATCATCGACGCGGCGCGCAACGACGTCCTCCGCGCGACCCTCGCGACCCTCGAGGCGCAGATCTCGATCGCGGCACCGGCACACCTCTGGGGGACCGAGGAGGGCATGGCGGACATGGAGACACGTGCCACGCGGGACCACGAGGTCCTCGTCGAGGCGGTGTGTGCGGGGCGGGCGGCGGAGGCCGGCGAGGTCGCACGCCGGCATGTCGGCATCGACGTGGAGCTGCTCGAACAGGCGATGCTGCGCGCGGGGCAGGTCCCGACGGCGGATCCCGCACCACGGTGAGGGCGAAGACCGCGTCCGCGGGCGCCGGCACGACACGGGCATGATGAGCACATGACCCACCTGCCGCCGCCGCGCCTCCAGCGATCGCCCCGACCGCGGAGGGGCCCGGGGTCGTCGCATCGCCTGATGGTCATCGGGGTGGTGCTGACGGTCATCGGGCTCGTCGGGCACCAGCTCGCGCTGTGGTGGAACAGCATCCCGTTGTCCGAGGGCACGGGAGCGAACATCGGCGCCGGCGTGGCAGCCCTGGCCGCCCTGCTGGTCGCCGTCGGCGGGCTCGTGACCCTCGTCGTCGGCGGGCTGCTGCGCGCCCGCGGTGGCTCGGACCCCCGGGTCGGGGGATGACCGCTCCGGTCGTCGCCTGACGGACGGGAGGCCCGCGGCGGACCCGCCACGGGCCTCCCGTCGGCAGCGACCGGTCATCGGTGGGCCGGTGGGCCGGTGTGCCGGTGTGCTCAGACGTCGCGGCGTCGCGCGACCACCATCGCGAGGGCGTTGACCACGACCACCTCGGCGAGGAGGACGCCCGCACCGCTCCACCCGTTCAGGTCGGAACCGCCCTCGGCCGTCGCCGTCGCCGGGGCTCCGGTCGCGCCCGCGGGTGCGTCGGACGCGTAGGCGTACAGCTGCCCGCCGGCTGCGTCGGGCAGGTACCCGGCGGCCGTGCCGAGCCAGTCGATGCCCGCGAGCACGGACACCAGGCTGAGCACGATCGGCAGCACCAGCAGGATGCCGAGCGTGATGGCGATGCCGCCGGCACTCGAGCGGACGAGCAGGCCGATGCCGAACGCGAGCAGTGCCACGAGCGTCACGTACACGGACGCACCGAGGAGCGGCATGAAGACCGCGGGGTCGGCGAGGTCCGGGTGGACCCCCTTGCCCGCCTGCAGCGCGGTCGAGATCGCGACGCCGATCCAGGTGGCGACGACGCTGACGAGGAACGTCGAGACGGCGAGCACGGTGGCCTTGGCGAGCAGGGCGCCGAGGCGTCCGGGGTCCGCGGTGAAGGTCGACCGGATCTGCCCGGTGGTGTACTCGCCGGAGATGATGAGGACGCCGAGCACCCCGACCACGAGAGCGGACAGGTACACGCTGATCGTGTTCATCCCGACGATGGTCTCGTTCGCCGCGTCGGTGGTGGTGGTCGCGCCGGCCTCGGCCAGGGCGCCGAGGAGGGTCGCCAGGCCGATCGTCAGCACGGCGATGACGGCGAAGCACCAGAACGTCGACCGGATGCTCCAGAACTTGATCCACTCACTGCGCACCAGTCGGGCGAACCCGAGGCGCTTGCCCTCCAGGGAGGCCTTGCCGCGGTGGCGGTGCTGCTCGGTCCCGCGGTGGTCGGTCTGCTGCGGCGCGCTCATCGCGTGCCCTCCGATCGGTACTCGACGTCGTCGCGGGTGAGCGCCATGTAGGCCTCCTCCAGGCTGGCGCCGGTCGGGGTGAGTTCGTGCAGGACGACACCGGCGCGGGCGGCGATGTCACCGACCGTCGGTGCGTCCGGCCCGACCACGAGGAACGACCCGTCCTCACGCTGGGTGACGGTGGCCGCCGGGCCGATCGCGGCGAAGAGCTGGTCCGGCATCGGGGTCCGGACGACGACCCGGGCGAGTGCCGTGCCGCCGGCGGGACCACCGGCGCCGGCGACGAACTCCGCGATCGGGGCGTCGGCGAGCACCTTGCCGCGACCGAGGACGACCACGCGGTCGGCGGTCTGCGCCATCTCGCTCATGAGGTGGCTGGAGAGGAAGACCGTGCGCCCCTCCGCCGCCAGACGGCGCGCGAGCTGACGGACCCAGAGCACCCCGTCCGGGTCGAGGCCGTTCACCGGCTCGTCGAGGATCAGCGTGTGCGGGTCACCGAGCAGTGCCGCCGCGATGCCGAGCCGCTGGCCCATGCCGAGCGAGAACCCACCGACCCGCTTGCGGGCGACCGACTCGAGGCCGGTCATCTCGATGACCTCGTGCACGCGCTGCTTCGGGATGCCGTGCGTCGCCGCGAGCGCGAGCAGGTGGTTGTGCGCGCTGCGCCCGGAGTGCACCGCCTTCGCCTCGAGCAGGGCCCCGACCTGCCGGAGCGGGTCGCGGAAGTCCTGGTACGGCCGCCCGTTCACCGTCGCGCTGCCGGAGGTCGGGCGGTCGAGCCCCATGATCATCCGCATGGTGGTCGACTTGCCGGCGCCGTTCGGGCCGAGGAAGCCGGTCACCATCCCGGGGTGCACGACGAACGAGACGTCGTCGACCGCGGTCTTCGGGCCGTAGCGCTTGGAGAGGTGCTGTACTTCGATCATCGGTGGCCACGCTAGGGGAGCCCGTCCGGCCGGTGCCTCCCCCTCGAGGAGGAGATCGGCGCCTCCTGGAACGATCGTTCCGATGCAGGTGTCATGTCACACGGTCGTCACACAGGGGAAACGGGCGGTGCGACCGGGGTCCGTAGCTTCCTTCCCAGGCAGACGCCGACCTCACCCTCTCCCACTCCGGAGGACGTCATGGCAACCGAAGTCGCGGCACCCGTCGCACCGCCCCACGCCCCCGTCACGTCGACCGCCCCCGCGGGCGCCGGCCTGATCAAGCCCGGGTACGACCCGGCCCTCACGAACGAGGACCTCGCGCCGCTGCGGAAGCAGACCTGGTCGAGTTACAACGTCTTCGCGTTCTGGATGTCCGACGTGCACTCGGTCGGCGGCTACGTCACGGCGGGGTCGCTCTTCGCGCTCGGCATCGCGAGCTGGCAGGTGCTCGTCGCCCTGGTCGTCGGCATCCTCGTCGTGCAGGTCTTCGCGAACCTCGTCGCGAAGCCGTCGCAGCGGACCGGGGTCCCGTACCCGGTGATCAACCGCGCGGTGTTCGGCGTGCTCGGTGCGAACGTCCCGGCGATCATCCGCGGTCTCATCGCGATGGCCTGGTACGGCGTGCAGACGTTCCTCGCGGCGCAGTCGCTGAACATCGTGTTCCTCAAGTTCATCCCGGGTGCCGCGGCCCTCCTCGAGCCGTCCTTCCTGGGCCTCGACGCGCTCGGCTGGATCTCCTACGCCGTCCTGTGGGTCGCTCAGGGAGCCCTGTTCTGGATGGGCATGGACGCGATCCGGAAGTTCATCGACTGGGCCGGGCCGGCGGTCTACGTCGTCATGATCGCCCTCGCGGTGTACCTCGTCGCACGGGCCGGCATCGGCAACATCTCGCTGACGCTCTCGGTCGGCGAGCCGATGTCCTTCGCCGAGAGCATCCCGGTGATGCTGTCCGCGATCGCCCTGGTCGTCAGCTACTTCTCCGGCCCGATGCTCAACTTCGGCGACTTCTCGCGGTACGGGCGGTCGTTCGCGGCCGTGAAGCGCGGCAACCTGCTCGGGCTGCCGGTCAACTTCCTGTTCTTCTCGATCCTGACCGTGCTGTGCGCGAGTGCCACCGTGCCGGTCTTCGGCGAGCTCATCACCGACCCGATCGCGACCGTCCAGGCGATCGACGCCCCCTTCGCGATCCTGCTCGGCGGGCTGACGTTCGTCATCGCCACCGTCGGCATCAACATCGTCGCGAACTTCATCAGCCCCGCCTTCGACTTCTCGAACGTGTCCCCGCGCCGGATCAGCTGGCGGGCGGGCGGCATGATCGCGGCGGTCGGGTCGGTGCTCCTCACCCCGTGGAACTGGTACGGCAACGACCAGGCCATCCTGTACACCCTGGGCGTGCTCGGTGCGCTGATCGGTCCGCTGTTCGGGATCCTCATCGCGGGGTACTACATCGTCGGGAAGCAGCGCGTCGCGGTCGACGACATGTACTCGATGGACCCGTCCGCGCGGTACTGGTACCGGAAGGGCTTCAACCCGAACGCGATCTGGACGCTCGTCACCACCGGGGCGGTCTCGGTCGGCAGCGCGGTGCTCCCGCCGGCCCTCGGCGTCCTGCCCTGGCTGAGCACCTACAGCTGGTTCATCGGCTGCGGACTCGGGCTCGTCGTCTTCTGGGCGATGGAACGTCGGTCGCCGCGGATGCCCGCGCTCGCCGCGGACGACCCGACGGTCGACGACGGCGCCGCCTCCGGCCGCGCCTGAACGGCTGCCCACTCGTCCACAGGGGCGCCGGCGCAGCCCTCTGAGCCGGTGCCCCTGTGGACAGCCGGGAGGCCCGCCCCCGGTCCGTCGAGGATCGTCACCACCCAGCACCACCAGCTCCATCGGAAGGACCCGCGATGCGCATCCGTGTCGTCAACCCGAACACCACCGCGTCCATGACGGCGGCGATCGGCAGGGCCGCGGCCGCCGTCGTCGGTCCGGGCACGGTCGTCGAGGCCGTGCAGCCCACGATGGGGCCGGCCTCGATCGAGAGCCACTACGAGGAAGCGCTCGCCGTCCCGGGGCTCCTCGAGCAGATCGCCGCGGGCGAGCGGGACGGGGTGGACGCCACCGTCGTCGCGTGCTTCGGCGATCCCGGCATCGACGCGGCCCGGGAGCTCGCCAGCGGCCCGGTGATCGGCATCGCCGAGGGCGCCTACCGGACGGCGGTGCTGCTCGGGCGGCGGTTCGGGGTCGTCACGACGCTCGCGCGGACGACCGGGCGCGCACGGGAACTCGCCGAGCGCTACGGGTGTGCGGCGCTCCTGACGGAGGTGCGGGCGTGCGAGGTGCCCGTGCTCCGGCTCGAGGACCCGACGTCCGGCGCGCGGGACCTGGTCGTCGCCGAGTGTCGCGAGGTCATCGCGAACGGCGCCGACGCGGTCGTGCTCGGCTGCGCGGGCATGGCCGACTTCTGCGCCTCCGTGTCCGAGGAGATCGGGGCCCCGGTCGTCGACGGGGTCAGCGCGACGACGCTGCTCGCCGAGTCGCTCGTCCGCCTCGGGCTGACGACCGGGAAGCACGGCGAGTACGCCCCGCCGCCACCGAAGCCGTTCTCCGGGGCGCTCGCGTCCTTCGCGCTCGCGGACGCCCGCGTGACGGTGGGGGCGGGCGCATGACGAGCCTCGGGTCCGTGACGGTGGACGAGGGCCTGGCGCCCGCCGACCTCGTGCTCCGCGCGCAGCGCGCCTGGGTCGACGGTGCCTTCCGCCCCGCGTCGGTCGTCGTCCGTGACGGCCGGATCGTGTCCGTCGGACCGGTCGACGCCGTGGCGAACGGGCAGCGTGACGAGACGGTGCCGGACGGGCACGTCCTGCTGCCGGGCCTCGTCGACACCCACGTCCACGTCAACGAGCCCGGCCGCACCGAGTGGGAGGGCTTCGCCTCCGCCACGCGCGCGGCCGCACTCGGTGGTGTCACGACGATCATCGACATGCCGCTGAACTCGATCCCGGCGACGGTCGACGTGCCCGCCCTCGCCGTCAAGCGGGCGAGTGCGGCCGGCCGGGTGGCGGTCGACGTCGGCTTCTGGGGCGGCGCGGTCCCGGGCAACGCCGGTTCCCTCGGCGACCTGCACGACGCCGGGGTCTTCGGCTTCAAGTGCTTCACGGCACCGTCCGGCGTGGACGAGTTCCCGCACCTCGACCCGGGTGCGCTGCGGCAGGCGATCGGCGAGGTCGCTGCCCTGGACGCGTTGCTCATCGTGCACGCCGAGGACCCGGAGCACCTCGTCGACCACGACGCGCTCGGCGGCCGGTACCGCGACTTCCTCGCCACCCGACCCGCGCAGGCCGAACGCTCGGCCATCGCCCGGGTGATCGACGGCGCACGGGAGACCGGCGCCCGGGTGCACGTCCTGCACCTCTCCGACGCAGGCGCCCTCCCGATGATCCGTGCGGCGAAGGACGACGGCGTGCGCATCACGGTCGAGACCTGCCCCCACTACCTGGCGTTCGAGGCCGGGTCGATCCCGGACGGAGCCACCGCGTACAAGTGCTGCCCGCCGATCCGTGACGACGCGAACCGCGACGCGCTCTGGGCGGGGCTCCTCGACGGCACGATCGACATGGTGGTGTCCGACCACTCCCCGTCGACCGTCGACCTCAAGGTCGACGACTGGGGTCTGGCGTGGGGCGGCATCGCCGGGCTCCAGGTCGGCTTCCGTGCCGTGTGGACCGAGGCCGCTCGCCGTGGCCTGCCGCTCGACGCGGTCGTGCCCGCGGTCACGACCGGACCGGCGGCGCTCGCCCGTTTCACCGACCGCGGTCGGATCGCGCCGGGCGCCCTCGCGCACTTCGCGGTGTTCGACCCCGACGCCGAGTCCACGGTCCGGGCCGACGCGCTCGCACACCGCAACCCCGTCTCCGCCTTCGACGGGCTGTCGGTACGCGGTCGGGTCACGGGGACCTGGCTGCGGGGGAGGCGGATCACCTCCACCGCGGACGACGTCACGACCGTGGACGTGGTCGCCGGAGAGCTGGTGGACCGTGCCTGAGACGCTCGCCGCAGCCGACGTGCACCTCGGCTCCACGCCCGACGACGTCCTCTGGGGACGGCTGCCGAGTCGGGACGACGAGCCGGTCCGCACCGTCGCCCCCGGGACCGTCGTGACGATCGACACCGTCAGCCACGAAGGCCTGCTGCCCGACCAGGGGTCCGACCCGGTGGCGTTCTTCGGGCGGCACGGCGTGGCCGCGGCGGACGTGCTGGCGGACGCGGTCGACATCGTCCGGCACGTGGAGCGCGACGCGGCCGACGGTCCGCACGTGGTGTCCCGCCCGGTCGCTGTGCAGGGGGCCGAGCCCGGCGACGTCGTCTCCGTCACGGTGCTCGAGGCCGTCCCGCGGGTGCCGTACGGCGTGATCTCCAACCGGCACGGTCGCGGAGCGCTGCCGGGGGAACTCCCGCGCGGGGACGAGCCCGTCTCGGTCTTCGCGGACGTCGTGACCCGTGACGGCGTCGACTTCGGGCGGTTGCCGGTCGTGACGGGCGGGCCCCGGGTGGTCACCTTCCCACTCCGGCCGTTCCCCGGCATCGTCGGCGTGACCGTCGACAGCGAGGTCCGGCCGCACTCCGTCCCACCGGGGCCGCACGGCGGGAACGTCGACATCGCCCTGCTCACCGCCGGCGCCACACTGCACCTGCCCGTGCAGGTGCCCGGGGCCGGCGTCTCCGTCGGCGATCCGCACTTCGCGCAGGGGGACGGCGAGGTCGCGCTCACCGCGATGGAGGCCTCGCTCCGGCTGACCCTGCGCCTCGACGTGGTCCCGCGGGCCGTGGCGCTCGCGCGCTTCGGCGCGCTGGTCGGACCCCTGGCGGAGACCACGGAGTACCTCGTCCCGACGGGCATGGACGCCGACCTGGACGACGCCGTGCGCCGGTGCGTCCGTGCCGCGATCACGCTGCTCCGGGCGCGGTGGGGCGTGGAGGAGCACCTGGCGTACGCCTACCTCAGCGCCGCGACCGACTTCCGGATCTCGCAGGTCGTCGACCTCGTGTGCGGTGTGCACGCGACGGTGCGGAAGAGCGACTTCCAGGCGGTACCGACGTGCGGGTGACCGGGACGTGGCCGGACGGACTGGAGACGGCGTTCCGGGCCTACGAGGACGCCCTTATGCGGGACGACACCGCGGTGCTGGACGCGCTGTTCGAGCCCGGCCCGGACACGTTGCGCGGCGACGGAGCCGGGTTGCTCCGCGGGCACGACCGGATCAGCGCGTTCCGGTCCGCCCGTGGTGGTGTCGCCCGGCGCACGCTCGTCGGCGTCGACGTGCAGGAACTGACCGCGGACGAGGTCCTCGTCGTGGGGGAGTCGCGGTTCACGGACGGTGGGCGCGGCCTGCAGACGCAGCTCTGGCGTCGCACGGCGGGCGCGTGGCGGATCCGGACGGCGCACGTGACGGGCCGTGCGGTCGCCTTCGACCGGACGGTGTGGCGGGCCGTCGGGGACCCGCTCGTCCGCGGCGCCGGTGCCGGTGCCGCGTCCGGTGCGGAGGCGGTCGCCGGTGCGTCCGACGCCCGTCCGCTCGCCGGGGTCCGGGTGGCCGTCAAGGACCTCTTCGCCGTCGCCGGCCACGTGATCGGCGCCGGCAACCCGACGTGGGAGTCCGCAGCCCGCGTCGAGACGGAGCACGCCCCGGCCGTCTCGGTGCTCCTGCAGGCCGGGGCCGACGTGACCGGGATCGCCCGCACGGACGAGTTCGCCTACGCGCTCGCCGGGCGGAACGCCCACACCGGCGCCCCGCCGAACGGGGCCGATCCGGCGCGCATCAGCGGTGGCTCGACCTCCGGCCCCGCGACGGCCGTGGCGCTCGGGCAGGCGGACGTCGGGCTCGGCACCGACACCGCGGGCAGCATCCGCGTCCCCGCCTCGTACCAGGGGCTGTGGGGTCTGCGGACGACCCACGGACTCGTGTCGCGCGACGGCGTCCTGCCACTCGCGCAGAGCTTCGACACGGTCGGGTGGCTGACGCGACGGCCCGACACGCTCCGAGCGGTCGCGACGGTGGCGGTCGGTACCGCGGTGCGGAGCCTCGCGACGCCGCTGCTGGTCTGCGAGGCCCTGCTCGCTGCGGCGGACCCCGCCACGAGACGCGCGTTCGAGGACTGGCTGGCACGGACCGGGACGGGCGTCGGGGTCGTCGACCTGCCGGACCTTGACGACCTCGCCGAGACGGTGCGGATCGTGCAGGGTGCCGAAGCACGCCGGAACCACGGGGCGTGGGTCGCAGCGCATCCCGGTGCCCTGGGCCCGGACGTCGCCGATCGGTTCGCGGCGGCCGCCCGGATCACCGCCGAGCAGGAGGCCGCTGCGCGGGACGGGCTCGGGCGACTGCGTTCCGCGGTCCGGGCCGTGGTCGCCGACGGCGCGCTGGTCCTCCCGACGGTGCCCGGCCCCGCGCCGCTCCGGACGGCCGACGGCCCGGCGGTCCTCGCCACACGGCGGTCGACCCTGCGGATGACCGCGGTCGCCGGCGTCGGCGGCCTGCCGGCGGTGAGCGCTCCGCTCCTGGTCGTCGACGGAGCCCCGGTGGGCGTCTCCCTCGTCGGTCCGGTCGGGTCGGACCTGGCGCTCGTCGACCGTGCTGCCGGACTGGCCGTCGCAACACTGCTGTAACGAGCGTTCCAATAGGATCGTGCAAGGAACGGAAGGTACGAACATGCATCCCGTCAACCCGCCGACACGGCTCCTCATGGGGCCCGGGCCGATCACCGCCGACCCCCGCGTGCTCCGCGCCCTGTCCACACCGCTCGTCGGCCAGTACGACCCGTGGATGACCGAGACCATGAACCGGACGCAGGAGCTGTACCGGCAGGTCCTCGGCACGCGGAACGACGCCACCGTCCTGGTCGACGGCACCTCGCGCGCCGGCATCGAAGCCGCCCTCGTCTCCCTCCTCGCCCCGGGCGACGCGGTGCTCGTGCCGGTGTTCGGACGGTTCGGGCACCTGCTCGCCGAGATCGCCGGACGAGCCGGCGCCACCGTGCACACGATCGAGACCGAGTGGGGGCAGGTGTTCCCGACCTCGGTCATCGAGGACGCGATCGCCCGTGTCCGTCCGAAGGTGTTGGCGATCGTGCAGGGCGACACCTCGACGACGATGAACCAGCCGCTCGACGAACTCGGCGCGATCTGTGCCCGGTACGGCGTGCTCTTCTACACCGACGTCACGGCCTCGGTCGGCGGCAACCCGCTCGAGGTGGACGCGTGGGGCATCGACGCCGTCAGTGCGGGCCTGCAGAAGTGCCTCGGCGGTCCCTCCGGCAGCGCGCCGCTGTCCCTCTCCCCGGCCGCGGTCGCCGTGCTGGACGCCCGTCGGAGCATCGAGGCCGGCATCCGCGAGCCCGGCGACGACGTCTCCGACGACCCGATCCGGTCGAACTACCTCGACCTCGCGATGATCCTCGACTACTGGGGTCCCCGGCGCCTCAACCACCACACCGAGGCGGCGTCGATGCTCTACGCCGCGAACGAGTGCGCCCGCATCCTGCTCGAGGAGGGCCGCGACGCCGTCGTCGAGCGGCACGCGCTCGCCGGGCGGGCGATGCTCGAGGGCGTCCGCGGACTCGGCCTGACGGTCTTCGGCGACGTCGGCCACAAGATGCACAACGTCGTCGCGGTGGAGATCCCGGACACGGTCAGCGGGGACGCCGTCCGCGCCGCGATGCTCGAGGACCACGGCATCGAGATCGGCACCTCGTTCGGACCCCTGCACGGGCGCGTCTGGCGGATCGGGACGATGGGCTACAACGCCCGGAAGGACACCGTCGTGACGACGCTCGCCGCCCTCGAACAGTGCCTGCGGCGCGGCGGGGTGGCCGTTCCGCAGGGCGGCGGCGTCGACGCCGCGCTCGACGTGTACGCGGCAGCGGCCGACAGCGCACCCGCGGCCGTGCCCCCGATCCCGGACGCAGCGACGTTCGTCCCCGCCGGAGCGCCCGCGTGAGCGCCGTCGTGCAGGTGCCGCTGGCGAGCGATCGAGCGCGGGCCGCGGCGGACACCATCATCGCCCGCTGTGACGAGCTCGCGGACGTCACCGAGACGCCCGGGCGGATCACCCGCGTGTACCTGTCACCCGAGCACGCCCGGGCGAACGAGACCGTCGGGGCCTGGATGCGGGACGTCGGGCTGCGCACCTGGCAGGACGCCGCCGGCAACCTGCACGGACGCGCCGCGGGGGCGACACCGGACGCGCCGGTGCTCCTGCTCGGCTCCCACCTGGACACCGTCGTGGACGCCGGTCGCTACGACGGCGTCGTCGGGGTCCTCATGGCCGTCGAGGTCGTCGCCCGCCTGGTCCAGGACCACGGGGCGCTGCCGTTCGCCCTCGAGGTGATCGCGTTCTCCGACGAGGAGGGAACCCGGTTCGGCAAGGCGCTGCTCGGGTCCTCCGCGGTCGCCGGCGTCTGGGACGAGGCGTGGTGGGACCTGCAGGACGCGCACGGCACCACCCTCCGGTCCGCCTTCGAGTCGTTCGGCCTCGACCCCGGCCGGATCGCCGAGGCCGCGGTCGCACCGGCGTCCCTCGTCGGGTACCTCGAGGCGCACATCGAGCAGGGACCGTACCTGGAGCAGGCCGACCAGGCGCTCGGTGTCGTGACGAGCATCGCGAGCGCCCGGCGCTTCACGGTGGAGGCGGTCGGGGAGGCCCGGCACGCCGGCGGGACGCCCTACGAACGACGCCACGACGCACTGCTCGCCGCCGCCGAGGCAGCACTCGCCGTCGAACGGATCTGCCGTACCGAGCAGCACATCGGCACGGTCGGCACCATGACGGTGGAACCCGGGGCCGTCAACGTCGTCCCGGGCCTTGCGACCTTCGCGGTCGACCTGCGCGGCGAGTTCGACGACGGACGGGACCGCGTGTGGGACGCCGTCGCCGACGCCTTCCGCGAGATCGGGGAGCGCCGCGGGGTCGACGTGACACCGACCGAGGTGCACCGTGCCCCCGCGGTGTTCTGCGCGCCGCGGCTGATGGACGCCGTCCGGGCCGGCATCGTCGCGACCGGCGAATCCGCACCGCTCGAATTGTTCTCCCGTGCCGGACACGACGCGATGTCCCTCGGCCTCGTCACCGACGTCGCGATGCTGTTCCTCCGCAACCCGGACGGCATCAGCCACCACCCGGACGAGTTCGTCTCCGCGGCGGACGTCGCCCTCGGCCTCGACGCGCTCGCCACGGCGGTAGAACGGCTCGCTGACGAGCACCTCCTCGCCGACGGAGCCGACGCGTGACCGTCCCGGACGTCCGCGGGCGGATCGACCGGGTGTGGGAGCGCCTCTCGCCCGCCGAACGCCGGGTCGCCGCGATGATCCGACACGACCCGGAACTGCTGCTCGTCGGTACCTCGGCGCAACTCGCCGCGGAGTCCGGGACCTCGAAGGCGACGGTCTCGCGGCTCGTCCGGTCCCTGGGCTTCCAGGACGCCGCCGAGGTCCGGCAGAACCTGATGTCCGCCCGCGGCACCGGGTTGCCCTGGGCCGCCGAGGACGCCGCCCACGTGGACCAGCGCGCGGTGGAGGCGCGGAACCTCGACGCCGCCTTCGCCTCGCTCGCCCGGGCCGACCGTCCCCGACTCGCCCGCCGCGTGATGCGCGCCCGCCGGGTCCTGGTGGTCGGCGAGCGCGGTGCGTACCCGATCGCCCTGCAACTGCGCGCGCAGCTCGCGCAGGTCCGTCCGGACGTCCGCATCGGCCCCTCGCCGGGGCAACGTCTCGGCGAGGAGGTCGCCGACCTCGACCGCCGGGACCTCGTGTTCATCGTCACCGTGCGACGGCACGCGGCCGGGGTCGACCGCGTGGTGCGGCACTGCGTCGGGACGGGCGCCGACGTGGTCGTGCTCGGCGACCCCACCGCGGCGGTCATCGCGGCACCCGCTGCGACCGCGGTCCTGTGCCCGGTCGACTCACCGTCGGCGTTCGACTCGATGGCGGCCCTGTTCGCCGTGGTCGCGGCGATCGCGAACGACGTCTACGAGGCCTCCGGGCCGTCCGGCCGGACCCGGGTCGAGGCGGTCGCGGACGCCTACGACACGCTGGGCGAGCTCGCCGGGTCCTGAGAAGCGTCGTCCTGCACCACCCGGGGCTCCCGCTCCGCACGGAGCTCCGACAGGAGCGAGCCGTTGCGCTCGACGATGAGCGCCCGGAGGTACCGGCGCAGCACGAGCCCCTCGGCGATCGTCCCGAGCGGCCCGAAAGGGGCACGGAACGCGATCTCGTCCACCATCCGCGTCCCGTCCGCCGTGCGCTCGAACCGGTGCTCGTGCCGGAACCGGGCGAACGGCCCACGCACCTGTTCGTCGACGAACCGGTGCGGCGCCTCCAGGACGGTGACCTCGTTCGTCATCCGCCAGACGACGCCGAGGTGACGCGCGCGCCACGTGACCGACTCACCGAGCCCGATCACGCCGCTCGTCCGTCCGGCGACCGCCTGCTCCCCGCTCGCGGCCATCGACCGCAGGTGCGCGCCGATGTCGAGCGAGAGCGCGAAGGCGCGCTCCGGCGGCACCGGCAGGTCGGTCACGATCCGGAAGACAGCGCTCACGCGACGATCCTGCCGTACGGGCGGCAGGATGGTCACGTGACCGAAGCCGCCGTGCGCCCGCTGGACCGTGCCGGGAGGCTCCTGCCCGGACTCGCACTCGCCACCGGTATCGCCCTGGTCGCCACCGTGATCGGGCGCTTCCTGCCCGTCGTCGGCGCTCCGGTCAGCGGCGTCCTCATCGGGGCCGTCATCGGGACGATCCGTCGTCCGGGCGCGGTGTTCCGGCCGGGCATCTCGACCGCGAGCAAGACCGTCCTGCAGTGCTCGGTGGTGCTCCTCGGCGCCCAGCTGTCCCTGCTGCAGGTCGCGCGCGTCGGGGTGGCGTCGTTGCCGGTGATGCTCGGCACCCTCGTCGTCTGCCTGCTCGCAGCGTGGGGCATCGGTCGCGCGCTGGGCGTCGTCGGCAACCTGCGGATGCTGATCGGGGTCGGGACGGGGATCTGCGGCGCCTCCGCGATCGCCGCGGTGGCCCCGGTGATCGGCGCGGTGTCGATCGAGGTGGCGTACGCCGTGTCGACGATCTTCCTGTTCAACGTGGCCGCGGTCGTCGTCTTCCCCGTGGTGGGGCACGCGCTCGGGATGAGCCAGCACGCGTTCGGTCTGTTCGCGGGAACCGCGGTGAACGACACCTCGTCGGTCGTCGCCGCGGCGAGCACCTACGGGGCGGGCGCTGCGGACTCCGCGGTCGTCGTGAAGCTCGTCCGCACCCTGATGATCATCCCGGTCGTGCTCGGGTTGGCCTGGTTCGTCGGGCGTCGCTCGGACCCCACGACGGTCGCGACCGACGGCGTCGCCCTCGACGGCACGGCGCAGTCGAGCGGAGGAGTCCCCGCCGGGGCTCGACCGGGTGCCACGTCACCGTCCGGCAGACCGCGCTGGTCGGCGCGTCGGGTGACCCGCCTCGTGCCCTGGTTCCTCATCGGCTTCGTGCTGGCCGCCGCGGTGAACTCCACCGGTCTCGTCCCCGGTCCGGCGCACCCGGTGATCGCCGCGGTCGCCGCGTTCCTCATCACCGTCGCGCTCAGCGCCATCGGGCTCTCCACCGACCTGGCCGGGTTCCGCCGGGCCGGGTTCCGACCGCTGCTGCTCGGCGGCGCCCTGTGGGTCGTGGTGTCCCTGTCCAGCCTCGGCCTGCAGGCCCTCACCGGCAGCCTCTGACCCGCCGCCGAGCTGCCGCTGACCTGGCGCTACGGTCGGGGGATGGACCTCGACGCCCTCGCCTTCCCCGTCATCGACGGACACAACGACCTGCCGTCGGAACGCCGCGACACGCACGCATCCGGTCTGGACGGCATCGACTCCGAGACCGACTCCCTCCACACCGAGCTGCCGAAGCTCCGGGCCGGTGGGGTCGTCGGACAGTTCTGGTCGGTCTACGTACCCGTCGAGGAGCCGGACCCGGTCCGGACGACCCTCCAGCAGATCGACCTCGTGCACCGCATGGTGGACCGGTACCAGGACGACCTGGCGCTCGCCCGCACGGCGGACGAGGTCCGCGCCGCCGTTGCCTCCGGCCGCATCGCCTCGCTCCTCGGCGCGGAGGGCGGCCACTCCATCGGGGACGACCTCGCGGTCCTCCGCGACTTCGCCCGGCTCGGCGTCCGCTACATGACCCTGACGCACACCGAGGACACTCCGTGGGCCGACTCGGCCACGGGAGCGCGGGCGCACGACGGACTGACCGATCGTGGACGAGAGGTCGTCGCCGAGATGGAACGCATCGGCATGCTCGTCGACCTGTCGCACACCGCCCCCGCCACGATGCGGGACGCCCTCGACGTCGCCACACGACCGGTCGTGTTCAGCCACTCGTCGACCGTCGCGGTCGCCGACCACCCGCGGAACGTCCCCGACGACGTGCTCGCCCGCCTCGCGGACAACGGCGGCGTGGTCATGGTGACGTTCGTGCCGGCGTTCGTCTCGCGGGCGTGGGCGGACTGGGAGGAGAGCGGGTCGGTCGGGGAGCCGCCGCACGTGACCGTGGCTGACGTCGCCGACCACGTCGAGCACGCTCGGGACGTGGCAGGAGCCGCGCACATCGGGCTCGGTGGCGACTACGACGGCACCCCGGTGCTGCCGCCGGACCTGCGGGACGTGTCCCGGTACCCGGTGCTGGCCGAGGAGCTGCGCCGCCGCGGTTGGGGCGACGCGGACCTCCGGGCACTCGCCGGCGGCAACGTCCTGCGGGTACTCGAGGCCACGGACGAGCGCTTCGCGCGGACGGCGCACCTCGCGGTCGCTCCGCGCTGACGGACGGGAGGCGCGGGTCGCCGGCACGCTCGGCACCGCTCCGCGGACCGTTCCGTCACGGAACAGGACCGCCCTGGGTGCGGTCGCTAGGATCGCGAGCGCACCGCGCCTCCACGGGAGGGGCTGCGGCAACCGACGTGAGGACGGAACCGATGAGCGGCACCATCTACGACGACATCTCCCAGGCCTTCGGCAACACCCCGCTCGTGCGGCTGAACCGTCTGCCGCAGGAGGGCGGGGCCGAGGTCCTCGCCAAGCTCGAGTTCTACAACCCCGGTGCGAGCGTCAAGGACCGTCTGGGTGTCGCGATCATCGACGCCGCCGAGGAGTCCGGCGAGCTGAAGCCCGGCGGCACGATCGTCGAGGGTTCGTCGGGCAACACCGGCATCGCCCTCGCCCTCGTCGGTGCGGCCCGCGGGTACAAGGTCGTCATCACGATGCCCGAGACCATGAGCGTCGAGCGCCGGGCCGTGATGCGCGCGTACGGAGCGGAGATCGTCCTGACCCCGGGCTCCGAGGGCATGAAGGGCGCCGTCGAACGCGCCGGTCAGATCGTCGACGAGACCCCGGGCGCGATCCTCGCCCACCAGTTCGAGACGACCGCGAACGCGGCGATCCACCGCCGGACCACGGCGCAGGAGATCCTCCGCGACACCGAGGAGCACGTCGACGTGTTCGTCGCGGGTGTCGGGACCGGCGGCACCATCACCGGTGTCGGGCAGGTCCTCAAGGAGCGCGTCCCCGGCGTGCAGGTCATCGCCGTCGAACCGGCCGACTCGCCCCTCCTGACCAAGGGCACGGCCGGACCGCACAAGATCGCCGGCATCGGGGCGAACTTCGTCCCGGAGGTGCTCGACCGTTCGGTGATCGACGAGGTCATCGACGTCGAGCTCGACGACGCCCTGCGGGTCGCCCGCGCGCTGGCCACGGAGGAGGGCATCCTGTCCGGCATCTCCTCGGGTGCCATCATCCACGCAGCCCTGCAGGTCGCGGCGCGGCCGGAGAACGCCGGCAAGCGCGTCGTCGCGATCGTCTGCGACACGGGGGAGCGCTACCTGTCGACGGTGCTCTTCGAGGGGCTCTCTGCGTGACGACGGCTCCACGCCGCGGCGTGCTGCGGACGGTCCGGGAGGACCTCGCCGCAGCACGCCGCGGTGACCCCGCCGCGCGCGGGGACCTCGAGAACGCGATCGTCTACTCGGGCCTGCACGCCGTCTGGTCGCACCGCGTCGCGCACCGGCTGTGGCACGCGCGCGGCCTGCCCGGCTCCCGCACGGTGGCGCGCATCCTGGCGCAGGCCACCCGGACCCTGACGGGGATCGAGATCCACCCGGGCGCACGGATCGGACGGCGGTTCTTCATCGACCACGGCATCGGCGTGGTGATCGGGGAGACGGCCGTGATCGGCGACGACGTCCTCGTCTTCCACGGCGTGACGCTCGGGGGTCGGGGCGGAGGCCCGGGGCTGGGTTCCAAGCGCCACCCGACGGTGGGCGACCGGGTCGTCCTGGGGGCGGGCTCCGCCGTCATCGGCGGGATCACCGTCGGCGACGACTCCGTCGTCGGAGCCGGCACGGTCGTCACGAAGGACGTGCCGCCCGGCTCCGTCGTCACCGGCGTCGCCGGGACGGCCCGGCCACGTTCCGGTCACGAGGGCGTGCCGGAACTCTGAACCGTCCCGCCCGGCCGGCCCCGGCGCGCGTCGGAGCGGTCAGCTCTTCTCGCAGGCGATCCCGTCGGCGTCGCGGTCCATCTTCTTGTTCGCGTTGTAGAGCGCGTCGTCCTTCTTCACCGTGCCCTTGAGTGCGCGGTACGACGTCTTCCCGGCGGAGGTCACCTTGTTCTTCGTGACCGACTTCTTCGCGATGCCGCCCGAGTACACCTTGTGGACGGCGGTGCAGTTCGCGTAGGTCTTCGGGGCCGCGGAGGCGCTGGTCGCGGTGCCGACGACGCCGCCGACGGTGAGCGCGAGCGCGAGGGCGGTGACGCCGAGGGTGCGGGTGGTCTTCATGGCGGTTCCTCCGGAGCGATGACCGGCGTCGGTACGCAGGCAGGACGAGGGTACTGCGAATCGATGAGACATCTTCACCACCCCCCCCGATCGAGGCATGCACCGACCCGGCCTCGACACCGCGACCCCGTTCCGTCCCGTCGGTGTCCCTGGTCCCCGTCATCATGGGTGCATGGACGGCAGCACCCTGCAGTCGGTCGCCGCACGGACGGCGATGGCCCTCCCGGCAGTGACCGAGACGCAGCCCTTCGGCGAGGGCACGGACGTCTACAAGGTCGTCGAGAAGATGTTCGTGATGACGACCGAACTTCGCGGCGTCGCGATCGTCACCCTCAAGTGCGCGCCGCCGCACGGCGCCGCGCTGGTGCGGGACCTCGCCGAGGTCACGCCGGGCTGGCACATGGACAAGCGCCACTGGATCACGCTCTCCCCGGGACCCGGACTCGACGAGGCGTTCGTCGAGGACCTCGTCGCGAACGCGTGGGACCTCGTCGTCGCGGGCCTGCCCCGTGCCCGTCGTCCACTCGACCCGACCCGCGGTGCACAGCAGCCTTGACCCGGCCGTCCCCGGTCAGACGGCGGAGCGCCGGAGCGCGAGCCGGGCCTCCCGGACGACCTTCGGAGCGAGCCCGTCACCCGAGGCGAGCACCGCAGCTGCCTGGTCCGCGCTGAGTCCGGCGAACATCTGCCCGATCGTGACGCCGTGCTCGGGGCGCGCCAGCACCGTCACGGTGTCGCCCGCGGCCACGGGGCCGGAGCGCTTGACGCGGAAGTACGCACCGGGGCGGCCCTCCTCCGCGAAGCGCTTGACCCACTTGTCGACCCCCATCCGCCGGGCGAAGGTGCCGCAGGGGGTCCGCGGGATCGTCGCCTCGAGTTCCAGGACCTCGCCGATCCGCCACCGCTCGCCGATCACGAGGCCGGTGACGTCGATGCCGGAGGTGCGCAGGTTCTCGCCGAAGAGCCCGGGCGGGATCGGCCTGTCGAGCTGTCCGGCGAAGTACGCGGCGTCCTCGTCGGCGTACACGTAGACGGCCTGGTCCTCACCGCCGTGGTGCTTCCGGTCCGCCTGCACGTCGGCGTGCAGGCCGAGGGGACGGACGCGGACCGGACCCGGCACCGGTCGCTTGTCGATCGCGGTGACACCGATCGTGCCCGAGTCCCGGAGCAGCTGGTCGACGCGGCAGACGGCGGTGACGACGGACATGGGGACAGCCTGCCGTACATCGGCCCGGGCGCGCATCCGTGGGCATCGGGCACGGCCGGATCCGGTGTGACGATCCGGCGCCGGCGTGCGTCTCATCGGTGCCCGAGCGCTCCGGTCCGCCGACACGCGGGCCGTTCGCAACCGCTCCCAGTAGAAGGGGACCGTGCAGCCGCAGCAACACCGGACGGATCTCGTCGACCTCGACGACGAGGTGCTCGCCGACCGTGCCACCGACGGTGACGTCCGGGCGTTCGAGGTCCTCATCCGACGACACACGCCGCTGCTCCGGGCCTACGCGCGACGCACGCTCGGGTCGACGGACGAGCTCGACGACGTGGTCCAGGAGACCTTCATCACCGCCTGGAACCGACTCGACGGGCTCCAGGACCGCCGGCGGGTCAAGGCCTGGCTGATGCGCATCCTCAGCCGGAAGTGCCTGGACCGTATCCGGTCGCGCCGGGACCACGACGACGTCACCGAACTCGAGGTCGCGGCACCGTCCGACGCGGCCCCCGAGTGGGTCGCCGAGGCGCACTCCCGCGAGGACGCCGTCGACCGCGCACTCAGCGCACTACCCGTCGACCAACGCCGGTGCTGGGTGATGAAGGAGGTCCTCGAGTACCGCTACGAGGACATCGCCGAGGAGCTCGGCCTGCCGACGTCGACCGTCCGCGGGATCCTGTCCCGCGCCCGGAAGAACATGATCCGACTCATGGAGGGATGGCGATGACCGCCGCACCCGAACCGACCGCCGCGTCCGGACCGGACGGTGCGTCCGTACCGGACGAGCCCGGCCTCGCGACCCTCGAGCCCGAGGACCTGGACGGGCACACGATCGACGAGCTCTCCGACTACCTCGACGCGGGGATGCAGCCGGCGGACCCCACCATCGACGACAGCCCCGCGTGCCAGAACGCCCTCGCCGCCATCCTGCGGTTGCGACACGCCTCGCTCGCGTCGCTCGACCAGGCGGCCGAGGCCGAGCCGCCCGCCGACGAGTCCTGGATCGGCGGCGTCCTGGCGAACATCTCGCTCGAGGTCCGTGCCGGACGGGACATCCCGCTGCGCGCCGCGGCCCCGACCGAGCACCCGGTCCTGACCGAGGGCGCCGTCCGGTCACTCGTCCGTCGTGCCGGCGACGAGGTCCCCGGCGTTGTGGTCTCCCGCTGTCTCCTCGACGGTGACGTGACGGCGCTCGCGGCACCCGTGCGGGTCTCGGTGGAGGTCGCCGTGGTCGCCGGCAACCGGCTCGTCCCGACCGCGGACGCCGTGCGGCTGGCCGTCGAGAAGGCACTCGCCACGCAGACCGACCTGACCGTGGTCGCGGTGGACGTCGTCGTCCGTGACCTCATCACACCTCGGACCACGGACGAGCGGACCACGGACGAGCGGGCCACGGACGAGCGGGCCACGGACGAGCGGGCCACGGACGAGCGGACCACGGACGAGGAGACCTCGCGATGACCGACCAGACCACCACCGGCGGCGACGTCACCGACGAGACCGCCACACCTTGGACCGCGGAGACGCTCCTGGCGGTCGAGGCCGCCGTGCTCGCCGTCCCCGGCGTCACCGACCTCTACCGGCCCTTGCCGACCATCGGCAGCGCCGTCGCGGCCGTCCGGCGCCTCGCCCCCGGCGTTGCCGGTGCGGGCCCGGCCGGTGCGCGCGTCGGCGTCGACGGTCCGGTGCTCCACCTGGTCATCGGGACGGACGGGAGCGCGCCGGCCCCCGCCGTCGCACATGCCGTCCACGACGCCGCGCTCGCGGCCGCGTCCGCCGCGGGTCGGACACCGACCCGCATCGACGTGCGGGTCGCGCGCATCGGCTGACGGTCGTCCTCGGCCCGGGCTGCGCCGGACGGGAGGCCCGACACCGGCCCGTCGCGTCGCTCGCTCACCACCCGGTCTGCCCGGGACGTCGGGCGGTCGCGTCAGCGGGCTGGCCGGCTCAGTACCAGTTGACCGCCTGCGAGTGCGACCACGCGCTGCACGGGGTGCCGTAGGAGGCGTCGATGTAGCGCAGGCCCCAGGTGATCTGGGTGCTGGCGTTCGTCTGCCAGTCGGCGGCGACCGAGGCCATCTTCGAGCCGGGGAGCGCCTGCGGGATGCCCGTCGCGCCGCCGTCCGGGTTGACGGCCCGGTAGTCCCAGCCGGACTCCTTCGTCCACAGGCTGTCGAGGCACTGGAACTGGTCCGCGCCCCAGCCGTACTCGGACGCCGCCATCGCCGCCGCCACGGTCTTCGCCCCGGCGGGTGTGTTCGCGCGGGCCTGCGCTTCGGCGGCAGCCCGTTCCGCCGCGGCACGAGCGGCGGCTGCCTCCGCCGCGGCCGCCCGGTCGGCAGCCCGCTGCGCTGCCGCCTGCCGGTCGGCGGCGTCCTGCGCGTCCTGGTCGGCGCTCGCCTGAGCGACCTCCTGCGTGGTGTCGACGGTCGCGGCGATGCGTTCGGTCAGCGCCGAGCCGGACAGCGCACGGATGTCCGCCAGCGATGCGATGTGCTGCTCGAGCTCGGCGGTGTCGGTCTCGTCGTTGGCGTCCTGCACGACGGTGCGGGCGGTCGCGACCGTCGCTGCGGCCTGGGCCCGGCCGAGGTCGGTGCCGCTCAGGCCGGGGGTCGCGGAGGCGCTGGGCACGCCGAGCGCGTCGCCGAGCGCGGGCTGCGTCACGGTGAGGGCGCCGCCGGCGATCGCGACGACCGCGGCCCCGCCGGCGAGGAGGACGCCGTGCTTGCGCAGGGTCCGACGCATGCGACGGGAGGGGGTGTCGAGGGCGGCGCGGCGGGTGCCGGGTGCCGGGGCACCGGTGCGGGGAGTGGTTCGCGTCATGGTTTCCGGGGGTCGGCCGGCTCGTGGTGCGGGTCCTCGGTGGACGGCTGTCCGGACGGGTGCGCGGGTCGGGCGCACGCCGGACACCGGTGCGGTCGAGCGTCGGGGACGGTCGGGCGCACCGGGGAGACGACAGGGGTGGGGGCCCTGCCGTCCGCGTCGTCGCGTGGACCCGCGAGCCGGGGGAGGAGCGGACGGTGGTGTGGGGCCCGTCCGTTCCGCCGCGGCGCGGTGACGCTCAGGTCACCCGCGGGGCGAAGCCGCCACGATGACCCGTGATCCTGGACGTGTCGTCAGCACCTGCGCACCGGAGACCGGCCGGAGCCCGGTAACGGTTCGGTAACGAGGCGCGAGCGCTCAGGAGGACCCGGCCGCCCGGGCGGTCGGACTCTGGGCGACGCGCTCCAGTGCGTCGAGGGCGCCGGCGATCGCGTCGACGTCGTCGGGGGACAATTCCGCGATGAGGCCGGCGACGATGCCGGTGCGCTCCGAACGGGCCGCGTCGACGGCGTCCACGCCGGCGGGTGTCGCACTCACCATGAAGGCCCGGCCGTCGCGCGGATCGGCGTCGCGCTCGATGAAGCCGCGCTGCTCGAGCTCGGTCAGGATGCGGGTCATCGTCGGCTTGGTGACGACCTCGATCCGCGACAGGTCGCCGGGGCGCAGGGGGCCGTGCTGCACGATGGAGGCGAGTGCCGACACGATGCCGTAGCCGAGTGACGCGGAGTCGGTGCGCGCCCGCCGGTTGATCCGACCGACCGCCGCGGCGAGTCGTGCGGCGACCTCGGTGCGGTCCGGGTCGAGGTCGGTCATGGCTGCTCCGCGGGGATCGGTCGGGTGGTGAGCACGATCGTAGCGGTCGCCGGGGCGGTGCAGATCGGGGGACACGAGCGTGACCGCCGGGATCGGCGGGACCGTGTCCGGTGACGAGGTCAGGCCCTGCTCCCGGTCGGCCCGCTCCGATCCTGTGCGGACGTTCAGGGAATGGACGGCTACGGGGTCAGCGCTTCTCGCCCGGGAGGAGGTGGATGGCCTCGGTGGCGAGCTCCGCGGCGACGTTGTCCCCGTCGGCCGTGGCCGTCCGGAGCCGCCGGAAGTCCTCGGTCATCCGATCCCAGTCGACGAGCCGGTCGAGGTCCGGCAACCGCAGCCGGAAGGCCAGGCCGTCCATCGTGTCGCGGCAGACACGCTGCAGGTCCGCGTTGCCGCACTCGTCGACGTACAGCGCGAACACCCCGAGGGCGCCACGGTTCACCGCCGGGACGTCGTGTGCCTCGAGCTCGGTGACGGTCGTGTCGAGCGCCGACAGGATCCGCTTCCGCGCGGCCACCGACAGACGCGGCACGGCCAGCCGGACGACGCCGCCGAACAGCACGCCGAGCGTCTGCATGGCCTCGACGACCTGCGCCGGGTCGGGGGTGGTCACGCGCGTGTACCGGTTCGGTGCCATCTCGATGAGCCCTGCCCGGGCGAGCTGGCTGAGGGCCTCGCGGATGGGGGTCCGGGAGACGCCGAGCCAGGCGATGAGCTCCTCGTCGTTCAGGCGCTCCCCGGGCTCGAGGGTCCCGTCCATGATCGCCTCGTGGATCTTCTGCCGGACGGTGTCGCGGAGCAGCTTGTGCTCGGTCGGGGCGGTGCTGGGGACCGGCATGCGAGGACCTTCCGGATCGGGGGCGGGGGCCTCCTCACCGTACCTGATGTGCTACCGGCAGGATGTGGCCAGCCCAGGTCGAGCAGGCGCAGCGTCGCGGGGTCCTCGTGGCCGTCGAACCACCGCTCCAGGACGGCCCGGAACGGTGCCGGGTCGCCGGCGGCACGGGCGAACAGGGTCATCGACGACCGGGCCTTCACGGCGTCGATGCCGCCGAACAGGTCCTCGGCCGAGTCCGCCGGCGCGTCGGCGGCCGCGGCCGCGGCGTCGAGCAGTCGCGGTCCGAGCACCGGGTGTGCGAGGACCGCCCGGGCTTCCGGCAGGCCGGTCACCGCGTAGTGGCGGGCGGTCGAGCTCCGACCGAGGCCGGCGACCTGCGGGAACACGAACCACATCCAGTGCGACCGCTTCCGCCCGGACCGGAGCTCGGCGAGCGCGGTCTCGTGCACGCCCTGTTGGGCCGTCACGAAGCGGTCGAGGTCGAACGGGTCGTCGCCGTCCGACCCGTCGTGCACGGTGCTCATCGGACGACGTCCCCCCAGGCGTAGCGGACGGTGGTGCCGTCGACGACGAGCACGGAGTCGGGAGCCCGGTCGAACAGCCCCGGCAGGCCGACCGCGTCGGGCAGGTCGCCCTCGAGCCGTTCGAGTCGGGCGGACCGCACGGTGAGCGGCGGGTGCTGGCGCTGCCAGAACAGGGTCTGCGCGAGCAGCCGTGCGTGGATGCCGGCACGGGTGGTCAGCTCGGCGGCCAAGGGCGAGCGGTCGACCTCGCCGGCCACGGCGCGGACCGAGGCGGCGTGCTGGACGGTGGACGGGCCTGGCGTCCGGCGGGCCGCGCGGGCCAGGCGGACCGCACGGATCGGGTGCCGCACGCGTCCGGGGTGCCGGACGGACCGGTGGCCGACGGTCTCGCCGCGGCGACGGGAGCGTGCCCAGGCGAACGTGTACGGCACGCCGAGCAGCGCGTGGGCGGCGACGATGGCGGGGACGTTCGGCGTGTCCACGGTCAGGTACGCGATCCCGCGGCGGCCGGCGTCGTCGACCGTGAGGACCTCGATCGTGACCTCGGTCATCCTGCCGAGGCGGGTGGACGGCGGGAACGGTGGGACCTGCGTCTCACGGAACACGTAGGCGACGAGCCCGACCCAGGCGCTGCCGTCCACGACGTCCGGTCGGGTGCCACGCGGGACCAGGCGCGCGAGCGTCTCGGGCTCGCAGCGCCAGTGCGCGAAGACGATGTCGTCCCAGGCGTGCACGGTCACCGGGCGGTGCAGCAACGCCACGGAGGCCCGGGCGCGGGGAGCGCCCCGTCCCGGCGCCGGCGCGGGCGCGGCCTCGCTCATCGGCGGGGGGCGTGTCGGGCGACCCGCACCCCCCACGCGACGAGCGGGGCCTGCAGGGGCAGACGGAGGACGGCGACCAGGCGTGCGGTCCGGCTGGACCGGGGGCTGTCGAGCAGGTCCCCGGCCATCTTGAGGTTCGCGGGGAAGACGGCGAGGAAGAGCGCCGCAGCGGCCCACCCGGCACCGCGTCGGGTCGCCGGGACGAGGAGCCCGGCGGCGATGCCGAGCTCGGCGACACCGGACGCGAGGGTGGTCGTCCGTGGCGGGAGGGCGTCCGGCACGATGCGGTCGTACCCGCGGGGCCGGAGGAAGTGCGTCACGCCCGCACCGCCGAGGATGAGGGCGAGGACACCGGCGGTCCTCGTCGCACGTCGTGCACGTCTGGTCCGCCGTCGCATCGCTCCATCGTGCCCGTCGTGCCCCGGCGCACGCCCAGGTCGGTCCGGGGTCGGCATCGCGGGTCGGGAGGGCGCGCGTGCCCCGGACGGCGGCACCACTCAGGTCAGCGCGGTCGCGACCAGGTCGAGGACGGCCGTGGCGACGTCGGCCTTCGACCCGGAGGTCTCGCGGACGACCTCGCCGCCGGGCACCAGGACCTCGATCGCGTTCTCCTCGCGCTCGAAGCCGTGCGACCAGCCGACGTGGTTGACGACGAGCAGGTCGGCCGGCTTCCGGGCGATCTTCGCGCGCCCGAGCTCGATGCGCGCCTCGCGGTCGGGTTCGGTCTCCGCGGCGAAGCCCACGATGACCTGCCCGACCCGCCGGGCGGCGACGAGTTCGGCCAGGACGTCCGGGTTCTTCACGAGTTCGAGCGTCATCCGGTCGCCCTGCTGCTCCTTCTTGAGCTTCGACTCGAGCACCTCGGCCGGCCGGTAGTCGGCGACCGCCGCGGTCATCACGACGACGTCGGCTGCGGGCGCGGCGGCGTGCACGGCAGCGGCGAGCTCCTGCGCCGACCCGACGCGCACGACCTCGACGGGCAGGTCCGCGGTGAGCCCGGGGTCGGTGTTCGCGGCGACGAGGGTCACGTCCGCGCCCCGGCGTGCGGCCTCCGCGGCGAGCGCGACGCCCTGCCGGCCGCTCGAGCGGTTGCCGACGAACCGCACCGGGTCGAGCGGTTCGCGGGTCCCGCCCGCGCTGACCACCACGCGGACGCCGGCCAGGTCGCCCTGCTCGCCGCGGGCGCCGGTGCGGAGGCTCGGTGCCGCTCCGGCCATGTCGGCACCCCCGTGCGCGTCCCCGCTGTCCGTCCCGTCGAGCACGGCGAGTGCGGCCCGCACGATGTCCTCCGGTTCGGACATCCGGCCGATGCCGGCGTCGTCGCCGGTCAGGGCGCCGACGACGGGACCGACGACGTGCACGCCACGGGAGCGGAGTGTCGCGAGGTTCGCCCTGGTGGCCGGGTGCTCCCACATCTGCGGGTGCATCGCGGGGGCGACGACGACGGGTGCCTCGGTCGCGAGCAGGGTCGTGCCGAGCAGGTCGCCGGCCAGGCCCGCGGCCATCTTCGCGAGGCTGTCCGCGGTGGCGGGGGCGATCACGACGAGGTCGGCGCGACGGCCGAGTGCGACGTGCCGCACCTCGGCGACGTCGTCCCAGACGCTCGTGGAGACGGGGTTGCGGCTGAGCGCCTCCAGGGTCGGCAGCCCGACGAACCGCAGCGCGCCCTCGGTCGGGACGACGTGCACGTCGTGGCCGCGCTTCACGAGGTCGCGGACGACGCCGACGGCCTTGTAGGCGGCGATCCCGCCGGTGATGCCGACGACGACGGTGCGGGGGCGGACGGTCTGCAGGGCTGCCTCGTTCACGGCGCTCACGCTACCCGCCGAGCGCACGCGTGCGGCCGTCGCTCGGGCGACCGGCGGGGGAACGTGCGAGCACCGACCCCGGAGAGTGTCGGCGATGGCGAGGAACGCCGACGCCGGGTGGCAGGATCGCCGTCATGTGCACCGTCGTCGTCCGTGTCGATCCCGCCGCGGCCTGGCCCGTGACCATGCTCGCGCTGCGGGACGAGTCGCCGGACCGGCCGTGGGACCCGCCGGCGGCGTGGTGGCCCGACCGCGACCCCGGGGTCCGGGGCGTCCGCGACCAGCAGGCCGGGGGTGCGTGGCTGGCCGCGTCGGACCGTGCCGGGCTCGCGGTCGTGCTCAACCGGTGGGAGGACACCCCGGGAGTCGACGGGTCCTGGACGACCCGTGGCACGCTGCCGCTCGACGCCGTGGTCGACGGCGTCCTGCCGGGCGCGGCCGGCACCGCGCCGACGAGCCGGGCCTTCAACCTCGTGCGCGCGACGGCCGACGGGGCCGAGGTCGTCACCTGGGACGGGTCGGCCGTCCGAACGACCGTGCTCGGGCCCGGCGTGCACATGGTCACGCACGGCGAGCCGGACGACCCGGCGGCGCCCCGGATCGGCCGGTGGCTCGACGCGTTCCGCGCCGCGCCGGCGCCGACGGGCCCGCCCGCTCGGGACCCCTCCGACGAGGTGGGCCGCACGGGGCCGGCTGCCGACGAGGACGGCTGGGGTCCGTGGTTCGACGTGCTCGACGGCTCGACCGTCCTGCCCGCCGACGACCCGGACGCGATCCTGCGGGACACGGTCGAACCCGAGGGGCACTTCGCGACCCTGTCGATCGTCGCCGCGGCGGTCGGACCGGAGCGGACGGTGCTGCGTCACACCCGGCTCGCACAGCCGGGGGTCCTGCACGGGCCGCTGACGCACGACCACGCGTAGGCGACCGTCCTCGGAGGCCCGAGGACGGGCCTCCCGGCGGGGGCGACTGGTGCGGTGTCCGCCGGGAGGCCCGGCCCGGGTCCCGCGGACCGGCGTCAGTCCGGCAGGCGGGTCCCGGTGAGGTCCTCGGCGACCGCCCAGAGCGAGCGGGCGAGGTCGACGCCCCGTGCTGAGCGCGGGATCGGTGCGAGCGTCGTCGGCCCGGTGAGGCCGAGGGGCCCGGCCGGTCCGTAGTAGGCGCCGGACACCGCACCCGGTCCCACGGCGGCGTAGAGGAGCGGCTCAGACCCCTGCTCGACGCCCTGCGTCCAGGGGAACGCCCGGTCGCTCGCGTGGACGGGGCGGTCGCGGCCCAGGGAGCGGCCCGCCGCCTGCAGGTTCGTCCGCGTGAAGCCGGGGTGCGCGAGCGTCGAGCTGAGGCCCCACTCCCGCGTGATCGCGACCTGGTGCAGGTGCAGCCCGAGGAGCAGGTCGGCGAGCTTCGACTGCGCGTAGGCGAGCCACGGCTGGTAGCCGCGCTGCCACTGCAGGTCGTCGAAGTGGATCTTCCCCGGCACCGCGGCGATGCTCGACATGGTCGTCACGCGGGGCGCCTCGGCGCGGAGGAGCGTCGGCAGGAGCAGGTTCGTCAGGGCGAAGGGGCCGAGGAAGTTGGTCCCGAACTGCAGCTCGAACCCGTCGACGGTCTCGAAGCGCTCCCGCGGGGCCATCACGCCGGCGTTGTTGACGAGGACGTCGAGCGGTCGGTCGTCGGCGATGACGCCGTCGGCGAAGCGGTGCACGCTCGACAGGTCGGCGAGGTCGAGCTCCCGGACCTCGAGGTCGCCGTCCGGGTGCTCACGACGGATCTCCGCGGCGGCGTCCTCGCCCTTGGACGGGGTGCGGACCGCGAGCACGACGCTCGCGCCGGCCCCGGCGAGCCGGCGGGCGGCCTCCTTGCCGGTGCCGCTGTTGGACCCGGTGACGACGATGCGTCGGCCGGACTGGTCGGGGAGGGTCGAGGACTGCACCATGGGGTGGACCGTACACAGCGGCGCTGTGCCCGGCTCGCCCGCGGCAGGGGGTGCGGTCGGCGGGCGATCGTGCTAGTTTTCATGCGTTCGCATTGATCGACTGCGAGATCCGGGAGGGTCCCATGAGCAACGCCTTCGGCACGGACCGACCCTCGGACGTCCCGCCGCCCGCACCCGACCGGGTCGGCCCGGTGCAGCTCGGCCTCGACACGTTCGGCGACGTCACCGACGGTCCTGCCGGCAGCCCCCTCACCCACGCGCAGACGCTGCGGAACCTGCTCGACGAGGCCGTCCTCGCCGACCAGGTGGGCATCGACTTCATCGGCGTCGGCGAGCACCACCGCGCCGACTACTCCGTGAGCGCCCCCGAGGTCGTCCTCGCAGCGATCGCCGCCCGGACCGAGCGCATCCGCCTCGGTTCCGCCGTGACCGTGCTGTCCTCCGACGACCCGGTCCGCGTGTACGAGCGCTTCGCCACCGTCGACGCGATCTCCAACGGGCGCGCCGAAGTCGTCCTGGGCCGCGGGTCCTTCACCGAGTCCTTCCCGCTGTTCGGCTTCGACCTGCAGGACTACGAGGTGCTCTTCGAGGAGAAGCTGCAGCTCTGGAGCGCCCTCCGTGGCGGCGACACCGTCACGTGGCAGGGCACGAAGCGCGCCTCGCTCGTCGAGCAGGACGTCTTCCCGAAGCTCGAACACGGCCCCATCCCGACCTGGATCGGCGTCGGCGGGTCACCGCAGTCGGTCATCCGCGCCGCGTCCTACGGCATGCCGCTGTTCCTCGCGATCATCGGGGGGCAGCCCGCGCAGTTCGCCCCGTACGCCCGGCTCTACCGCCAGGCGCTCGACCAGCTCGAGCTCCCGCAGCAGCCGATCGCGATGCACTCGCCCGGGTTCGTCGCCGAGACCGACGAGGAGGCCGCCGAGCGCTACTGGCCGTTCCACAAGGCCGTCACCGACCAGCTCGGTCGTGAGCGTGGCTGGCCGCCCCTCGACCAGGCGGGTTACCGCGCCGGGCTCTCCGCGGGCGGGTCGCTGTACGTCGGGTCGCCGGAGACCGTCGCGCGCAAGATCGCGCGGAACATGCGCATCCTCGGCGTCACCCGGTTCGACATGCGGTACGCGACCGGTCGCCTGCCGCACGAGGACATGATGCGGTCGATCGAGCTGTACGGCACGCGGGTCGCGCCGCGCGTCCGCGAGCTGCTCGCGGAGCCGGTCCCCGTCCCCTGATCCACCACCGGACGGGCTGACCCGTCGCCGGACGGGCTGAGCGGTCCGCCCGGCGGTTCCCGGGCTGCTCCGCGTACCGTCTGGCGCATGTCGCCGAGCAACGAGACCACCGAACGACGGTTCCGCGGACGGATCCTCGGCGCCGGGAGCACCTCCGGCGTCCGGTTCGTCGTCGGCATGTGGGAGTCGTCCCCGTTCGGCGCGTTCACCGACGTGTTCGTCGAGCTGCCCGACGGGTCGAGCGTGCTCCTCGCTCCCGACGAGATCGTCGCCGCCTACGTCTCCGGCACCTACCGGTTCGACGCGGTGTCGGTCGTGGACATCAGCGCCCGACGCACCGCCCGCGGACTCGAACTCGACGCCGGGCCCCTCGTCGCCTCGGTCGACGTCGGCACGATCTCCCCGCTCGGTCGGGTGCTCCGCATCGTCCCGAAGCGCATCGCCCGCGACCCGCGGTGGCTCACCGTGATCGACCCCGTCGCGAAGCTCGTCGCTCCCGGAGCGGGCACCGCCGGCACCGCGGGGGGCGGCCGCCGCGAGTACTACGGCGTCACCGGGGCGCACGACGTGGTCGGTGTCCGTGGCACCTGGGCGGGGGAGCCCCTCGGGGAGCTCGCGCCCCTGGACCCGCCGGTGCGGTTCGGCTTCGCGTCGCTGCCGCGGATCCCGCAGGTGGTCGACGTCGAGACGACCATCCGCGAGCGCGCCTGACCGCTGCCGTCCGCGCCGACGCGGCCGGAGCGGCGTCGCGGGGGTGGGACGGGCCTCCCGGCAGATGTCCCTCGCGCATCCCGAGCCGATCGGGGCAGACTGGAGGGAACGGTTCGCGTCACGGAGCCGGCCTCGTGCCGGCAGTCGGGGCG
The DNA here is from genome assembly GCF_003234475.1 of Curtobacterium sp. MCBD17_008. Classification (NCBI taxonomy): domain Bacteria; kingdom Bacillati; phylum Actinomycetota; class Actinomycetes; order Micrococcales; family Microbacteriaceae; genus Curtobacterium; species Curtobacterium sp. MCBD17_008. The sequence goes on along the minus strand of NZ_QKTK01000001.1, from coordinate 231,701 downwards.
CACGACGCAAAGGAGCATCATGACCGACACCCAGACCGACCACCGCGCCGCCATCTCCGACATCGTCCACGGAGCACGGACGGCACTGCTCACGACCGTCAGCGAGGACGGCCAGCTGCACGCCCGACCCCTCGCCGTGCAGGACAAGTCCTTCCACGGGACGCTGCGGTTCCTCGTGCAGGACGGCAGCGAGAAGGTCGAGGACATCGCCCGGAACCCGCACGTCAACGTCGCCATCGAGTCGCAGGGCGGGTACCTCTCCATCGCCGGCACGGCGACCGTCACCGAGGACCGCGCGGTGGTCGACGAACTCTGGTCGCCGTTCGCCGAGGCGTGGTTCCCGGACGGGCGCGACGACCCGTCGATCCGGCTGCTCACGGTGCAGGGCGTCTCGGTCGAGTACTGGACGCAGGACGCCGGTCCGGTCGGGGGTCTCGTGCAGACCCTCAAGGCCGCGATCGGGCACCAGTCCCAGCCGGACGTCGGCAGTCACGGCACGCTCGAGGTCTGACGCACGTCGCCGCCCGGGTCGTGTCCGACACGAGCCCGGGCGTCGGCGACGGTCCCGTCAGGGCGGGCCGAGCAGCCAGAGGAGCGCGACGAACACCGGCTGCAGCACCAGGGCGCCGGCCACCAGCGTCCACCGCAGTCCCGGCTTCGCAACCAGCTCCGGCGACCCCATCAGCGGCGCGAGGGGCATGAGCAGCCGGGGCGTGGACGCCATCGGCAGCGACACCGCGAAGACGTACAGCGCGTACCCCGCGGCGAACACCACCGTGGTGGTCCCGAGCTGCCGGGTGGAGCGGCGCGACAACCACAGCGGGTACAGGACGAGCAGGAGCACGACGAGGAGCACGCCGCCGACGCCGAGCCACTTCGCGGTGGTGAGGAACCACGGCGACAGCGGCACGAAGTGCACCCGGCCGATGAAGTTCACCCACCAGGACATCTCGGTCGCGAGGTACGCGTCCGGACGACCGGTCGCCCAGGCCGCGATGACCGGCCACGCCGATCCCGCCGCCGCCATGACGAGCCCGGCGACGACGACCTTGACCCGCTCCGCGACCGGGAACCCGTCGAGCGACCGGGCGCCCGTCCGCCGCGCCGCGGAGTACCGGAGGAGCGCGAGCACACCGAGCGTCAGCGGGATGGCGAGCGCACCGGGACGGGTGAACGCGGCGACGACCCCGAGGACGGTGAGCAGCCCGTACCGCCGTCGTTCCATCGCCAGCAGCGCCCCGAAGGTCAGCGCCAGGAAGGCGGTCTCGGCGTACCCGACCTGCAGCAGGAACGACAGCGGACCGCACGTGAAGAAGAAGACCGCCCACAGTGCCGCGGTCGCACCGGCGTGCTCCTGGACGAGGCGGTGCAGCAGGAACGTCGCGACGAGGCCGGCGACGATCGCGACGGTCGGGGCGCCGATGGTGAACGGCAGACCGGTCGACACGGTGAGGAGCCGGATGGTGAACGGGAACGCGGGCAGGAACGCCCAGGCGTTCTGTGCGACGTGTCCGGTGGCATCGATCGGCAGGACCGAGGGGTACCCGTGCAGCGAGATCGCCTCGTAGTACTGCCCGTCCCACGACGTCAGGAACGCCGTGAAGCCGTGGTCATTGCCCCAGATGGCATTGTCCGGCTGCACGCGCGAGACGAGTGGGTACACGACCATCAGCCACATCGTCGACACCAGGCGCCCGACGGTCCAGAGCAGCAGGACCGCCGACCACGCCGGCAGGCTGACGACCGTGTCGACCACGCGGCGACGACCCGCGGCGACCGAGCCGGTGAGGACCCCGTCCAGGCGGCTCATGCGCGCGGTCCGCAGAGGTCGGGGTGGGCAGACGGCACGGGTCCACGGTAGTCGTCGCTCGCTGGGGAAGGGGGACACCTCGCGTCACGGATCACGCAGCGGTCCGACTAGCATCCGGAGCGATGACGACGACGACACGACGGACGAGCAGCACGGCGGTCGCCGTGCTCGTGGCGGGCACCTTCTTCATGGAGCTCCTGGACGGGACGATCCTGGCCACGGCGGCACCGGCGATGGGGCGCGACCTCGGCGTCGACTCCGCCGCCGTCGGTGTCGCGATCACCGCCTACCTCGTCACCCTGGCCGTGTTCATCCCGGTCAGCGGGTGGATCACCGACCGCGTCGGGTCCCGGACCGTCTTCGTGGGCGCGATCGCGCTGTTCACGCTCGCCTCGGCGCTCTGCGCCGCCTCGACCGGACTCGTCGAGCTGACGCTGTGGCGGATCCTGCAGGGCCTCGGCGGTGCGCTGATGGTGCCGGTCGGGAGGCTCGTGGTGCTCCGCAGCGCCGGTCGCGACCAGCTCGTCACGGCGATCGCGATCCTGACGTGGCCCGCGCTCGCGGCGCCGATCATCGCGCCGTTCCTCGGCGGGGTGCTCGTCGACACGCTGTCCTGGCACTGGATCTTCCTCGTCAACATCCCGCTCGGGGTGGTGGCCGTCGTCGCGGCGCTCGTCCTCGTCCCGCAGGAGCGTGCGCCGGAGCGGGTGCCGTTCGACTGGCGCGGGTCGGTGCTCGCCTGCCTCGGGCTCGGCGCGCTCGTCGTCATGGCGTCGTTGCTCGCCCTCGAGACCGTGCCCGTCGTGCCGGCCGTCGTCGCCGGCGTCGTCGGTGCGGGATGCACCTGGCTCGCGATCCGGCACTTCCGCCGGGCACCGCACCCGATCATGGGGCTCGACGCGTTCCGGCTCGAGACCTTCCGTGTCTCACACGCAGGCGGCAGCCTGTTCCGCCTGGCGGTGTCCGCGGTGCCGTTCGTGCTGCCGCTGCTCTTCCAGGACGCCTGGGGGTGGACCGCACTCGAGGCCGGGTCCGCCGTCCTCTGGGTCTTCGTCGGCAACCTCGGCATCAAGCCCGCGACCACGCCGTTCCTGCGCTGGTGGGGGTACCGTCCGGTCATCGTCGTGTCCTCCGCCCTCGCGGCGCTGTCCGTCCTGGCGATGGTGTTCCTCACACCGGAGACGCCGTTCTGGCTGCTCGCGGTCCTCCTCGTCGTCAGCGGTGCCGCACGGTCGGTGGGCTTCACCGCGTACAACACGATCGCGTTCGCGGACGTGGAGCAGCCGGACATGACCGCCGCGAACACGCTGTCCTCGACACTGCAGCAGACCGCGGCCGGGTTCGGGGTGGCCGTCGTCGCCGTCGTGCTCCGTGCCGCGTCGGGCCTCGGCGGGGAGGGTCTCGCCGGTACGGCGCCGTACGCGGTCGCCTTCGGCGTGATCACGGTCCTGCTGCTCGTCGCCTGCGTCGAGGGGCTGCTCATGAGCCGGACGGCGGGGGAGACCGTCCGTCCGACCCGCCGCGTACGGGAGCCGGCGGGGCGCTGACGGGGCGGTGCGGCGCGCCAGCGGCGGGGTCGACCGGCACGCGGTCGGGTCGTCACCGATCGTCCACCGCCACGTCACGTGTCCGCGATCCGCACCGCGCTACAGTCTCAGCAACCTGCTGCGGTGTCCGAGTACCGTGACCGCCGCAGGAGAGAGGGCCGATCGGGCCCGGAACGGAAGGCAGCATGGCGGCGCCACAGGAACAGGCAACGACAGACTCGACCACCGAGGTCCGGCAGACCGCCCTGCGCGTCGTGAGCTACAACCTCCGTGAGCACACCGCGAACAGCGAGCTCGCGGCCCTCGCCGAGTCCTCCCAGGCCGACGTGCTCTGCGTGCAGGAGTGCGACAGCACCGACCTCGCCACGTCCGTCGGCGGCCTGACCCTCGCCGCGTCCACCCAGGCGAACCGGCTCGGCCTCGCCATCTACAAGCGCGACGACCGGTTCGACGTCCGCGACCTCGGCATCCACTCGCTGCAGAAGTCCCTGCACGACCGGGTGCTGTCACCCGCGCACGAGCGCCTCATCGCCATGCACCTGTACGACCGGGAAGCCGACACCGAGGTCATCGTCGCGTCCTTCCACGCCTCGCCCCTGACCGCGACGAACTCGCTGCGCCGCAAGCAGATCGAGGCCGCGCACGACTTCGTCCGCGACCTGTCGAGCGAGGCCCCGGCGATCATGGTCGGCGACTTCAACTACCCGTGGTTCCAGACGAACCTGCGCCGGAAGATCGAGGAGTCCGGCTTCGCGCTGTCCCTGTCCGACCAGCCGACGTACCTGCGCTACCGCAAGTTCACCGGCCACTTCGACTTCGCCACGAGTGTCGGCCTGCACATCGCCGGGGTCGAGACCCTGCCCGCGGGCATCTCCGACCACCGGCCGATCCTGGTCCGTGCGGACTACGAGGAGCCCGCCGCGGTGGAGGCCCCGGCCGCGGAGGACGCGCCCGCCGCGTAGCCGCCCGCCGCGTAGCCGAACGACGCGCCGCGCACCTTGCGCGGGGTCGCACGACCTGCCGCTGCCCCTGCCGGTCGGCGGCACATCGTGCGACCCCACCGGTCCATCTGGCGGGCCGACGGCGGTCCCGTGGCGGAGGCGGGGCCTCCAGGCCGCGTCAGCGCCCGCCGAGGTCACACGACATGCCGCGCGCGTGCCGCCGAGGTTCCGGGGTCCCGGCATCTCGGCGCGCGAGATGCCGGAATCGCGGAACCTGGCGGGCCAGCGAATCGGCTCAGCGGCGGAGCGTCGCCCGCGCCAGCCGGTTGCCGACGAACTGGCCGAGCTGGACGATCACGACGATCGCCGCCACGGACACGTAGACGACCCACCAGTCGTACCGCTGCGACCCGTACGTGATCGCGTACTCACCGAGGCCACCGCCACCGACGAGCGCACCCTGCGCGGTCATGTCGACGATGCCGATGTAGATGAACGTGTAGCCGAGGATGAGCGGCCCGAGGCCCTCGGGGATGAGCACCGTCAGCAGGATCGACACCGGGTGCGCCCCGGAGGCCCGTGCCGCCTCGACGACGCCGGGGTCGACCGCCAGCAGGTTCTGCTCGACGATGCGCGACACCGCGAACGCCGCCGCGAGCGAGATCGCGAACGTCACCGCCGGGACACCGATCGTCGTCTGCACGACCACGCGGGAGAGCGGGGCGATCGCGGCCAGGAAGATCACGAACGGGATCGGTCGCACCAGGTTCACGACCAGGTTGATGACCGTGTACGCGCCGCGGTTGCCGAGCAGGTTGCCCGGTCTGGTCGCGTAGAGCAGCAGGCCGAGCGCGAGTCCGATGACCCCGGCGATGACGAGTGACACGAGGGACATGACGATCGTGTCGCGGATCGCGGCGAGGAACACGTCGAAGGTGTCGATGACGCTCTGGAACGAGTTGTTCATGCGCGTGCCTCCTCGTCGACGGTGATGCCGCCGGCTCGCAGTGCTGCCACGGCTCGGTCGGTGGCGGTGTCGGACCCGCCCAGTTCGTAGGTGAGCGACCCGATCCGGCGCTCCCGGATCTCGGTGACCCCGCCGAACACGAGCTCCGCGGTGACCCCGGCATCGCGGAACGCCTGGTCGATGCGCGCCTGCAGACCGGTCTCGTCGGTGATCCGCACGGACACGAGGCGTCCCGGGTGGCGCTCGCGCAACCGTGTGACGGTCTCGGCGGACGGGCGGTCGTGGAGTGCGGTGCGCACGAAGCGCTGGGCAGCGCCGGTGGTCGGGGCGGAGAACACGTCGTACACGTCCCCGACCTCGACGACCCGGCCCTGCTCCATCACGGCGACCCGGTCGGCGATCCGGCGGACGGCGTCCATCTCGTGCGTGATGACGATGATCGTCACGCCGAGCTCGCGGTTCACGCGGCGGAGGAGCGCGAGCACCTCGGACGTGGTCTCCGGGTCGAGGGCGCTCGTGGCCTCGTCGGCGAGGAGCAGCTCGGGGTTCGAGGCGAGGGCCCGGGCGATGCCGACGCGCTGCTTCTGACCGCCGGACAGCTGTTCCGGGTAGGCGTGTGCACGGTCCAGCAGGCCGACGAAGTCGAGCAGCTCGGCGACGCGGCGGTCGCGTTCGGCCTTGGCGACGCCGGCGACCTTGAGCGGGTACGCGACGTTGCCGGCGATCGTGCGGGAGCGGAACAGGTTGAACTGCTGGAAGACCATCCCGATCCGGCGACGTGCGGTGCGCCGGTCGCGCTCGGGGATCGCGGTGAGTTCCTGACCGGCGACGGTGACCGTGCCCGAGGTGGGCAGCTCGAGTGCGTTGACGAGTCGGACCAGGGTGGACTTGCCGGCACCGGAGTAGCCGATGACGCCGAGGACCTCTCCCTGGTGGACGTCGAGGTCGACACCCTCGACCGCGGTGACGGTCTCTCCGGTGTCGGCGCGGCGGTAGCTCTTGGTGACGCCGCGGAGTTCGACGAGGGCGGCCACTACTCCGCTGCCGCCTTCGCGTCCTGCTCGACCGTGGCGAGCTCGTCCTGCAGCTCGGCGGCGTCCTGGTCGCGGGAGACCGCGTCCGGGTAGTCCTGCTTGAACGCCTTCTGCACGGCGTCGTCCTGGAACAGCTCGGCCAGTTCGAGGTACGTCTTGTTCGTCTTGTCCTCGTTGCGGACCGCGAAGACGTTCACGTACGGGGCGGCGGAGGAGCTCGTCGGGTCGTCGGTGAAGACCTTGTCCGACGCGGGGAGCCCGGCGGCGGTCGCGAAGTTGTTGTTGACGACGGCGGCCTGCACGGAACCCTGCTGCAGGGCGTTCGCGGTCTGCGAGGCGTCGAGCGGCTGCACGTCGACCTTCGCCGACTCGATGTCGTCCGTGGTCGAGAAGGCGCTGCCGCCGTCCTGCAACTCGAGCAGCTTCGCGGCCTGCAGCACGAGCAGGGCGCGGGCCTCGTTGATGGCGTCGTTCGGGATGGCGACCTTCGCGCCCTCGGGCAGGTCGGACGGCTCGTCGACCTTCGTCGCGTACAGCGGGAGCGGGTAGACGGCGGTGGAGCCGATCGGCTGCAGGTCGTCCTTCGAGGTCACGTTGTAGTTCGCCAGGTACTGGATGTGCTGGAACTGGTTGATGTCGACCTGCCCGTCCTTGAGCGCGGGGTTCGGCAGCGAGTAGTCGGCGAAGTTCGTCAGCTTCACGGTGACGTTCAACCGTTCCTTCGCGAGCTCCGTGTAGGTCTTCCAGTAGGGCAGCGCCTTGTCCGCGACGCCGATGGTGACGGTCTGGGCCTTCCGGTCGGACCCGGACCCGGCGGCTCCGGCCTGCTCGGAGCCGCCACCGCGGACGGCGACGACCACGAGGGCGACGACGATCGCGACGACGACGACTGCGGCCGCGACGATCCACCCGATGGGGCGCTTGCGCTTCGGACGGTCGGGCAGGACGGGTGCGGCGGTCATGGGTGCTCCTCGTGAGGGGGTCGCCCTGGTGGCAGGGACGGGTGCTGTCGGGTCCTCGGTCCGGTGTCGTCCGGCGGGGACTCCACGAGTGTGCACGGCGACGCCGACACGGTCGATTCGCGTTCCGTCGTGTTACGGGCGGCGTCCGCGGCGGGCAGGCTCGGAGTGTGCGCAGCATCGAACTCGTCCTCGACCCGGCCGCCGAGCGGGCCGTGCGCGACCTCTGGGATGCGCTGGTCGACGCCGACCTGCCGAGCATGGGCCGCCACACCTCGGCGACGAACACGCCGCACGTCACGCTCGCGGCCGGGGACACCCTGCCCGTGCCGCCCGGCTTCGACGTGGCGCTGCCGTCGACCGTGCGCCCCGCCGGGCTCCTGCTCTTCCCGGCCGGCCCCGGTCGGCACGTGCTCGGGGTCGGCGTCGTGGTCGACCGCGCGCTCGCCGCCTTCCACGAGGCGGTGCACCGCGTGGCCCCCGGTGGCGTCGACACCTCGCTGCCCGGCCGGTGGGCACCGCACCTGACGCTCGCCCGGCACCCGCGGGACGTCGACCTGCCCCGGATGCTCGAGGTGCTCGCGGCCGTGCCGCTCCCCGAGGAGCTCGGCGTCGCCGGGGTGCGTCACTGGGACGGGGAGACGAAGACGGTCACCACCGTCGGCTGACGCCTGCGACCGGTCGCAGGCGCTCCGTCAGGTCGCCGCGGCCGACGCACCGGTCGCGCCACGGCCCTCCCGGGAGGCCCGGCTCAGGTCCCGAGCACCCGCTCACCGAACGCGGACGCGAACTTCCGGTCCGGGTCGCGGGTCGCGACCAGGGCGCGGAAGTCCGGCAGTCGTGGGTACAGCGCCGCGACCGCCGTGGCGTCGAGGGAGCTCATCTTCCCCCAGTGCGGGCGACCGCCGAACGCGGCGAGTCGCGCCTCCAGGTCGGGCAGCAGGGCGGCGACCTCCGCGGGGTGCTTCTTCCAGGTGAACGCGATGCAGAGCACGTCCTCGCCCTGTGTCGGGCTGAGCCAGAGGTCGTCCGCGGCCATGGTGCGGAGCTCCGACACGTGCAGGTGCGGCTGGATCCGGTGGGCCAGCCCCCGCAGGGCGTCGAGCGCGGCGGCGGCGTGCCGGAGCGGGACGAAGTGTTCGCTCTGCACCTCGGACCCGACGGAGGGCACGGCGTCGATCGGGAAGTGCGGCAGGCGGTCCCACCACGGCCCGACCGAGCCGTCCCGCGCCGTGTGGTGGCCGTCGCCCGGGGCACCCGGCAGACGTGGGGCACCGAGGAGGTCGGCGGGGACCGCGACGTCGTCGGCACCGTCCGGCACGCGGGACTTCACGAGCACCTCGGAGACGGTGTCGCCGAACACCGTGTACGCGCAGACCGAGTACCCGGCGGCGAAGACCTCGGCGGCACCGGCCGTGAAGGTGTCCCAGGCGATCGGGCCGTACGTGTCCTGCCGCATCCGGTACGAGGGCTGCACGTCGACGATGACCCGCGTGACGATGCCGAGCAGGCCGAGGTGGATCGCGGCGCCCTGCATCGCCGGGTCACCGCGGCGGATCGTGCTCGTGGTGCCGTGCGGTCCGACGACCTCGAGGGCGGCGACCGCGGTGCTGAGCGACCCGAGCGCGGTGCCGGAGCCGTGCGTCCCGGTCGCGACCGCACCGCCGAGCGAGATGTGCGGCAGCGAGCCCTCGTTGTGCAGGGCGACGCCGGCGGCGTCGAGGTCGGGTGCGACGACGCCGTACCGGGTGCCGGCTCCCATGGTGGCCGTGCGGCGGTCCTCGGCGACGACGAGGTCGGTGGGCACGGCGGTGAGGTCGAGCAGGACGCCGGGGGTGTCCGCGACGTCGTTGAACGAGTGCCGTGTGCCGATCCCGTGGACGCGCGGGCTCCGGGCGACGAGGTCGGCGACGTCGTCCAGCGAGGTCGGCCGGACGACGCGCTCGGCCGTGTAGGTGACCGTGCCGGACCAGTTCAGCTCGCTCGTCGTCGACCGCATGCGCCCACGATGCCACGGCGTGACCCGGCATCGCGCCCCCGGACGCACATCGCGCCCCGTCGGGACGGGGCGCGATGTGCGTGCCGGGGCGCGTGGTGCGCCTCGTGTGCGGTCGGGAGCGTCAGTGCATGACGGGTGCCGGGGCGCCCTCGGGGGTGACGGGCTTCCGGACCATCGACGAGGCGACGATCCCGAACAGGGAGATCACGGCGCCGACCAGGAAGGCCAGGTGCACTCCGGACGCGGTGGCCGTCGCCGTGTCCGCGGCGTCACCGCTCGTGGCCGCGCTGGTGGCCCCGATCGTGAGGAGCGTGACGAACAGTGCCGTGCCCGCGGCGCCCGCGAGCTGCTGGGCGGTGCCGAGCACTGCGCTGCCGTGCGAGTACAGCCGCGGCGGGAGTCCGCCGAGCGCCGAGGTGAACAGCGGCGTGAAGGTGAGCGCGAGGCCGAGGCTCAGCACGACGTGGGCACCGAGCACGAACCAGACGCTGGTGTCCGCCGTGACGGTCGAGAGCGCCCAGAGCACGGCGCTGATGATGACGGAGCCCGGGACGAGCAGGACGCGCGGTCCGCGACGGTCGTAGATGCGACCGACGATCGGGGACAGCAGGCCCATGAGCAGCCCACCCGGGAGCAGCAGCAGGCCGACGCTGAGGACCTCGAGACCGAGCACGCGCTCCAGGTAGATCGGCAGCAGGATGAGCGTGCCGAACATCGCCATGAAGCTGATCGCCATCGCGACGATCGGGATCGTGAAGCCCTTCGTGCTGAAGGTGCGGAGGTCGAGGAGGGCGGCGTCGCGACGCTGCAGTCGGGTCTGGCGGACGATGAACACCGCGAGGGCTGCGAACCCGACGACGAGCGAGGTGATCGGCAGCGCCGGGCCGGTGGTGCCGCTCTCGCCGATGCTCGACAGGCCGTAGACGATCCCGCCGAACGCGAAGGCCGACAGGATGACCGAGGCCACGTCGATGGCCGACTTGCGGGGTGTCGAGACGTTGCGCACCTTGATCATGCCGAGCACGAGCGCGGCGAGCGCGATCGGGAGCACGAAGCCGAACAGCCAGCGCCACGAGAAGGCGTTGAGGATGAGGCCGGAGATCGTCGGCCCGATCGCCGGGGCGACCGAGATGACGATGGAGATGTTGCCCATCACGCGGCCGCGGTGCGCGGGCTCGATGAGGGTGAGGACGGTGGTCATGAGCAGCGGCATCATGATCGCCGTGCCGCTGGCCTGCACGATGCGCCCGACGAGCAGCATCGTGAAGCCCTGCGCGAGCAGCGCGACGAGGGTGCCCGCGGAGAACAGGCTCATCGCCCAGACGAACACCGGGCGGGTGTCGAACCGCTGCAGCAGGTAGCCGGTGACCGGGATGACCACGGCCATCGTCAGGAGGAAGCCGGTGGTGAGCCACTGGCCGGTGGCGGCGCTGATGCCGAGGTCGTCCATGAGCCGCGGCAGCGCCACACCCATGATCGTCTCGTTGAGGATGACGACGAACGCGGAGACGAGCAGCAGCCCGATCACGAGTCGGGTGCCGGCGGGGGAGGGGGCTTCGAGGCTCCCGGTACGGGGCGCGGAGTCGACGGCCTGGGTCAAGGGGGCTCCTGGAGGATCGTGGTGTGGCGCACCCGGACGGACGGGTACCGAGGCTGGAAGCACTGACGGGTCCCGATCATTCCCGAGCCGGGGAACGTCGGGTGGAACGGCGTGTGGACGGTCAGTGCAGGATGCGGAAGCCGTCCTCGTCGCCGTGCGGCGCGACCTCCCGCACGGCCACGTCGGTGACGCTCGCCGAGGGCGGGCCGGAGCGGAGCATGACGACCAGCGCGGCGACCGCGGGTGCGGGGCCCTCGGCCTCGACTTCGACGGTGCCGTCGAACAGGTTCCGGGCGTACCCGGCGAGTTCGAGTCCGTCGGCCTTCCGCGCGGTCCACCACCGGAACCCGACGCCCTGCACCGTGCCACTGACGACGGCGTGCTTCCTCGTGGTCGTGCTGCCCATGCGGCCGATGCTAGGCGGGGTGTGTTTCGCCAACGTTCCGGCTACGTTCCGGTGCGGTGACCCTCGTGATACGGTCATCAGTACCCGAACAGATCGGGTCAGTAGGACCTGAACAAGAGGGGGCATCGCGATGTCCGAGCCCGGGATCCGCGTCGCCGTCTCGACCGTCATCGTGGCGCTCCGCCCACATCCCGACACCGGCGTCCCCGCACTCTGGATGCCGCTCGTCCGCCGCGTGACCGAACCGCACGAGGGCTCGTGGGCGCTGCCGGGCGGATGGGTGGGCGCGGACGAGGGCCTCGACGACTCCGCGGCCGCGCGCCTCCGCGAGACGACGAAGGTGCAGCCGCGGTACCTCGAGCAGCTCTACGCGTTCGGGGACGTCGGCCGCTCCCCGAGCCGGGTGGTGTCGGTCGTCTACTGGGCGCTCGTGCACCCGGACGAGGCGAACGTCGTTCCCGACGACTGGAACGTGCGGTGGTTCCTCGCCGACGAGCACCCGCCGCTCGCGTTCGACCACGACCGCATCGTGGAGTACGCCCTCTGGCGGCTCCGGAACAAGGTGTCGTACTCGCGGATCGCGCAGGCGTTCCTCGGCGACCGGTTCACCCTCGCCGAGCTCCGCGGTGTCTACGAGGCCGTGCTCGGCCGGACGCTCGACCCGGCGAACTTCCGGCGGCAGGTCGCGCAGAGCAACGCGGTCCTGCCCACCGACGAGACCACGAGCGGCGACCGGCACCGACCGGCCCGCCTGTACCGCTCGAACCCCGACCTGTCGTACGCGGACAACGGCCCGCTGACGACCCGACCCACCACCGCGCAATGAACGGGGACGGAACCGTGTCCATCGCGACCACCATCGAACTGATCTCGAACGGCCGGGCGGCCGGCACCACCTGCACGCCCGACCTCGCCGCTCCCACCTGGGACTTCGACGCCGTGCCCGGGTACGGCCCCGGGTCGTCGATGTCCGACGTCATCCCGACGACGGCGCCCCGCCAGGGTGTGCTGCCGGACGAGTACAAGCACGCGCCCGACGAGGAGCTGCACGAGCGGATCGAGCGGGCGAAGGCGACCCTCGGCGACCGGGTGGTCGTCCTCGGGCACTTCTACCAGCGGGACGAGGTCGTGCGCCACGCGGACTTCCTCGGCGACTCGTTCCAGCTCGCGAACGCCGCCCTGACCAAGCCCGACGCCGAGGCCATCGTGTTCTGCGGTGTGCACTTCATGGCCGAGACGGCGGACATCCTGGCGCGGGACGACCAGCGCGTCATCCTGCCGAACCTGGCCGCCGGGTGCTCGATGGCGGACATGGCCGACATCGACAGCGTCGAGGCCGCCTGGGCGGAGCTGACCGCGCTGTACGGCTCCGAGCCCGACGCCGACGGCCGTGTCCCGGTCATCCCGGTCACGTACATGAACTCCGCCGCGGACCTCAAGGCGTTCTGCGGTCGGAACGGCGGGATCGTGTGCACGTCGTCGAACGCAGCGACGGTGCTCGAGTGGGCGTTCGAGCGGGGGCAGCGCGTGCTGTTCTTCCCCGACCAGCACCTGGGCCGGAACACCGCGAAGGCGATGGGGATCAGCACCGACCGGATGCCGATGTGGAACCCGCGCCTGGCCGGGGGCGGCAACACCGCCGCCGAGCTGCTCGACGCCCAGGTGGTCCTGTGGCACGGGTTCTGCTCCGTCCACCGCCGCTTCACGGTCGACCAGATCGAGCAGGCCCGGCGCGAGGACCCCGACGTGCGCGTGATCGTGCACCCGGAGTGCCCGATGGCCGTGGTCGACGCCGCGGACGTCGCCGGCAGCACCGACCTCATCCGGAAGACCGTCGCCGCGGCCACCGAGCCGACGTCGTTCGCGATCGGCACCGAGGTCAACATGGTCAACCGGCTCGCCGCCGAGTACCCGCAGCACACGATCACGTGCCTGGACCCGGTGGTGTGCCCGTGCTCGACCATGTACCGCATCCACCCCGGCTACCTGGCGTGGGTGCTCGAGGCGCTCGTGGACGGTGTCGTGCTCAACGAGATCGTGGTCCCCGCCGACGTCCAGGTCGACGCGAAGGTCGCACTGGAACGCATGCTCGCCGCGAAGCCCCGCCCGCTGGGGACCCGGGCCTGATGCACGTCGTCGTCGTCGGGTCGGGGATCGCCGGCCTGACCGCCGCGATCCGCGCGAGCACCGAGCACGACGTCACCCTCGTCACGAAGGGCACCCTGACCGACGGCGCCACGGCGTCCGCGCAGGGTGGCATCGCGGTCGCCCTGGGGGCCGACGACACCGCCGCCCTCCACCAGCACGACACGCACGTCGCGGCCGCGCGCACGGCGGACGCCCGCGCCGTCGACGTCCTCTGCACCGACGGTCCGGCCCGCGTGCGCGACCTGCTCGCCCTCGGGGTGCCGTTCGACCGGACGACCGACCCGGCCGCACTCGACCGGTACGGCGACGACCTGGCGCGGGGGCGCGAGGCCGCCCACGGGCGCTGGCGCATCCTGCACGCGGGCGGGGACGCGACCGGGGCCGCGGTCGAACGGACCCTCGTCGCCGCCCTGCACCGGCGGCACGTCACCATCCTCGAGCGGACGTGCCTCACCGACCTCGTCGTCCGCCACGGACAGGTCGTCGGCGTCGACGTCCTCGACCTGCTCGGCGAACCGCGGCGGATCGACGCGGACGCGGTGCTGCTCGCCTCCGGGGGAGCCGGCCACCTGTACCGCGAGACGACCAACCCGCTCGTCGCCACCGGGGACGGTGCTGCCGCGGCCTGGCGGGCCGGCGCCGTGCTCGCCGACCTCGAGTTCGTCCAGTTCCACCCGACGCGTCTCGCCGTGCCCGGCGGTGGGCTGGTCTCCGAGGCCGTCCGCGGTGAGGGAGCCGTCCTGCGGGACGAGCGCGGGCACCGCTTCATGCGCGACGTGCACCCGGACGCCGAGCTCGCGCCGCGGGACGTCGTCGCGCGGGGGATCGCGAGCGCCATGCGTGCCCAGGGCGGGCGCCCCGTGCTCCTCGACGCGACCGGGCTCGACCCCGCGTTCCTGCTCGCCAGGTTCCCCGGCCTCACCCGGGCCACGCGGGCGGCCGGCGTCGACTGGACCCGGGAGGGCGTCCCGGTCGCGCCCGCCGCGCACTACGCCATGGGCGGTGTCGCGACCGACACCGAGGGCCGCACCAGCCTGCCCGGGCTCTGCGCCGTCGGGGAGGTCGCCTGCACCGGCGTGCACGGGGCCAACCGCCTCGCCTCGAACTCGCTGCTCGAGGGCCTGGTGTTCGCGGTCCGCGCCGCCGACGCACTCGGGTCCCCGCGCCCCGACCGGCCGCGGCTCCGCGGCGACGCGACGCTCCTGCCGACCGTCGTGGCCGATCCGCTGGACGGCAGGCGGGCCTCCCGTCCGGTGGACGGCGTGCGTCTGTCGGGCGGCGACCGGCCGGGAGGCCCGGGCCGGGTCGGCACCGACACCGCCGTCCGCGACGCGGTCCAGTCCGTGATGACCGAGCACGTCGGCCTGCTGCGCGACGCCGCCGGGTTGGCGGAGGGCCGGCGGGTGCTCGCCGCGGTGCCGGCGCCGCTGCCGACGACCGTGCGCCGTGCCGAGGACCGGGCGCTGCTCGACCTCGCCCGGGTGACGGCGCTCGCCGCCGAGGCCCGGACCGAGTCCCGCGGTGCCCACGCCCGGACCGACCACCCCGACACCGACCCGACCGCGCCGATGACGACCGCATGGGTCCGGGCACGACCGGCCGGCCCGTCCGACGCCGCGCCCACCGCCCTGCAGGAGGCACTCGCATGACCGCTCCCACCGCCCAGGCCGCTCCCACCGCCCAGGCCGCTCCCACCGCCCAGGCCGCTCCCACCGCCCCGGCCGTGCCCGCCGACACCGACCCCGGCACGGTCCCGCCGCACGTGCTCCGGCGGGTGATCGACACCGCGCTCGAGGAGGACGCGCCGTGGGGTGACGTCACGAGCGAGACCCTCATCCCCGCGACGGCGACCGCGGCCGCGACCCTCGCGGCGCGCGAGCCCGGCGTGCTCGCCGGCGGCGAGGTGTTCGTCGCCGTGATGCATGCCGTCGACCCCGACCTCGCCGTGTCCGTGGCACTCCGCGACGGGGACGTCTTCGCCGCGGGGGACGTCATCGCGAGCGTGACCGGGTCGGCCCGGTCCGTGCTCCGTGCCGAGCGGGTCGCCCTCAACCTCGTGCAGCGCATGTCCGGGATCGCGACCCTCACCGCGCAGTACGTCGCCGCCGTCGCCGGGACCGGTACCCGGGTCGTCGACACCCGGAAGACCACGCCCGGTCTCCGCGCGCTCGAACGACACGCGGTGCGCTGCGGTGGCGGCCACAACCACCGGACGTCACTGTCGGACGCGGTCCTGGCGAAGGACAACCACCTCGCGGTGCTCCTGGCCGGCGGCACGGACATCGGCGACGCGATCCGGGCCGCACGACGGCGTCTCGGGCACACCGTGCACCTCGAGGTCGAGGTGGACCGCATCGACCAGATCGAACCCGTCGTCGCCGCGGGCGTCGACACAGTCATGCTCGACAACTTCACCGTGCCGATGCTCGAGGAGGGCGTGGCCCTCGTGGCGGGCCGCGCGCTCGTCGAGGCGTCGGGCGGGGTCTCGCTCGACACGGTGGCCGCGATCGCCGCGACCGGGGTCGACCTCGTGTCCGTCGGCGCCCTCACGCACTCGGCGCGGGCGCTCGACCTCGGGCTCGACGTCGACGTCCGCCCGGTCTGACGCCGTGTTCTACCTCGACCGGGCCGCGACGACGCCCGTCCGCCGCGAGGTCCTCGAGGCGATGTGGCCGTACCTGACCGGCACCTTCGGCAACCCGTCCTCCACGCACGAGGTCGGGGACGCCGCGGCCCGGGGCCTGGCAGGTGCGCGCTCGGCGGTCGCCCGCGCCCTCGGCTGTCGGCCCGGCGAGGTCGTCTTCACGAGCGGCGGCACCGAGGGTGCGAACACCGCGGTGAAGGGCATCGCGCTCGGTGCACCCCGCGGGCGGCACGTCGTGACGAGCGCCGTCGAGCACGAGGCCGTCCTCGAGAGCTGCCGGTACCTCGAACGGCACCACGGCTTCACGGTCACGGTCGTGCCGGTCACGGCGGACGGCACCGTCCTGCCCGAGACCCTGCGCGCGGCACTCCGCCCGGACACGACGCTCGTGACCGTCGCGCACGCGGACAACGAGATCGGCACGGTGCAGGACGTGCGGGCACTCGCAGAGGTCGCGCACGCCGTGGGTGCGCGGTTCCACACCGACGCCGTGCAGTCCGCACCGTGGCTGCCGGTCGGGCTCGACGTGCTCGGGGTCGACGCGGTCTCGGTGTCCGGGCACAAGCTCGGTGCGACGAAGGGCATCGGGGCCCTGGCGGTCCGGGCCGGTGTCGCGCTCGAGCCACTCCTGCACGGCGGTGGACAGGAGCGCGGCCGACGTTCGGGCACGGAGGACGTCGCGGGCGCGGTCGGTCTCGCGGCGGCGTGGGGGAGTGTCCTCGCCGGACGGGACGCAGCGGCGGGAACGGCCACCACGGTCCGGGACGCCGTCGTCGCCGGGGTGCTCGCCCGGGTGCCCGGCGCCGTGCTGACCGGGTCGCCGGACCGCCGACTGCCGGGACACGCGTCGTTCTGCTTCCCGGGGGTGCTCGGCGAGACGGTGCTGCTCGAACTCGAGCGCCGGGACGTCGTGTCGTCGTCGGGGAGCGCCTGTGCCGCGGGCAGCACCGAGGCGTCACACGTGCTGACGGCGCTCGGCCTGCCGGAGGACGTGGCCCGCTCGGCGGTGCGGTTGACCTTCGACGAGACGCTGACCCGGGCGGACGGCGAGCAGGTGGTGGACGCCGTCGTGGCGGCCGTCGCGGCGGTCCGGATGCTCGGTTGAGCGGGTGTACTAGACGTTCTACTCCAGCTCTGGGGCCGTGTCCCCCCTTCTGCGGACAGGAGGTGTCCGGCAGAGTGGTCACATGGCCAACGTGACGATCCGACCGGCGACGCAGGACGACCGCTTCCGAGCGGTCCAGCTCCTGCCTGCGCCCGCCACGGTCCTCGCGCTGGCAGTCGGCGCAACACACGGTCTCGATGCGCTGCCCCTCGGCGTCATCGCCGTCGTCGGTGCCCTCGCCACCCTCGCGAGTGCCCTGCTGCCGGCGCACCTGGACCGGGCTGGACGGTCCATGGCGGCGCCGACGGAGGCCGACCGGTACCGGGAGGGCCGGCTCCACCCCTGACCACCCGAGGTCTGCACCGCCGTGCTGGCGGTGCGCTGGACCGGACGCACCCCCTGATGCGCGTCCGGCCGGGACGCCGGCCCCTGCCGTGCTGCTCCCGGAACGACCGGGCCCGCTGCGGATCCGGGACGATCGACCCCTGAACGATCGCTCCCGTTCCCCCTGAGATCTGCGGCGGGTCCGGTCCCGTCAGGCCGAGGTGCGGTGCGCCACGGTGCCGGGCCAGTGGTAGTCCAGGTCGTCCGGGACGTCGGGGAACAACGGTCGGTAGTGCTCGGGCGCCTTCTGCACGAGCTTGGACCGGTGCGACAGGTGCACCCGCTCGTCGGTGTTCCACGACGGGACCTCGAAGTCCCCGCGTTCGTACGCCACGAGGTCCTCCGGCACGAGGGCCAGGTCCGCGAGGGTCTTCTCGAGGCACGTGTCCGCATGGCCGCGCTCGAGCCAGACCCGGCACGTCGCGTCCTGGTACGCCATCAGCGCCGGCCGGAAGCCGCGCCACATCGCCGTGACCGGGTGGTGCTGCCATCCGTAGTCCGGCAGCGTCAACGCACGCATGACCTGCAGCGTCTCGACCCGCTGCTTGCCGAGACGCTTGTCGTCGAGCACCTCGGCAGAGGCACGGAAGTCCGCGAACGGCAGGAAGGTCTGCATCTGTCGGACGGTACGCCGGCGGGCCGGGAACCGACACAAGTCGTCACAACGACACCCTGCTCGGCGGGCACGTGTGAGCATCGAGCGCATGAGCGGAACCCTCGTCGTCGGTGTCAGCGGCAGCCCATCGGACCCGTCCCGTACCTCGACGCTCGTCGGGGCGACGGTGGAGCGGCTCGTGGCCGAGCTGCCCGACGCCGAGTCCGTCACCGTGGAGATCGGGCCGCTCCTGGCCGACCTCGGTGCCGCCGCCGGGCGGGAGCAGATGGCCGCCGAGACCCAGGCCGCACTGGCGGCGGTGGAGGGGGCGGACGTCCTGGTCGTCGGGAGCCCGGCGTTCCGCGCCGCCTACTCCGGTGCGTTCAAGCTGTTCTTCGACTGGATCGGCCAGTACGACCTCGTCGACACCCCGGTGCTGCTCACGGCGACCGGCGGCAGCGACCGCCACGCGCTCCTCGTCGAGCACCAGATGCGACCGCTGTTCGGGTTCTTCCAGTCGACGACGCTCCCGCTCGCGGTGTTCGGGAACGAGCGCGACTTCACGAAGCGGGCCGGCGGGTACGACATCGCGAGCGTCGACCTCGAGCTGCGGATCGACCAGGCCGTCCGTCGGGCGCTGCCGATCATCCGCGGTGGCTTCGTCGCCGCCGGCGTCGACGACGTGCGGCGGCCGGCCGACTTCTGACGGGCCTCCCGGCCGGCTCGCGGAACGCCCCCGTCACGGTGAGACGCCCCGGGAGGCGCGAAACGGCTCCGGATCCGGCGGCGCCGCGACGACGTGGCGGCGTCTCGGCGGGACGCCGCCGTCAGCGGGGCAGCAGCGACGCGAGGTGCGCGACGGCCAGCCGGTACCCGTCGGCGCCCGCACCGGCGATGACGGCGGTCGCCGCGGTGGCGACGTGGTCGACGTGCCGGAACGGCTCGCGCTTCCACGTGTTCGACAGGTGCACCTCGATGACGGGGACGCGCAGTGCCTCGACGGCGTCGTGCAGTGCGATCGAGGTGTGCGCGTACGCCGCGGGGTTGATGACGACGCCCGCGAAGTCGTCGAGCGCCTCGTGCAGCCACTCGACGAGTTCACCCTCGCGGTTCGTCTGTCGGAAGTCGGCCTCGAGCTCGTGCACCGCGGCCTCGGTGTGGACGATCGCCTCGATCTCGGCGAGCGTCACCGTGCCGTACTGCTCCGGGTCACGGCGGCCGAGGATGTCCAGGTTCGGGCCGTTGAGGACGAGGATGCGCATGCTCCGAGCCTAGCGAGCGGCCGTGGCCGGGGCGGTTCCGCCACGGAACGGTTGCGCGAGCGGGCACGAGGGGTCAGGTTGGTCTCGACGAAGGGACCGCACATGTCGACCATGGTGTTCATCAACCTGCCGGTGTCCGACCTGGACCGGGCGACCGGGTTCTACCGGGCACTCGGCTACCCACTGAACCCGGTGTTCAGTGACGACACCGCTTCGAGCATCGTCATCAGCGACACCGTGTACGTGATGCTCCTCACGCACGCGAAGTTCTCCGAGTTCACGGACAAGACCATCGCCGCGTCGGACACGATCGAGGTCATCAACTCCCTGAGCGCCGAGACGAAGGACGAGGTCCACCGGATCGTCGACGCCGCGGTCGAGGCCGGCGGGACCGAGGACCGACCGGAGATGGACCTCGGGTTCATGTTCCAGCGCAGCTTCGTCGACCCGGACGGCCACCGCTGGGAGTACGTCTGGATGGACCCGGCCGCGGCCGAGGACGGCCCGCACGCCGACTGACGCCGCACCGGTCGTGCCGTCCGCCAGGATGGGACGATGACGACGGATCTCGTGACCGGCGAGGACGGCCGCGCCCGACCGCTGTGGGCATCGGTCGACCCGATGCTGCGGGAGTACTACGACACCGAGTGGGGCATGCCCGTCCGGGACGAACGAGGCGTCTTCGAGCGGCTGTCGCTCGAGGCGTTCCAGTCCGGCCTGTCGTGGCGGACGATCCTGGCCAAGCGCCCGGCGTTCCGGGCGGCCTTCGCGGACTTCGACCCCGACGTCGTCGCCGGGTTCGGGGAGGACGATGTCGCACGGCTGCTCGGTGACGCGGGCATCGTCCGGAACCGGGCGAAGATCGCCGCGACGATCACGAACGCCGGCGCGACCATCGCGCTGCGGGCGGACGGCGGGCTGGCGGACTTCGTCTGGTCCTTCCGGCCCGCCGACACCCCGAGGCCACGGACCGTCGCCGAGGTCCCGACCACCAGTCCCGAATCGACCGCGCTGTCGAAGGCGCTGCGGAAACGCGGGTTCGCCTTCGTCGGACCGACCACCATGCACGCGCTCATGGAGGCGCTGGGGATCGTGGACACGCACCTCGTCGGCAGCCACCGCCGGGGGACGTCGGGCGTCTGGCCCGACTGACGAGCCCGTCCGCGCCGGCGTCAGTCGAGCGGGAGCCGCATCTGCAGCGAGGCGACCTCGTACCCCAGCTGTTCGTAGAGCTCGCGCGCGCCGGTGTTGTAGCCGAAGACGTTGAGACCGATGCTCGTCGCGCCCTCGCTGCGGGCGACCTCGTGGGCGAGCTCGAACGCCCGTCGCGCGTGCCCCTGCCGGCGGTGGTCGACGTCGACCTCGATGTCGAACACCCACCAGTCGCTGCTGCCCGGGGTGAACGGGCCGATCCAGAGGTGCCCGACGACCGTGTCGTCCTGGTCGGTCAGCTCCCACACGTGGTGCCCCGCCGCGGGTGACCCGCCGGGGAACCAGGTGTCGAGGGAGCGCTGCTTGTTCGCCTCGGCCTGCTCGCGGCTCTCACCGGACCGCACGCGGGACTCGACGTACTCCGCCATCGAACGGTCGAGCCACCCGGGGAGTCGGTCCGCGGGCATCGCCACGAGGCGGACGGCACGCATCGGCCGCTCCGCTCGCCCGTCGTCCGGGGCCGTCACCGGTTGCCCTTCGAGCCGCGCTTCGGCTTGCCGGACATGCCGCGCGGCGTCCGGCCGCGACCCGTGGAGTTCTTCCCGCCGCCGCTCTTCGCGCCGGTGCCCTTCGTCGCACTCCGCTTGGCGACGGTCTTCGCGTTGGACGCCGTGGCCTTGCCACCGCCCTTCGCCGGGCGGGCACGGTCCGCGGTGTCGGGATCCGGGCCTCCCGGCTGGTCCGCCTGGTTCCGAGAGCTGTTGGCGGTGCGGCCGCGGACCACGCCGATGAACTCCTCGGTCAGCTCGGAGGCGTCCTCGTCGCGCCAGACCAGGGCGACGCGGGTGCCGGGGGAGCCGGCCAGCGGTCGGGACACGAGGTCCTTCCGGCTCGCCGCGCGGAAGAGCGACTGCGGTAGGACGACGACGCCGACGTTCGCCTCGACCAGGTCGAGCGCAGCGGACACGTCCGGCGGCACCGGGCCGGCGTCGAGGACCGTGACGTCGGCGAGGTCCGCCTCGGTCACCTCGTCGAGGTCGGCGAGCGGGGAGTCCTTCGGGGCAGCGACGACCGCGGTCTCGGTCCAGAGCGGGATCGCGTGGTGCTGCTCGGGCACGGGCATCCGGGCGAACACCATGTCCGCCTCGCCCTCGATCGCCGCGGTGACGCCGTCGGCCTCCACGGGCAGGAGCACCAGGTCGACGTCCGGACGACGCTCCCGCCACACCCGCACCCACTTGGCGGGGGAGACCCCGGGTACGAAGGCGATGGCGAGCGCGGTCATGCACCCGAGCATACGGGCCGTACCCTTGTCACCATGGCCCAGGAACAGACCATGAAGCCCGAGACCGCTGCCAAGAAGCTCGGCGTCCTCCTCTCGGCGACCCCGGAGTCGTTCCGCGCGGGCCCGATCGCTCGCACGACGTTCGACGAGTTGCAGAGCGAGCCGCCGACGTGGCTCCAGGACCTCCGTCGCGACGGGCCGCACCCCCGCCCGGTCGTGGCCGCGCGCCTCGGCGTCTCGATCTCCGGACTCGCCCGCGCCGGCGTCGACGACGTCCTCACCACCGAGCAGATCAAGCAGCTGCTGCAGGAGATGCCCGAGTGGCTCGTCCGCGAGCGCTCGACGCAGGCCGCGGTCCGCTCCGAGAACGTGCGCGTGAAGCAGGAGCGCGCCGCCCGCACCGAGGGCTGACACCCCCGATGCACGCGACCGTCGCCGACGCGGTGCTCGTCGTGCCGCAGTTCGCCTCGGTCTGCTGCATCGTCGGGGACCGGTACCGCCCGCGGCCCGGGGTCATCGTGCCCGCGGCGGTCATGCTCGTCGCCATGCTCATGCCCGTGGTCCAGGCCGGGCCGTCGTGGACGATCCTCGCCGCGGCGCTGCTGCTGTTCCTCGCGCCGCTGCCCGTCGTGCGACGGCGTCGGGGTGACGGCCGGCGCGCGGAACCGATGGACGTGCACCGGGCGCTCTCGGCGGTGGTCATGGCCGGCATGCTGTTCATGGGTCACGCCTCCGAACTCGTCGGCGGTGCCGTGCACGCGCACGCGCTCGTCCTGACGGCGGTGCTCGGAGCCGGGGTGATCGGGTACTGCGCCTTCAGCGGCTGGCTGCTCCGGTACGAGTGGGCCCGGGAGGACCGCCGTGCCGTCCGCAGCGGCGAGGTGTTCGCCATGACCGTCGCCGTCGTCGGGATGACCCTGGCGATGTGACCCGGTCCCGCCGACGCGGTTGCCCGGCGTCACGGGAGCACCGCGTTACGGTTGCGTGGTGTCCGACCGCATCGTCCGCCGCCCCGACGCTCCGTCGCCCCGACTCGACGAGGTCGACGAGCGGATCCTCTGGGTGCTGGCGGCCGATGCCCGGATCCCGAACAACCGGCTCGCAGCAGCGGTCGGCATCGCACCGTCGACGTGCCTGGTCCGGGTCCGAGCGCTCGAGGACGCCGGCGTCATCGCGGGCTACCGGGCCGACGTGGACATCGCCCGACTCGGGTTCTCGATCGAGGCGATGGTGTCCGTGCGCGTGCACGCAGCCGCACGCCACGAGCTCCGGGAGTTCGCGAAGCGCCTGCTCCGGGTGCCGGTGGTGCTCGACGTGTCGTTCCTGGCCGGCGACAAGGACTTCCTCGTGCACATCGCGTGCACGTCCACCGAGCAACTGCGGGACTTCGTCGCCGACGAGCTGAGCGGTGACCCCTCGGTCGCGACGACGCAGACCTCGATCGTGTTCGAACGGTTGGTCGCCGACCGGGAGCACCAGGCCCGCTCGTACGGCGAGCTGCGCCGCTGGCAGGCCTAGCGCCGCAGCCGCTCCGGCCGGGTCAGCGCGTGCGGACCATGGGGGTGTGCGGGATGGCGTCCTCGAGGAAGTCCTCGCCCGAGCGCACGAAGCCGAACTGCGCGTACCACTCGCCCAGGTGTGCCTGCGCGTTGATCGCGATGCTGGGGGACCGGCTCTCGGCGATCGCCGCCGTCATCAGCGCCGCCCCGAGCCCCTTGCCGCGGGCGTGCGCCGCGGTCGCGACGCGGCCGATCCGCTCGGTACCGTCGGGCTCGCGGAGGAGTCGCAGGGTGGCGTCGACGGACCCGGTCCCGGCCCAGAACTGCACCGTGCCCGGCTCGAGGTCCCGGCCGTCGATGTCCGGGTAGGCGCACTCCTGCTCGACCACGAACACGTCCTGCCGCAGACGGAGGATCTCGTGCAGCGTGACGATGTCGAGGTTGCGAGTGGGGGCACTGAAGGTCGAGGTCACGCCGTTCCTGACTGTTCGATGTGAATGAGGAGCAGGGCACCGGTGCTGGTCTACCGTGCCGGTCAACCACTCTACGTGCGCAGCCGAGATCAGGAGGTGAGCGCATGGACGCGACGATGCGTGCACCCTGGCGCACGGTCCTGCGATGGGCGCTCATGGCCTGCGGGATCGTCGCAGCCGTCGTGCTGCTCTCGATCGTCCTCGGCGCCCGCCCGGCTGCCGCTGTCGGTGGTCCCCTGCTCGGGAGCGGGGCGCAGACCCAGGCGGCACCGCGGCCCGACGGCCTGGTCGGCGGAGTGGTCTCCGGCGTCGGCAGCGCTGCCCAGCGCGTGACGAGCGGGGTCGGCGACGTCGTCGACCGCGCCGTGGCACCGGTCCGCAGCGCCGTTCCTGCCCCCGTTCCGCCGGCTCCGCGCCCGGTCGCCCCGGCACCGGCCGCTCCGGCTCCTGTGGCCCCGGCCCCCGTCGCGCCGGCCGCTCCGACACCCGTCGCATCCGCCCCGGCGGCACCTGCGCCGGCTCCCGTCGCGCCGGCCCCCGCTGCCCCCGTCACGACCCCCGTGGCCGAGGCGACGCCTGCAGCACCGACGACCTCCCGGCCGGTCGGGGACGACTCCGGGCCCGCGCCAGCGGCACCCGTGACCACCGCCGCCGGCACTCCGGCGGAGCACACGAGCCGTCCGGGCCCGTCCCGTCCGGACCCGTTCCGTCCCGACACGTCGCTCGTCGACGGCCTCGTGTCGGACGTGACCAGTGCCTCCCGGCCGGTCGCCGACGGCGTCTCCGGGGCACTGGCCCCCGTCACCGGGACGGTGCAGACCGTGACGGCCGTCGGCCCGGTGACCTCCATCGTGGCGACCGTCGACCGGGTGGTCGGGAGCCTCCCGGTCGTCGGCACGCTGCTCGGCGACGACGCCTTGGGCGGGGTGACCGACCCCGTGACCGGCATCGTCGACGGGACCCTCGGCACCGTCGGGGACACCGTCGGCGTCGTGCCGGACGTGGTGGCCGGGGTGCCCGAGGTCGTCGGCGGGCTCCCGTCCGTCGGTGGTGGGCTCCTGCCTGGAGGCCCGCTCCCCGTCGTCGACGTCCCCGTCCGCCCGGTGCTCCCCGGCTCCGGCGGTGCGCTGCCGGGGGCCCCGGTCCTCGGGCCCCGGCCGGCCCCGACCCTTCCGGTCGACCGCGAGGGTCCTGTCGGCCGCGACGGCGGCGAGGTCGGGGTCGTCGTGCCGTCGGTGGCGATGACTATCGATGCGTCCGTGACGCCCGCTGTGGGACAGCGCTCGGCGACCGCCGCCGTCGCAGCAGACGACTCGTCGCGGTCGACGGTCGGGACGGTCGCTGACGAGGTCCTCGTCCCGGCTCCCGTGACGGCGACGTTCGGCGGCGAGGCCCTCGTCCTCCCCGAGGGCGGCGCACCGGCGCACACGCCCTTCGACGGCGGCACCGTGGGCACCACGGGCGGCAGCACCTCCGGAGGCTCCGCCGGCGCGAACATCCTGGGCACCGTCGGTGTCGAGGACCACACCACCCCCCTCGCCGCGGGCCTCCGCGGCTCGGTCTCCGACGACGCCCTCCCAGCGTCGGTCACCGGCGACCACGACGTCGCTCCCGATTGAGATCGGTGCACCTGCCCGTCACGGCAGGACGCGCCACCGACCGCCTCTGTGTGCGGTCGACCATCCATCTCGATCAGGAGTGAACGACCATGAACAAGAACGTCTCCCGAGGGCTGTGGTTCGCCCTCTGTGTGGGCGGGCTGACCTTCGGTGGAGCCGTCGCGGCGAACGCGGCGACGACCACCGGTGAGGACGGCACCGTCTCCGGAACCCAGGTCGCGCCGACCGTCGACGCGCCCGTCTCCGTCACCCGCAACGCCTTCGGCATCGTCGGCGACGCGGTCTCCACGACCGCTCCGGCCGCACCTGCGCCGGCGGCACCTGCGCCGGCACCCGCGGACCCCGCGCAGGCAGCACCAGCGCCCACCACCAGCGGGGCCGACGGCCTCGCGTCCGGCACCCAGGTCGTACCCGACGTCAGCGCTCCCGTCGACGTGACCGGCAACGCGGTCGCCGTCGTCGGGGACGCGGTGGCGGCTCCGGCCCCTGCGCCGGCTGCCCCGGCTCCCGCGCCGGCTGCTCCCGCTCCCGCGCCGGCTGCTCCGGTGGCCTCCTCGCCCACCACGTCCGGCGAGGACGGCGTGCTCTCGGGCACCCAGGTCGCCGGTGCGGTGGACGTGCCGGTCACGGCGACCGGCAACGCCGTCGGTGTCCTCGGTGACGCTGCCGCCACCGGCACACGTTCCGGGTCGTCCTCGGCTCCGGCAGCTCCGGCCGGTGACACGACGACCGCCTCGACCTCCGGGGAGGACGGCGTGCTCTCGGGCACCCAGGTCCTGCCGGACATCACGGTCCCCATCACGGTCTCGGGCAACGGGATCGGCGTGCTCGGGGACGGATCGGCCACCGGGACCTCCGCGGCCCCGGCAGCTCCGACCGGTGGCACGACGAGCGGCTCGACCTCCGGGTCGGACGGGCTCATCTCCGGCACGCAGTTGCTCGGGACCGTCTCGGTCCCGATCACGGTGACGGGGAACGGGATCGGTGTCGTCGGTGATGGCACGAGCACCGGTGGCTCGACGACCGGTTCGACCCCGTCGACGGGTACTGCTCCGGCGGCTGGTGGGTCGACCTCGGGTGAGGACGGCATCGGTTCCGGTACGCAGGTGTCGCCGGTGGTGTCGGTCCCGGTGACGGTCGGTGGCAACGGGATCGGTGTCGTCGGTGACGGTACGAGCACCGGTGGCTCGACGACCGGTTCGACCCCGACGACGGGTACCGCTCCGGCGGCTGGTGGGACGACCTCGGGTGAGGACGGCATCGGTTCCGGCACCCAGGTGATCCCGGTCGTGGACGTCCCGATCACGATCGGCGACAACGGCATCGGCATCATCGGCGACGGCTCCACGACCCCGATCGTGACGGCGCCGGGCACCGACCCGGGCACGACGCCCGGCACCGACCCGGGTACGACGCCCGGCACCGACCCGGGCACGACGCCGGGCACCGACCCGGGCACGACGCCGGGCACCGACCCGGGTACCGTCCCGGGCTCGACGCCGAACACCGGCACCACCCCCGGCGGCACGGGCAGCACGCCCGACGTCGACACGGACCCGGTCGTGGGCACCACTCCCGGCGTCCGCACCACCCCGGTCACCGACACCGTCCCGATCGTGGACGCCGGCACCACCCCGGTCCTCGTGACCGACGGGGTCCGGTCGACCGCGACGCTGGTCACCGCAGGTCCTGCGGCACCGGCAGCGACGGCCGACCGTGCGACGGCGGACGCCGACGGTGCCCTCGCCTACACGGGCGCGGACGACCCGGCGTTCCCGGCACTGGCGGCGCTCCTGCTGCTGCTCGCCGGCCTCGGGACGCTCGCCCTGCGACGCCGCCACTGACGGCCCGATGAGAGCGGGTGCGGAGCGCCGGGTGACCGGCGCTCCGCACCCACCTGCGCTCCGGCCGATGCCGCGTCCGGTGCATCGCGACCGAACGTGCCGCCGGGTCACGTCGTCCGGAGGCGCGACTTGCGCACGCACCACAGGACATGCTGTCGAGACGGGCAGTCCGGGAGGCTCGACCCGGGTGCGTGGCAGCGGGTCGCGCCTCCAGGACGGTCGCTCGGACCGGCGCACGTGAGGTGAGACACACCTCGAGGACGGCCGCTCCGGCCACCGCCCGCGACGCTGTGTGACGTCCGGTGCAGCGCCGGAGGCAGCGGTCGGGGGCCTGGGGTATCGTCGGGAGCACGCAAGCGCTCCGGGGTCGGTGCAAGTCCGAACCGGTGGTGACAGTCCACGAGCGCCGCGCCGGGTCCGCCCGGTGCGGGGTTGACCTGGTGCAATCCCAGGACCGACGGTGAGAGTCCGGACGGGAGGAAGCGCTGACGGAAGGTGACGGTCGTTCCGCGACCCCAGCCTCCCGTCCGCCGACGACCGTCGCGCGCACCCGGAGTCCCGTTGAGAGGACACCAGTGTTCACCGGCATCATCGAGGAACTCGGCACCGTCACCGCCGTCGACGAACGCGGCGACTCCGTCGCCCTGACCGTCCGCGGTCCGCTCGTCGTCTCCGACGCTCGGCACGGCGACTCGATCTCGGTCTCGGGCGTGTGCCTGACCGTCGTCGAGCAGACCCCGGAGACCTTCACGGCGTTCGTCATGAAGCAGACGCTCGACATGAGCGCGCACGGGTCCTTGCGGTCGGGCGACCGCGTCAACCTGGAGCGAGCGGCCTCGGTGGGGGACCGGCTCGGTGGACACATCGTGCAGGGACACATCGACGGCACCGCGACCGTGCTCGGGACCGACGACGGCGACGGGTGGCGACGGGTGCGCTTCGCGCTGACCCCGGAGCTGAGCCCGCTCGTGGTCGACAAGGGATCGGTCGCGATCGACGGCGTCTCGCTCACCGTGAGCGCCGTGTCCCTGGAGTCGACCGCCCCGGATGCCGCGTGGTTCGAGGTCAGCCTCATCCCCGAGACGCTCGCGGCGACGACCCTCGGCGCACGGGTGCCCGGCGACCGGGTCAACATCGAGACCGACGTCCTGGCACGGCACGTCCGCCGCATGCTGCGCCTCGACGCCGCCGCGGCGGCACCAGGCGTGGCCGGCGCCGGAGCGGAGGCCCGGTGATGACCGCCGAGACCGCCCCCGTCACGAACGCCGGGCCGACCACGGGTGCGCGCCCGACCGGATCCCGGCCGACCTCCGGACTGTCGACCGTCGAAGATGCCCTCGCCGCGATCGCCGCAGGCCGACCGGTCATCGTGGCCGACGACGAGCGCCGCGAGAACGAGGGCGACGTCGTCCTCGCCGCCGAGCTCGCGTCCCCGGAGTGGATCGCCTGGACCGTGGCGCACTCGTCCGGCTTCATCTGCGCGCCGGTCAGCGCCGCGATCGCCGACACCCTCGACCTGCCGCCGATGGTGGAGCACAACGAGGACGTCCGCGGGACCGCCTACACCGTGACCGTGGACGCCGCCGTCGGGGTCACCACCGGCATCAGCGCCCACGACCGGGCACGGACGCTCCGGGTGCTCGCCGACCCGGCGTCCGTCCGGGACGACCTGCACCGCCCGGGGCACATCGTCCCGCTGCGTGCGCGACCGGGCGGCGTCCGCGAGCGCGCGGGGCACACGGAGGCAGCCATCGACCTGGTCACCGCCGCGGGGTTGCGGCCGGCCGCGGCGATCTGCGAGATCGTCGACGAGCGCGGGGACATGATGCGTCTGCCGCAGCTCGTCGGACTCGGGGAACGCGAGGGCGTCCCCGTCATCACCATCGCCGCGCTGGCCTCCTGGCTGGACGCGGCCGACCGGACGGCGGACGACGCCGCCCACACCGAAGGGACACACGCATGAGCGGAGCAGGAGCGGCGGAGCGCGAGCACGTCGACGGCAGCGGCATCCGGGTCGCGATCGTCGCCGGCCAGTGGCACGACGTCATCGCGGCGGGGCTGCTCGACGGCGCCCAGCGCGAGATCGAACGGCTCGGAGCGACCGGCCAGGTGTTCCCCGTCCCCGGGAGCTTCGAGCTGCCGGTCGTCGCGAAGGCCGCCCTCGAGGCCGGCTACGACGCGGCGGTCGCCCTCGGCGTGATCATCCGCGGCGGGACCCCGCACTTCGAGTACGTCTCGGACGCGGCGACGAGCGGCCTGACCCGGGTCGCGATCGACACCGGCAAGCCCGTCGGATTCGGGGTGCTCACCCTGGACGACGAGCAGCAGGGGATCGACCGCGCCGGGCTGCCCGGGTCCAAGGAGGACAAGGGCGCCGAGGCCGCGCACGCCGCGGTCGCCACGGCCGTCACGCTGCGCGGGCTGCGCACGCCCGCGTAGCGCCGCCGGTCCTGGCTCGGACCTGACTCCGGACCTGGACTCCGGTCCGGACGACGCAGAACGGCCCCGCACCGTCCGGTGCGGGGCCGTTCTGCTGCGGGAGGTGACTACCGCTTGCCGAACACGTGGATCGGCAGGAAGAAGGAGAGGCTCATCAGGAGCACACCGGCGATGAACACGAAGCCCTGCCCGGAGTCGAGCTGGAACGCGAACCCGAACAGGTACATCGACACCAGCAGCAGCAGGATCGAGAAAACAGCGGCGAGGACGCGGCCCACGGTGGTACCTCCGGGAATCAGCGGGTGGATCGCACCCAGTCTATCCCCAGGACCGGGCGCGACCGTTCACCGGGACGGTTTCGTCGCGATCAGGCGGTCGACGACCTCGAGCAGGGCGGCCATGTCGACGGTGCCGCGGTCGGGCCGGACCTCACTCGCCGCCCCGAGTGACGCGGCGTGGTACAGCCCGTCGCCGAGGAGCTTCACGGCCTGCGCGGTCGGCACGTCCCCGAGGGCGTCGACGAGGGTCGCGAGCCAGGCGTTCTCGGTCTCGTCGAGCGTGCGGCCGGCTTCCTCGTACCCGGCCTGCTGCAGGCGGGACGCGGCCAACAGCGCGAGGTCGAGCTCACTGCCGACGAACTGGCAGTTCTCGACGAAGTAGCGGGCGGGTCCGTCCTCGGCCGCACGCATGCGCTCGACGTCGAGAGCGGAGAGGTCGGCGAGCCGCTCGCACAGCCCCTCGACCAGGGCCGCCTTCGACCCGAAGTGGTAGAGCAGTCCGCCCTTCGAGACACCGGCGCGTGCGGCGACGGCATCGAGCGTCGCGGGACGTTCACCCTCTTCGCACACGATGGCGACGAAGCTGTCGAGGACGCGGTCGCGAGCACTGGCCATGCGCTGAGTCTAGGGACACCCGGCGCTCCGCGGCGCCCGGAGACGGACACACGCCGTGGCCGTGCCGGTCGGGGGCGGATAGCCTCACCGAGACCGTCGAGGTCCACCACGAACAGGAGCCGCATGTCAGCGCAGACCGCGACCACCCCGAGCCCGATCCCGCCCGCGGACCCCCGATGGGCCGTCCTCGGACCGGGCAGCATCGCCCGGCGTTTCCTGTCCCAGCTCTCCGCGAGCGGCGGGGTGCTCGTCGCCGCCGGGAGTTCCTCGGTCGAGCGTGCCCGGGCCTTCGCGGCAGAGGCCGGGGAGCACGGCTTCCCGGACGTGACCGCCGGCACCTACGACGAGGTCCTCGCCGACCCCCGCGTCGACGCCGTGTACATCGCGACCGTGCACACCGGGCACGCCGACCTGGTGCTCGCGGCGCTGCGGGCCGGCAAGGCCGTGCTGTGCGAGAAGCCGCTGACGCCCGACCACCGCACGACGACGGTGCTCGTCGACGCGGCCCGCCGTGCCGGGCTGCCGCTCGTCGAGGCGTTCATGTACCGCTTCCACCCGCAGACGGCGGCGCTGCTCGACCTCGTGCGGGACGGCGCGGTCGGTACGGTCACCCACGTCGACGCCGCGTTCGCGTTCCGGGTCGAGGAACGCTCCGGGCGCCTGTTCGACGTCGCCACCGCCGGCGGCGGCATCCTCGACGTGGGGTGCTACCCGGTGACGATGACGGCCGCGATCGTGCAGGCCGCCACGGGGACGGCGGCCGCCGAGCCGGTGGAGCTCTCCGCCGTCGGGACGATCGGTCCGACCGGGGTCGACGAGTGGACCGTGGCGAGTGCGACGTACGCGTCGGGCATCACCGCGAGCCTCCGCACCGGCATCCGCGTCGAGGACGCGAACGCCGTCGTCGTGCACGGGAGCCGGGGCACCATCACCCTCCGGGATCCGTGGACCATCGGCGGGGAGCCGGTCATCGCCGTGCAGACCGTCGACGACGCCGGCACGGAGCGGTCCTTCCCGGACGTGGCCCCGTACGGACTCGAGGCCGCGGCCACGATCGACGCCCTGCTGGCCGGCCGTGTCGACGCACCGCAGATGACGACCGACGAGACCCTGGCCACCGCGCGGACGCTCGACCGCTGGCGCGCGGCGATCGGGCTGCGGTACCCATTCGAAGCGGAGGCGGCGGAGGACACCCCCGCGGCGGAGGACACCCCCGCGGCTGGGGAGGCCTGAGGGTCCGCTGACGCCGCGGCGCGACCGCCTGTCGGACGGGAGGCACGGGACGGCTCGTCACCGGGCCTCCCGGCCGCCAGTTGGTTGCATTTGCAACCGTGACCGTCCGGACGGTACACTAACGGGACCCTGACGGGACGCGTGACGACTTCCGCGTCCCGTCTCGTCTGCGCCGGTCCGGGAGGACCAGCGGCGCGACATGCTCGAAGTCCTGGAGTCCGCCATGTCCGCACTGCTCACCAGCCCCGTCGCCACCCGGATCACCGCGAGCCGCGCCTCCCGGTTCGCGGCGCTCGCGGTGCTCATGCTGCCGGTGCTGCTCATCTCGGTCGACAACACCGTCCTGAGCTTCGCGCTGCCCTCCATCGCGCGCGCCCTGCACCCGGACGCGACCACGCAGCTCTGGATCGTCGACGCCTACCCGCTCGTCCTCGCCGGCCTGCTCGTCGTCATGGGCAGCATCGGTGACCGCATCGGTCGCCGTCGGATCCTGGTGACCGGAGCGACCGGGTTCGCCGTGCTCTCCGTCGCCGCCGCGTTCGCGACCGAGGCCTGGATGCTCGTCGCCGCCCGGCTCGCGATGGGCGTCTTCGGCGCGATGCTCATGCCCGCCACGCTCTCGATCATCCGGAACGTCTTCCCGGACGCGGGGGAGCGGCGCCTCGCGCTCGCCGTCTGGTCGACCATGTTCGCGGCGGGCAACGCCCTCGGCCCGCTCGTCGGCGGCGTCCTGCTCGCGCACTTCCACTGGGGCAGCGTGTTCCTGGTCGCCGTGCCGATCCTCGTCGTGATGCTCGTCGCCGTACCGTTCTGCGTGCCGGAGTCCCGCGACCCCGAGCCCGGGCCCGTCGACGTCCCGAGCATGCTGCTCTCCCTCGGCGCCCTCGGCCCGCTCGTCTGGGCGATCAAGTCGCTCGTGCACCCCGAGGAACGCGGTCTGGCCGTCGCCATGGTCGCGGTCGGTGTGCTGTGCGGCATCGCGTTCGTCCGGCGGCAGCTGCGTACCCGCACGCCGATGCTCGACATGCGCCTCTTCCGCAGCACGGCCTTCACCGGCAGCGTGCTCATGAACATGGCCGCGATGTTCTCCCTCACCGGCTTCCTCTTCTTCGTCGCCCAGCACCTGCAGCTCGTCGCCGGCCTGGACCCCTTCGCGAGCGGGCTCGTCCTCGTGCCGGGTGCGGTGCTCACCATCGTCGCCGGGCTCGTCGTCGTGCCGGTCGTCGCCCGGGTCGCGCCGCGCTGGGTCGTCTCGGTGTCGCTGCTGTTCTCCGCGGTCGCGTACGCCCTCGTCGCCGGGCTCGGGCACCACGCGACCATCGCCGCGCTCGCCTTCGCCTTCGTGCTGCTCGGCATCGGCATCGGTGCGTCCGAGACGGTCACGAACGACCTGATCATCTCCACCGCCCCGGCGGACAAGGCCGGAGCGGCATCGGCCATCTCGGAGACCGCGTACGAGATCGGCGCCGTGCTCGGGACCGCCGTCCTCGGGACGATCCTCGCGTCGGCGTACCGGGCGAACGTCGTCGTCCCCGAGGGGCTGTCGTCCACCGCGCACACCGCGGCGGGGGAGACCCTCGGCGGAGCGGTCGCCGCGGCCGCCGAACTCGGTGGACCGGCGGGGCAGGCGCTGCTCGAGTCCGCGCGGGCCGCCTTCGACTCCGGCGTGACCACGACGGCGGGCGTCGCCGCGGCGCTCATGGTCGTCGCGGCCGCCGGTGCGGTCGTGATGCTGCGGCGGCACTGAGCCCCGTCGGCTCGCGCGGGTGCGGGCCGTGAGCCCGCGACGTCAGCTTGCGCGGGCCCGTGCCGGCAGCCCGAGCCGTCGGCCCGAGCAGGCAGCCCGAGCCGTCGGCCTGCGCCGTGCCGCTCGGTCGTCCGGTGCGGTCCCGAGCGGGCACGGCCGCGTGACGGCACGCCCGGGATGGGCCGAACCTGTGAAACATGGACCCGCACCATGCCGCAGGTCCTACGTTGGGAGATGGCCGCGACGTCCGTGGCCGTCCCCCCGAACGAGGAACGACCACGACTGACATGCCCGACGCCGCCGACCTCCCGCAGGCAGACGTCCCCCAGGCCGACATGGCCGCCGCGTACAAGGCGGCCTTCCGCGGGCACCCCGCCGGTGTCGCGGTCATCACCGCGGAAGGCCCGGACGGTCCGACCGGTCTCACCGCCTCGAGCGTCGCCTCCGTCGCGGTCGACCCGCCGGTCCTGGTCTTCTCGCTCTCCACGAACTCCGGGTCCGCCGGCGTCGTCCTCGGTGCCCCGGTCTTCGTGGTGCACCTGATGGACGCCCGCGGCGTCGCGCTGGCCAAGCGCTTCGCGTCGACCGGCAGCCCCGCCGCGGACGACCCGATCTGGGGCGCGCTCCCGAGCGGCGACCGCTACCTGCCCGACGCCGCCAGTGCCCTGCGCTGCCGTCCGCTGTCGACGACCCCGATCGGCAGTTCGACCGTCGTCGTCGCCGAGGTGCTCGACATCGTCGTCGGCCTCGACCGCGGCGAGCCGCTGGTCTACCACAACCGGGAATTCCACTCCCTGACCGATCGTTCCCGGCTCTCGTGAGCCGCGGAACCCCGCACCGCACATCACCGATCGAAAGGACCGCACATGGCTGAGTACACCCTGCCCGAGCTCCCCTACGACTACGCCGCCCTCGAGCCGCACATCAGCGGCAAGATCATGCAGCTGCACCACGACAAGCACCACCAGGCCTACGTGACCGGTGCCAACACCGCGCTGCAGCAGCTCGGCGAGGCCCGCGAGTCCGGCAACTTCGCGAACGTCAACAAGCTCGAGAAGGACCTCGCGTTCCACCTCGGTGGCCACGTCAACCACTCGATCTTCTGGACCAACCTCGGCCCGGACACGAAGGTCCCGGAGGGCGAGCTCGCCGCCGCGATCGACGAGTTCTTCGGCTCGTTCGAGAAGTTCCAGGCGCAGTTCGCCGCGGTCGCCAACGGCATCCAGGGCTCCGGCTGGTCCGTCCTGGCATGGGACGTCGTCGGCCAGAAGCTGACGACCTTCCAGCTGTTCGACCAGCAGGGCAACATCCCGTTCGGTCTCGTGCCGATCTTCATGCTCGACATGTGGGAGCACGCCTTCTACCTCGACTACCTCAACGTCAAGGCGGACTACGTCAAGGCCGTGTGGAACATCGTCGACTGGGAGAACGTCGCCGCCCGCTTCGAGAACGCCAAGTCGCAGAGCTTCGTCACGCTCTGAGCACCACCACGCTGAGCACCGGGACCTCGTGGACCACGTGCTGACGTGACGGTGCGGGTCGCGGAACGCGACCCCACGACGGACGGGAGGCCCGGTACCAGCTGGTACCGGGCCTCCCGTCCGTCGTCCCCGTCCCTGCGCCCGGACTCAGGAGCGGACTGCGCCGACCCGGGACGCCACGGTCTCGCCGACGTGATCGGCCTCGCCGGGACGGGTGCACGGGTCGAGCGACCCGATCTCGGCTGCCAACCGGCGCGCGACGTCCCGGAGGGTGACCTCGACGGCCGTGACGTCGCCGTCGAGGACGGCACCCCACTGGGCCCCGCGACAGGCGAGGACCGCCGCGCTCGCGGCCCGGAGCGCCGTACTGCCGTCCGCTCCGTGTGTCCGGCACCATGACGCGATGGTCTCGACGTGTGCCCGGTGCTGGCACCGGTGCCGGTCGTGCCCGGTCAGTGCCTCCACGGCGCCGAGTTCGAACGTCAGCCGGGCTGCGAGGAAGCGGTCCGGGTCCTCGAGGCCGCCGAAGACCGCGAGCAGGTACTCCGTCAGCGCCTGCTCGTCGGCGTCCGGGTCGAGGCCGATGCCGGACACGTGCCGGCTGAGGTGCTGCACCACGGCGTCGATGAGGCCGTCACGCGACCCGAAGTGGTACACGATCGGGTACGCGCTCGTCCCGAGGACGCGACCGAGGCTCCGCACAGACACGTCCTGCAGACAGGTGCCGTGCAGGTGGTCCGTGACCTTGGCGACGATCGCCGGCTTCAGGGACGGGTCCGGTTGACGAGGCATGGTCTCTCCCGAGCGAGGAACAGGCGGACGACCGCCACGAGGCCGAGCGGACATGCAGCATGTTACCGGACACGTCCGCGGCCGCGTTCGAACCGGTTGCGGGAGGGGGGCTCCGAGACGACGGGATCAGGCCGTCGGGTCTGGTGCCACCGGCTCGGTCGGCGCTGCCGCCGGGTCGGTCGGTGCTGCCGCCGTGTGCGCGGGTACTGCCGCGGCCTCCGCGGGCACCACCTCGTCCGGTTCCGCCCGCACGACGAGGGTCTGCACGAGGCCGGACGCGAGCGGGGCGAGTCGGATCTCCACGCGGAGCCGGCCGCGGGAGCCCGGCACCCACCAACGCAGGTGCGTCGGCGTCACGGACCGTTCGGCCACGGGCGGTGCGGACAGCTCGGCGGCGACCTCCGCGACGGCGCGGTCGATCGCTGCTCGTCGACGGTGCCACGGGACGTCGAGCGGGACGTTCTCGGCGCAGACCGCGCCGGCCTCCGCATCGGACCAGTCCGCCAGCAGACGCGTCACGGACCGTTGCGCAGCACGCGTCGACGGCAGGACCGGTTCGCTGCCGGGAGCTCGTTCGTCGTCCCGCGACCGGGTCACGGGCGCGCCGGTCGCGGCGGCGACCGCGTGCGGGACCGCGACACCCGGGACGGCGTCCGCGAGGAGGAGGTCG
The DNA here is from genome assembly GCF_003234475.1 of Curtobacterium sp. MCBD17_008. Lineage (NCBI taxonomy): Bacteria > Bacillati > Actinomycetota > Actinomycetes > Micrococcales > Microbacteriaceae > Curtobacterium > Curtobacterium sp. MCBD17_008. Next base: position 195,173 of record NZ_QKTK01000001.1, on the reverse strand, counting down.
AGTGCACGCGTCGCGGCCACGGAGACCTTCGCCTGCGTGGCGTTCTCGAACGCGACCACGCCGAGTCCGGTCGAGACCGACCAGCGCATGTGGGCGGAGAACCCCGGGTAGCCGCCGGAGTGGGACACGATCGGGCCGACCGCCGGGTCGTGCTCCACGAACAGCCCGAAGCCGTACCCGGCGGTCCGGGTCGACCCGGGCAGGCTCCCGGGCGGGAGGACCCGCATCGCCTGCTGCATCGCGCGACGCTCCGCCGTGGTGAGGGGTCCGACGTCGGATCCGGCACTGCCCGCCTCCGCGAACGGTGCGGCGGTCCCGTCGAACGCCGCCGCCAGCCACCGACCCCACCGGGCCAGGTCCCGCACGGTCGAGAACAGGCCGCCGATCGGCGAGAACGCGCCCGGGCCGGTCGTCCTCAACGCCTCCCAGTCGTCGTCGGCGCGGCGGTGGCCGGTGACCACGAGACCAGGGGCTTCGGCCGCGGCGAACACGGTGTCGTCGAGTCCGAGCGGGCGGAGCACACGTTCGGTCGCCACGGCCGGGAAGGGCGCCCCGGCGACGACCGACACCGCCCGACCGAGGAGTGCGTAGCCGAGGTTCGAGTAGGCGAACCCGGTCCCCGGCACGGAGTCGAACAGCAGACCGCTGCGGAGGACGTCGTCCAGGTCCTGGTCCCGGAGCGCCTCCTGTCGGTCCGCCCACGGGTCGTCCGTCGGGAAGCCCGCGGACATCGTGAGGAGCATCCGGAGGGTCGGCGCGGGGGAGTCCGCGGTGGGCAGCCGGACCGCGGCGAACGCGGGGACGAACTCCGTGACCGGGGTGTCGAGGGACACCAGGCCGTCCGCGACGAGGCCGAGCAGGGTCGCGGCGGTGACGCTCTTCGTGCACGAGGCGATGCGGTAGACGGTGTCGGCATCGGGTGCCCGGCCGTCCCCGCGGTCCCCGTGTCCGCCCGAGGCGACGAGCCCGTCCCGGTCGAACACGCCCCAGACGCTGCTCGGCGCGATGCCGTCCAGGACGCGCTGCCGGTGCATCGCGTCGACGGCGCCGAGCACGCCCGGACTCAGCCGGCTCATGCCCGGCGCATCTCGGCGTAGGCGTCGAGTGCCCGCTGCCGACTCGTCTTGAGGTCGAGCATCGGCTCCGGTCGGTCCTCGTCCGCGGGCACCCACCGGCGGACGTACTCGCGGTGCGGGTCGAACCGTTCGAGCTGACGGTCGGGGTTGAACACCCGGAAGTACGGCGCGGCGTCGAAGCCCGAGCCCGCCACCCACTGCCAGTTCGCCGCGTTGTTCGCCGCGTCGGCGTCCACCAGGGTGTCCCAGAACCACTGCTCGCCGATGCGCCAGTCCACGAGCATGTTCTTGACGAGGAAGCTCGCCGTGGCCAGGCGCACCCGGTTGTGCATCGCGCCGGTGTGCCAGAGTTCGCGCATCCCTGCGTCGACCAGGTCGAAGCCGGTCGTGCCGTGTCGCCACCGGTCGAGTTCGGCGTCCGAGGCCTCCCGCCACGGGAACGCGTCGAACTCCCGCCGCACGTTCGTCCGGGCGATGTCGTCGCAGTGGAAGTACTCGTTCCAGTTGAACTCCCGCCAGGCGAGCTGCCGGAGGAAGGCCGGTGCCGCGCGGCGCTGGTCGGGTTCGAGCGTCTCGTGCAGGCGGTGCCAGACCTGGTACGGGCTGATCTCGCCCCAGCGCAGGTGCGGCGAGAGACTGCTGGTCGCTGCCTGCGCGGGCTCGTCCCGCTGGTCGTAGTCCGCGAGTGCCTCGTCGATGAACCGTTCAATGCGATCCCACGCGCCGTGCTCGCCGGGCGTCCAGGCATCCCGCATGCCACCCGCCCAGTCCGGCGCGGTCGGCAGGAGTGCCCAGTCCTCGAGCGTGTCGGAGGCGACGTCCGCAGGCGGGGCGATCGTCTCCGGCTCGGGCCAGGGGTGCCGCGGCTCCGGCATCGCCTGCGCGGCGCGCCAGAACGGCGTGAACACCTTGAACGGTTCGCCCTTCCCGGTCAGGACCGTCCACGGTTCCCAGAGCAGGGTGCCGGCGGAGCTGTGCGCCTCGACGCCGCCGGCGACGAGGCCGGCCTTGATGCCCGCGTCGATCTCCCGTTCGACGCGGCCGTAGCGACGGTTCCAGAACACGGCGTCCGCGCCGGACTCCGCGACGAGGTCCGCGATCACGTCGGCCGCGGCACCCCGCCGGAGCACGAGCGCGGTGCCGTGCGCGCGGAGGTCGGTGCCGAGTGCGGCCAGGGACTGGTGGAGCCACCACCGGGCCGCGGCGCCGTGCGGGCGGATCCCCTCGCTCTGTTCGTCGAGCACGTAGACGACCGTGACCGGGCCCCCGCGGTCCACCGCCGAGCGGAGCGCCGGGTTGTCCGCGATCCGGAGGTCGTCGCGCAGCCAGACGACCGAGCCGCTCATGCCGACGCCCGATCCGGCACGGTCGCGACCGACCTGCGCGTGGCGGGTGTGGCGGCGGCGGCGACGCGGAGCTTCGTGCAGAGCTCGGTGAGCGTCCGCAGCTCGGCGTCGTCGAGCCCGGCGCCGACCTGCGCCGCGATGGTGGCCGCGTGCTGCACGGCGACGGTGCGGTACACGTCGTAGCCGTGCGCGGTGAGGGCGACGATCACCCCGCGCGCGTCGGTCGGGTCGGGCTGCTTCTCGACGATCCCCTTGGACGCGAGGCGGTCGACCAGGCGGCTGACGCTCGGCTGCGTCAGGAGCAGGTGGCCCGTCAGGTCGCGCATCCGGCAGCGGCGGCCGGGTTGGGTCGACAGGTTGAAGCAGACGTCGTACTCGTTGAAGGAGATCTCGGCCGAGGGGAACTCGCTGTTGAGGTTCCGCATCACGGTGACCTGCGCGCGGAACAGTGCCTCCCACGCCGCGACCGCGGTGGCCTTCTCGCTGCGGTGATCGCTCACGGTTGTGTCCCTCCGGTCGGTGGACCCCCACCCTACCGAGGGGTACCGACGAGGAACGCGGGCCGGCCGCCCGAGTGGACGACCGGCCCGCTCCCTTGCACCGGGAGATTCCTGCAATCACATTCCACAGCCGGTGCCACAGCAAACACCGACTGCACGTCCGACTGTATAACGAAGCGGTAACGCCAGGGAAGGCGGCCACGCCGCCTGTTCCTGCGAGTTGCCCGAGCGCTCGTCGAGCGTCGGTTCAGAAGAGGTCGGGCGACGGCGTGGAGGCGTAGCGCACGGAGACGTCGGCGTGCCGGTCGAAGCGGTACCCGACACCGCGGACCGTCCGCACGATCTCCTCGAAGGCGCCGAGCTTCGCCCGCAGACGGCGGACGTGGACGTCGATGGTGCGCTCGTTCGGCGTCTCGTCGTCGCCGGCGGACCAGAGGCCCTCGATGATCGCCGAACGGTCGACCGTGCGCCCCTCGCGGAGGACGAGGAACTGCAGCAGCTCGAACTCCTTGAAGGTCAGCGGCGCGGTCTCGCCGTCGAGGACGACCCGCTTGCGCGAGATGTCGATGACGACACCGGTCTCCTCCGGTTCCGGCTTTTCGGCCTGCTTGCGCGCGGCCACCGCCGACCGGTCCTGCAGCGCCAGCCGGACCACGTCGACGTCTCGTCCGCCGGACCCCTCCGCGGCGACGGCGACGGCGGCGTAGGTCTCCGCCGACGGCACGAGCTGAGCGGTGAGCGCCTTGAGCTGCTCGACGACGGCAGCCAGGGTCGTACCGGCCGCAGCTGCCGCGGCCTCGTCGAGTCCGACGTACAGCGCGAACCCGCGCGCCTCCGTGCCCTCGGGCAGTGCGCGGTTGCGCTGCGGGGCGACGACGGGGCTGGTCGGGACGGCCGTCCGGTCGGCGACCGGCCGCACGGGCTGGGCGACCGGAGTGCGACGTGTCCCGATCGGCGTCACGTGGCCGAGGTCGGTCGGCGCGGACGCGGTCGTCCGGAGCCCGGCGACGCTCCGGTCACGGGCGGCGTCGGTGTGGGCGGTGCGGGGCTGGGCGATGGTGAGCGACATGGTGCGGTCTCCGGGTGGTGCGGCCGAGCGGAGTGGTGGAGCATCGGCCGGTGTCGAATGCGTCGGCCCGGGTCGGCGGTACGCCGATCTGCCCTGCGGTCCCTGTGCGGGACCGGGGCTCATCCGGGGGAACGGGGTCCGACCTCGTGACGGTGGTGCGCGTCGTCGACGGGGTCGTCACCGCGGGATCACGCTCGCGCGACGGGGGTGGTGTCGCGGAGGATCCGGCTGGAACGGGTACCGATCAGGCACACATTCGACAACGCATGACCGCCGTGGTCGGCATCATCATGCCGACGGTCCCCTTGGCCTCGCGGAGGGCTCGGGTGGACGGGGTTGCAGTCATGGCCCGAGTATCCGTGGTGTACCAACGCCGTGTCAACCGTCCGCACGGACGGTGACGTGCGCGGACAGTGCCGCCACGTGACGGACGGGAGGCCCTCCATCCGTCCGATGGAGTGCCTCCCGTCCGTCAGGTGGTGCGGTCGCTAGTCGGCCAGACCGTAGAGGCGGTCGCCCGCATCGCCGAGGCCCGGGACGATGTACCCGTTCTCGTCGAGGCGCTCGTCGAGCGCGCCGAGGACGATCGTGACGTCACGGTCGCCGACCGCCTTCTCGAGGGCGGCGAGGCCCTCGGGCGCGCCCAGGATGCAGACGCACGTGACGTCGACCGCACCGCGGTCGAAGAGGAACTCGATCGCCGCGGCGAGGGTCCCACCGGTCGCGAGCATCGGGTCGAGCACGAAGCACTGGCGGTTCGACAGGTCGTCCGGCAGCCGCTCGGCGTAGGTCTGCGGCTCGAAGGTCTCCTCGTCGCGGGCCATGCCGAGGAAGCCGACCTCGGCCGTGGGGACGAGCTTGACCATGCCCTCGAGCATGCCGAGTCCGGCGCGGAGGATCGGCACGACGAGCGGACGGGGCTTCGCGATGGCCACGCCCATGGTCTGCGCGACCGGCGTGCTGATCGGCGTCGCCGTGACCCGGACGTTGCGCGTGGCCTCGTACGCGAGGAGCGTGACGAGCTCCTCGGTCAGGGCACGGAACGTGGGGGAGGGAGTGGTCCGGTCGCGGAGCACCGAGAGCTTGTGGGTGATGAGCGGGTGGTCGGCGACATGGACTCGCATAGGGTCGAGCGTACCGCGCCGCACCCCGACCGGCGGTCGCGGCCGTCGTCGGCGTCGGGGTGGAGGACGTGTGGAGCACCCGGCCGGACGACCGTTCGTCCCCGCCATGGAGCTGGCGCTGGCGGAGGCGCGGGCGTGCCTGGCCACCGGCGACGTCCCGGTCGGTGCCGTCGTGCTCGACGCCGCGGGGGACGTCGTCGCCGTGGGTCGCAACGAACGGGAGGCCCGTCAGGACCCGACCGCGCACGCCGAGGTCCTGGCGTTGCGCGCGGCCGCCGCGGTCACGGGGGACTGGCACCTGACCGCGCACACGCTCGTCGTCACGCTCGAACCGTGTCCGATGTGCGCCGGGGCACTGCTCGCCGCGCGCGTGCCACGGATCGTCTTCGGAGCGTGGGACCCCAAGGCGGGCGCGAGCGGCAGCGTCTACGACATCGCCCGTGATCGTCGGCTCCCACACCGCGCCGAGGTCGTCGCCGGGGTGCTCGAGCAGGACTGCGCGGCGCTCCTCGACGCCTTCTTCGCCGGGCGCCGCTGACGAGCCCGGGCGGCCGCCGGGACCGGTCCGTCAGTCGGCGGCGCGGAGCACGATCGCCTCGGTCGACGGGTGCGGCCCGTCCCGTCGGACGTCCGGCTCGATGTAGATGACCCGGGCGATCGGCACCGCGGCGCGCACGCGCTCCTCGACCGTGTCGATGCCGGCGGCGACGTCCCCGAGACGACGGTCGCCGTCGACCGCCACCTTGACGCCGACCATGAGCTCGTCCGGACCCAGGTACAGGGTCTTCAGGTGGATCACCGAATCGACCTCGGGGCCGTCGAGCACGGCCTGCTTGATCCGGGCGACGTCACCGGAGCTGGCGCCCTCGCCGACGAGAAGGCTCTTCGTCTCGACACCGAGCACGAGCGCGACGGCGATGAGCAGCACCGCGATGAGCACCGTGCCGATCGCGTCGAAGACCCCGTTGCCGGTGAGCACGGTGAGGCCGACGCCGAAGAACGCGAAGACGAGGCCGATCAGGGCCGCGGTGTCCTCGAGCATGACGACCGGCAGCTCCGGGGCCTTCGCGCGGCGGACGAACTGCACCCACGACTGGTCGCCCTTGTGCGGCCGTGCCTCCCCGAGCGCCGTGCGCAGCGAGAAGCCCTCGAGCCCGATCGCGATGACGAGCACGGCCATCGGCAGCCACCAGTTCTCGAGCGGGTGCGGGTGGGCGAACTTCTCGATGCCCTCGTACAGCGAGAACACGCCGCCGACCGAGAAGAGCACGATCGAGACGACGAAGGCGTACACGTACCGCTCACGGCCGTGACCGAAGGGGTGCTCCTCGTCGGCGGCCTTCCTCGCCCGCCGGCCGCCGAGCAGCAGGAGCAGCTGGTTCGCGGAGTCGGCGAGGGAGTGCACGCCCTCCGCGAGCATCGACGCGGACCCGCTGATCGCCGCCGCGATGAACTTCACGATCGCGATCCCGACGTTCGCACCGAGTGCGGCGAAGATCGCCTTGGTCCCTCCGGAAGCGCTCATGTGGCTGTCCGACCCCTTCTCGTACCGACCTCGACCACGATACTGGGCCGCCGGCCGTCGGGACGGTCCCGGTCGTCGGTAGGGTCGGGCCATGACCATCGCACTGCCCCGCGTCGCCATGCTCGGCGTCGGTTCCATGTCCGGCGCGGTCCTGCAGGGGCTCCTCGCCGCCGGGGTCTCGCCGGACTCCGTGGCCGTCACCACCCGGTCCGAGGCGTCCGCGTCGGCACACCGGTTCACCGGGCTGCACGCCGTCGCGTCCGAGGTGGACCCGGACGCGAACCGGGCCGCCGTGCGCGGGGCCGGCGTCGTGGTGCTCGGCGTGAAGCCCTTCGGCGTCGTGGACCTGCTCGACGAGGTCGCCGCCGACCTCGAGCCGGACGCGGTCGTCGTGAGCGTCGCCGTCGGCGTGACCACCGCCTCCATGGAGGCCCACGTGCCTGCCGGCGTCCGTGTCGTCCGTGCCCTCCCGAACACGCCGATCGGGGTCGGCCTCGGGGTCACCGGGATCAGTGCCGGCGCGTCGGCCGACGCCGAGGCGGTCGCCCTCGCATCGTCCGTGTTCGCCGTGTCCGGGGACGTCCTCGACGTCCCGGAGGCGCAGCTCGACGCGCTGTCCGCGGTGTCCGGGTCGGGCCCCGCCTACGTCTTCCTGTTCGTCGAGCAGTGGCAGCGGTCCGCGGAGGCGCTCGGGTTCAGCCCCGACCAGGCACGGACGATGGTGCAGGGCACGGTCCGCGGGGCGGTCGAGCTCCTCGCGCGGTCCGGCAGTGAGCCGGCCGACCTGCGCCGCGCGGTGACCAGCCCGAAGGGCACGACCGAGCGTGCCGTGGCCGTGCTGCAGGACGCCGACCTGGCCGACGTGCTCGAACACGCCGCCCGGGCCGCGATCGCCAGGGCCGAGGAGCTGTCGCGGCTCTGAGCCCGCCCCCCGGCGGGGCTACTCGAGCGCCGCGAACCGTTCGAGGTCCGTCTCCGTGCCCGAGACGATGATGACGTCGTCCTCGCCGATGACACTGTCCGGCGTCGCCGGCACGAACGCCTGACCGGGCGGCTTGATGCCGAGCACCGTCAGGCCGTGCCGCGTCCGGATGACCGTGGTCGCCAGGTCCCGCCCGCGGACCGCCCGCGGCGGGAACATCTTCACCACGGCGAAGTCGTCGTCGAACTCGATGAAGTCGAGCATCCGACCGGACACCAGGTGCGCCGTACGCTCGCCGGCCTCCCGCTCGGGGTAGACCACGTGGTTCGCGCCGATGCGGCTGAGGATCGTGCCGTGCGAGCGGCTGATCGCCTTGGCCCAGATCTGCGGGACGCCGAGGTCGACCAGGTTGGCCGTGATGAGCACGCTCGACTCCAGGTCCGAACCGGTGCCGACGACCGCGATGGCGAAGTCCTGCGCGCCGATCTGCTTGAGCGCGTCCATGTCGGTCGCGTCGGCCTGGACCGCGTGCGTCACCCGGTCCGACCACTTCTGCACGAGCGCGGCGTCCGTGTCCACGACGAGGACGTCACGCCCCTGCCGTTCGAGCTGCCCGGCGGTCGCGGCACCGAACCGCCCGAGACCGATCACGAGGACCGGGGCGTCGTGGCTGACGGGACCCTGCTGGGCGTGCGGACGGTGTCGGTCAGCCAACGATCGGCCTCTCCTCGGGACGGCGGAACAGCTGCCGGCTCTGACTGGCGGCGAGCGCGGCGGCGATGGTCACTGTACCGACACGACCGAGGAACATCGTGGCGGCGAGCACGTACTTCCCGGACTCCGGCAGGTCCGCGGACACCCCGGAGGACAGCCCGCACGTCGCGAAGGCCGAGATCACCTCGAACAGGACGCGGTCGAGCGGCTCGTGCGTGATCTGCAGCAGCACGACGGTGGCGACCGCGACGATGGTCGCCCCCCAGAGGACGATCGCGACCGCCACGCGCAGGACGTCGCTCGGGATCCGACGGCCGAACACCTCCATGCTCTGCCGGCCACGGGCCTCCGCGACGGCCGCGAGGAAGAGCACGGCGAGCGTGGTGACCTTGATGCCGCCGGCGGTGGAGGCGGAGCCGCCACCGATGAACATGAGCATGTCGGTGACGAGCAGGCTCGAGCCGTTCAGTTCGTCGAAGTCGACGAGCGAGAACCCACCCGACCGCGTCATCGTCGACAGGAAGAGCGCCTGGAACGCGGTGCGCCCGGCGCCCTCCTGTCCGAACGTCTCGGGGTTCGACGCCTCGAGGGCGATGTACGCCGCCGTGCCGCCGAGGAGCAGCACGAGGCTCGTCGCGAGCGTGAGCTTCACGTGGATGGGCCAGCGGCGGGGGGACCGGAGCTGCTTCGTCAAGGTCCGGATGACCGGGAACCCGATCGACCCGGCCACGACGCCGACCATCAGGAGGCTGAGGAACCAGTAGTCGTGGGCGTACGGGTCGAGACCGTCGGCGTTCGGCGCGAAGCCCGTGTTCGTGAAGGCCATCGCCGAGTAGTAGAAGGAGTCGCCGACCGCCGTCCAGAACGGCACACCGGTGACGAGCACGCTCGGCAGGAGCAGCAGACCGATGACGACCTCGATCGTCAGTGTGCTCACCGCGACGGTGAGCAGCAGCGTGCCGACGTCGCCGAGGCGGACCGCCTGGCCCTCCGGCACGGCGCCGTGGTGCGTGCGCAGCGGGTTCGAGTCCCCGGCCGCGATGAGCTTGGCGCGCAGCCCGAGGCGGCGGGTGACAACGAGCCCGAGGATCGAGGCGAAGGTGAGCACGCCGAGCGCACCGATCTGCGTCCCGATGACGACGAGGACCTTGCCGAACACCGACCAGTGCGTCGCCATGTCGACCGTCGCCAGGCCGGTGACACAGACGACGCTCGCCGCGGTGAACAGGGCGTCGGAGAAGTGCGTCACGGTCCCGTCCGCCGACGCCATCGGGGTCATGAACAGCGCCGTGAACAGGAAGATGAGCACGATGAAGACGAGGATCGCCAGCCGCGAGGGCGACGAGCGCAGGGCCGTCACGAGCTTCCCCGGGCGGCGCTGACCCGACAGGTCCCCGACGGTGGGGACCGGCTCGGTGCGGTCGAGCATCGTATGCCTCCGGGGACATGGGCGGGACGGTTCGTCATGGTACATCCGCACGGCCGCCGTTAGCCTTGCCGCATGGCCGACATCTTCAGCGTCGTCGCGGACCCGACGCGCCGGGCGCTGCTGGGCGAGCTCCTCACCGCCCTCGGTGCCGACGCGACCGGTGGCGAACTGAGCGTCGGGCAACTCGTCCTGCGACTCGGGGTCAGCCAACCGACCGTCTCGAAGCACCTCCGCGTCCTCCGCGACATCGGTCTCGTGACCAGCCGGGAGGAGGGGCAGCACCGCTACTACCGGCTCGACCCGGAGCCCCTGCTCGGCATCGAGGAGTGGGTCGTCCCCTTCACGAACGCCGTGGACGCCGACGGCACGCCCGCGACCACGTCGTGGACGCCGGACGGTCAGCCGGTGTCTGTCCGGAGGAGCGGTGCGGCCGGCAAGGCGACCGTGGAGGTGGGCACCGAACTCGGCCGGGTGATGGCCGAGGCGTCGCACCGCGCGACGGTCGCGATCACCGGTGCGCAGCAGGGCTGGGAGCGGGTCGTCGACCGGAGCCGGCGTCGCTTCACGAAGCGGCCCGAGGACGACTGAACAGTTGCTGGACACCGGGCTGCACGCGCCCCTACAGTGACCAGGGACCACACAGGTCACACCACGAGCCAGCCCGAAGGCGGACCATGACCGGCAGTTTCGACGACGTGCGCTTCCTCACCGTCGCGGAGGTCGCCGAGATGATGCGCGTCTCCAAGATGACGGTCTACCGCATGGTCCACGCGGGGGAGCTCCCCGCCATCCGCTTCGGCCGGTCCTTCCGGGTGCCGGAGTCGGCGGTCGCGGAACTCCTGCGCGGCGGCATCGCCGACGTCGGCTGACCCGCACGAAGCACGACCGTTCCACACCGGGCGTCCACCGTCCGTTCCGGCGCCGTTCGACATCGCAGCAGCCAGCCGGTAGACTCGGGCAGGTTGATTTTCCGCGGCTTCATCGGCCCGGTGTCCGTACATCAGCATCAGTCCGAGCGAGGTCCACATGGGTTCTGTCATCAAGAAGCGTCGCAAGCGCATGGCGAAGAAGAAGCACCGCAAGCTCCTTCGCAAGACGCGCCACCAGCGTCGCAACAAGAAGTAGGTCGAGAGACCCGCAGCAAGAGCCCCGGTCCGCCGGGGCTCTTGCGTTTCCCGGGCTCGTCGACGACCGCACCGGGACGTCGCCGCCGCACACGCCGCCTGGAGGCCCGTCAGCACATCGGGAGTGCCCGCACCGGCGCGGGTAGCCTGGTCGCATGCCAGCCGTGACGCTCCTCACCAAGCCCGGATGCCACCTCTGTGACGACGCCCGTCCGATCGTCGAACGTGTCGTCGCCGACCGTCCCGGGGTCACGTTCGAGGAGCGGTCGATCCTCGACGACGACGCCCTCCGCCTGGAGTACGCGGAGGACATCCCCGTCGTGCTCGTCGACGGACGGGTGCACAGCAACTGGCACGTCGATCCCGAGCGACTCGCCCGGGCGCTCGAGCAGGCCGAGGCCCGCGCATGATCCGCCACGTGGTCTCCTGGACCCTGCGCGAGGACCTGGACCGCGACGACGCCGTGGCCCGGATCCGAGAACTCCTGACGGGGCTCGTCGGGGTCATCCCGTCCATCAGGTCGCTCCAGGTGGTCGAGAACGTCGCCTACCCGGGGAAGAACCAGGACGTCGCCGTCGTCGCGGAGTTCGACGACCTGGCCGGTCTCGACGAGTACCAGGTGCACCCCGACCACCAGGCGGCCGCCGCCGAGATCCGCGGTCTCGTCACCGCGCGGGCGGCCATCGACTGGCAGGACTGAGCGGCGCGGGTCGCCGCTGTCGGCGCGCGTCGCTGCTGTCGGCGCGCGTCGCTGCTGCCAGCGCGCGTCGCTGCCGGCGCGCGTCGCTGCCGGCGCGCGTCGCTGCCGGCGCGCCGCTGCTGCCGGCGCGCGCCGCTGCTGCCGGCGCGCGTCGGACCGGCCCAACGAGAACCGGCTCGAACCACGGACGTCCGTGGTTCGAGCCGGTTCTCGTTGTGCGGCGCCGGTCGGCGCCGCTCCCGCGCCGGTCGGCGCCGGTCGGCGCCGGTCGGCGCCGGTCGGCGGCGCTCCGCGCCGGGCTCCGGCGTGAGGCGCGCTACGGCGTGAGGCGCGTCGGGCCGCGGAAGAGGTACGTGACCTCGCGGATGGACGGCTCGCCGAGCATGAGCATGAGCACGCGCGCGAGGCCCATCCCGAACCCACCGTGCGGCGGGACGCCGTAGCGGAAGAAGTCCAGGTACCAGCCGAGCTCGGCGGGGTCCAGGCCCTTCTCCTCCGCCTGCGCGGTCAGCACGTCGACGCGGTGCTCGCGCTGCGCGCCCGTGGAGATCTCGGCGCCGTTGAACAGCAGGTCGTAGCTGTTCGTGAGCGTCGGGTCGTCGGCGTGACGCATGTGGTAGTACGGCCGGATCGAGGCGTCGTAGTCGGTGACGAAGACGAACTCGGAGCCGTGGTGCTCCTTCGCCCATGCGGAGACGCGGCGCTCGCCCTCGGGGTCCAGATCACCGTCGGCGCGGACGACCTCGTAGCCGCTGTCCGCGACGATCTTCCGCGCTTCGGCGAGGGTCACACGGGGGAACGGCGTCGTCGGGACCTGCAGCTCGAAGCCGAAGACCTCCTCGATCGCGGTGCCGTACTTCTCCTTGACGGCCGTGATGCCGGCGACGAGGACCTCCTCGTGCATCGCCATGACGTCTGCGTGCGACTCGATCCACGAGAACTCGGCGTCGACGCTGGTGAACTCCGTGGCGTGCCGGCTGGTGAACGAGGGGTCGGCGCGGAACGCGTCGGCGATCTCGAACACGGCGCCGAAGCCCGCGGGCTGTGCCATCTGCTTGAAGTTCTGCGGCGACTGCGCCAGGTACGCCGTCGTCTCGAAGTACTCGAGCTGGAAGAGCTCGGCGCGGGACTCCGATGCGGAGGCCATCAGCTTCGGGGTGTGGATCTCGATGTAGTCGCGCTCGACCCAGTACGTGCGGAACGCGTGCTCGAGGGTCGTCTGGATGCGGAAGATCAGGTTCTGCTTGCGGTTGCGCAGGTCGAGGAAGCGCCAGTCGAGGCGCTTGTCGAGCGAGGAGTCGTCCGCGATCGGGGTCTCGGGGATGGCGGCACTGACGACGGTCAGTTCGCCGACCTTGACCTCGAGCCCGCCGAGCTTCACGCGCTCGTCCGCCTTGAGCGTGCCGGCGACGTGGATGAACGAGCCGTGCGCGAGGCCCGAGATCGTCTCGGTGGTCGCGAGGGCCGCAGCGGACGCGTCGTCGCCCTCGGCCGCTTCACGCGTCGCGGGGTTCACGAGCTGGACGGCGCCGGTCTCGTCGCGCAGCACGACGAACTGCACCTTCTTCTGATCGCGGACGGTCTCGACCCATCCGGCCACGGAGACGGGGCCGTCGGGGAGGCTTGCCAGGTCGGCGATGCGGGTGCGTTCGATCACGGTCGTCGAGTCTACCGGCCGGGCGCGGGAACGGCGTCGCCTGTGCAGAACCCGGGTCCGGGAGGTGGCCTTCCGCCCACAGCCGCGACTCGTCGCTCGGCTGTCCACAGTCCGGCCGGGAGGCCCGTGCCGGCCCGGCGACGTCCGTAGCGTCGTCGTCGTGGCCAGGTCGTAGGACGAACGGGGCGGTACCCGTGACGGAGGGTCCGGGAAGGTGCTGCGACCTGGTCACCCCTCTCGCTCGTGCCGGACGAGCGCGCCCGCGTCAGGCGGACGTCCCAGCAGACGGGAGAGGACGGATCAGGGCAGCGAGGCGCGCAAGGACCCGAGTGTGCCGATGAACTCCTCGGCCATGGCCGCCCGCTCCAACAGCTTCGCGTGCCGGGCGGTGGCGTCCTCGAGGAACGCGTCGAGCCGGGCGGCGAGGTCCGCGGCCTCGGCAGGGTCGCCGGCCGTCAGTCCGTCGACGACGCGGAGGAGCCCGGCCATCTCCTCGAGCGTGAACCCGAGCGGCTTCATCCGCCGGATGACGAGCAACCGCTCCAGGTCACCGGCCGTGTAGACGCGGAACCCGCCGGCGGTGCGGCCGCTCGGGACGAGGAGCCCGACCTCGTCGTAGTGCCGGATGGACCGGAGTGACATCCCGGTGCGCTCGGCGAGTTCGCCGATGTGCATGGTCGCGGGGACGTCGGGAACGGTCATGTCCGACATCGTGGCAGAGCCCGGTGGGTGGGAGGCTGACCGCGCGGCCGCGCCCGCCAGCGGGACGCCCGGCCGCGCTGCCCTCCCGCTGGTCGCCGCGCTCGTGCTGTCGGGGCGTCGTCATCCCTACCCTCACGTGAGGGTAGGGTTGCGGCGATGTCGATCTCCACCGCTGCTCCCGTCACGCCGAGCGTCCGCACCGCCCTGCGGTCCCCGCGCCTCCTCACCCGGGAGGTCCTGGCGGGGGTCGTCACGGCGCTCGCCCTCATCCCGGAAGCGATCTCGTTCTCCGTGGTCGCGGGCGTCGACCCCGCGGTCGGCCTCTTCTCGAGCGTCGTCTTCGCGATCGTCATCTCGGTCGTCGGCGGCCGGCCGGCGATGATCTCCGCCGCTGCCGGATCGGTCGCGCTCGTGATCGCACCCCTCGTGCGGGACCACGGCGTCGCGTACCTCGTCCCGGCGATCGTGCTCGGCGGCGTGTTCCAACTCGTGCTCGGGTTCCTCGGCGTCGCGCGGCTGATGCGCTTCATCCCACGGAGCGTCAACCTGGCGTTCGTCAACGCGCTGGCGATCCTCATCTTCACCGCGCAGCTGCCGAACCTCCTCGGCGACGGAGTGCCACCCGTCGTGTGGCCCCTGACCGCCCTCGGCGTCGCGCTCATCGTCGGCGTCCCGTTCCTCACCAAGGCCGTCCCGGCACCGCTCATCGCCGTCGTCGTCGTGACGGCGATCACGATGGTGTTCGGCATCGCGGTCCCCACCGTCGGCGACGAGGGCTCGCTCCCCACCGCCCTGCCGGGGTTCACCGGCATCACGGTCCCGTTCACCCTGGACACCCTGCGGATCATCGCGCCGTACGCCTTCGGTGTCGCGATCGTCGGCCTCATCGAGACGCTGCTCACCGCGCAGCTCGTCGACGCCGTCACCGAGACCCGCTCGAGTGCCTGGCGGGAGTCGTGGGGTCAGGGGATCGCGAACGTCGCCTCGGGCTTCTTCGGCGGCACCGGCGGGTGCGCGATGATCGGGCAGACCGTCATCAACGTCAAGACCGCGGGTGCCCGCACCAGGGTCTCGACCTTCGTCGCCGGGGCAGCGGTCCTCGTCCTGACGATCGTCCTGCACGACCTGGTCGCACAGATCCCGATGGCGGCGCTCACCGCGGTGATGCTCATGGTCTGCGTCGCCACGTTCGACTGGCACAGCATCCGGCCGCGCACCCTCCGCCGCATGCCCCTCGGCGAGACCGCCGTCATGGTCATCACCGTGCTGGTCGTCGTGGCGACCGAGAACCTCGCCACCGGGGTCCTCGTCGGGGTCGTCGTCGCAGCACTGGTGTTCGCCCGCCGGGTCGCTCACGTCGTCGAGGTCGTGCGCGAACCGGTCGACGAGCGCACGGTCCGCTACCGGGTGCGCGGGGCACTGTTCTTCGCGTCCTCGAACGACCTCGTCAACCGGTTCTCCTACGCCGAGGACCCCGAGTACGTCGTCGTCGACATGTCCGAGGCGCACGTGTTCGACGCGAGCACGGTGGCCGCCCTGGACGGGGTCGAGCAGCGGTTCGCGAAGCACGGGTCCACGGTGGAGGTGGTCAACCTGAACACCGGTTCGACCGCCCTGCACGGTCGGCTGTCCGGGCACCTCGACTGAACGGTCCCGAAGTCCGTGGATCCGCTGTGGGGCCGGTGGACGAGCGGGACCGACCTACACTGGAACCCATGCCCGCGACCAAGATCCACCTCGTGCGGCACGGCGAGGTCCACAACCCCGACCGTGTCCTCTACGGGCGGCTCCCGGGCTTCGGTCTGAGCGAGCTCGGCACCCGGATGGCCCAGGCCTCGGCCACCGTTTGGAAGGACGCCGGCATCGACGTCCGGGCGATCGTCGCCTCGCCGTTGCAGCGCACGCAGGAGTCGGCCGCGCCGTGGGCGGCGGTCTACGGCCTCGACGTCCGCATCGACGAACGGCTCATCGAGCCGACGAACCGCTACGAGGGCCAGCCGCCGGGGTTCACCAAGCGCTCGGTCCGTCGGCCGAGTGAGTGGCCGTGGATCGCGAACCCCATGCGCCCGAGTTGGGGCGAGGCGTACGAGTCGATCGCCAACCGGATGCTCGCCGCCGTCACGACCGCGTGGGAGAGCGTCGACGAGGGCGACGTCGTCCTCGTGAGCCACCAGCTGCCGATCTGGATGGTGCACCGTCGGCTGGCGGGGGAGCCCCTCTGGCACGACCCCCGGAAGCGCCGGTGCGACCTCTCGAGCATCACGACCCTCGTGCGGACCCCCGGCACCGCGGCCGTCCGGTTCACCGAGGTCGGGTACGCGGACCCGGCGGCAGAGCTCCGCGCCTCGGCCATCGACGAAGGAGCAGTGTGATGCGCACAACCCGCACCCGGACCCGGACCGCCGGTGCTGCAGCGATCGCGATCGCGACGGTGCTCGTGCTCGTCGGCTGCTCCTCGAGCAACGACTCCCTGTCGAAGCAGTACGGGAACGGCAGCACCCAGAACTACATCTCGGGGACCGGTGCGGTGACCGAGGTCGCGGCAGCCGACCGCTCCGACCCCGTCGACTTCACCGCTGAGTCGATCACGGGCGACGAGCTGTCGTCGAAGGCGATGCGCGGCGACGTCGTCGTCATCAACTTCTGGTACGCCGGCTGCCCGCCGTGCCGGGCAGAAGCGAAGCACCTCAACACCGTGCACGACCGGTTCGCCGACGACGACGTGCAGTTCGTCGGCGTCAACGTCCGTGACGAGGCCGGTACCGCGGAGGCCTTCGAGCGCAAGTTCGGCGTCGACTACCCGACGGTCCTCGACGCCCGGACCGGCACCATGCAGCTCGCGCTCTCCGGTGAGATCGCCCCGAACGCCGTGCCGACGACGATCGTCCTCGACGAGCAGGGCCGGGTCGCAGCGCGGGTCCTCGGTGCGGTCGACGGACCGGGCATCCTCACCACCCTGGTGGACGACGAACTGTCCGGCAAGGTGTCCTGACCGGTGTCCAGCGGCAACCCCTTCGCCGACGCGATCTTCAGCGGGCAGCTCCTCGTCGGGCTGCCCGTGGCGGCGCTCGCCGGGCTCGTCTCGTTCCTGTCGCCGTGCGTGCTGCCCCTCGTGCCGGGCTACCTCGGGTACGTGGGCGGGATCGCCGACGGCTCGCGGCACTCGCGCGGACGCGTGCTCCTCGGCGTGCTCCTGTTCGTGCTCGGCTTCACCGTCGTCTTCGTCCTGGGGTCCGCTGCGGCGGGCGCGGTCGGCTTCTGGCTCGTGCGCTGGCGGGACCTCATCGTGCAGCTCATGGGCATCGTCGTGATCGCGATGGGCCTGGTCTTCATCGGACGGTTCACGTTCCTGCAGCGGACCGTCAAGTCGTCCTTCACCCCGCGCACCGGGCTGCTCGGCGCCCCGCTGCTCGGCATCGTGTTCGCGCTCGGGTGGACGCCCTGCATCGGCCCGACCCTGGCGGCGATCAACCTCATCAGCTTCCAGTCCGGCAGCGCCTGGCAGGGCGTCGTGCTCGGCATCGCGTACTGCATCGGACTCGGCGTCCCGTTCCTGCTCGTCGCACTCGGCGCCGGATGGGCCTCGGGCGCGATCGGCGTCGTCAAGCGGCACATGCGCACCGTCAACATCATCGGAGGAGCGATCCTGATCGTCATCGGTCTGCTCATGGTCACCGGCATCTGGTCGGCCGTCATGTCGAGCGTCGGGGCGGTGATCCAGAGCTTTGTCCCCGCGGTCTGAGCGCAACGAGGACGACCTGGTCGACGAGGCCGGGACCGGTGCCGACCGCACGTCGGACCCCCAGCGACCGTCCGACCACGTCGACGGGACCCCGGCCGCGTCGAGCGCCCGGGACGACGGGATCGCGCAGCCGAAGCTCGGTGTCGTCGGGTACCTCCGCTTCGCCTGGCGTCAGCTGACGAGCATGCGCACGGCGCTCTTCCTGCTCATGCTGCTCGCCCTCGCGGCCATCCCGGGGTCGCTCGTGCCGCAGCGGCAGGCGGACCCGAACGGCGTCGTGCAGTACGAGAACGACCACCCGACGCTCTTCCCGGTGCTCGACAAGCTGCAGGTGTTCGACACCTACACGTCCGTCTGGTTCTCGGCGATCTACCTGCTGCTCTTCGTCTCGCTCATCGGCTGCATCGTGCCGCGCACCCGCCACCACTGGCAGGCGCTGCGGACACGGCCCCCGAAGACGCCGGCGCGACTCGGTCGGCTCGCCGGCTTCCGCACCGTCGCGGTGACCCCCGAGACGGTCCGTGCCACCGCGACCGGTGCCGGCGCGGAGGGCGTGGCCGCGACCGCCGGGGCGGACGCCGCCCCGGGCCTCCCGTCCGTCGACCACGCCGTGACGTCCGCGATGGCGCAGCTGAAGCGCTCCGGCTACCGCGTCGAGCGGTTCGGGGACTCCGTCAGCGCCGAGCGCGGGTACCTCCGCGAGACCGGCAACCTGGTGTTCCACGCGGCCCTCGTGGGTGTGCTCCTGGCCGTCGGCCTCGGTGGCGGGTTCAGCTACACCGGCCAGCGACTGCTCGTCGAGGGGCAGACCTTCACGAACGTCCTCGGCTCGTACGACTCGTTCAACCCCGGCCGCTGGTTCTCGCAGTCGGACCTGCAGGGCTACAACCTGACGCTCGACGACTTCGAGACGAAGTACGAGGAGACCAACCTCGACGCACTCGGGCAGGCGACCGACTACTCCGCGACCGTGACCGGCCGGACCCGGGACGGCGCGGAGAAGACGAGCCGACTCGGCGTGAACGAGCCGCTCGCGATCGGCGGGACGAACGTGTACCTGCTCGGCAACGGCTACGCGATGCAGGTCACGGTGCGGGACGGCGAGGGCGACGTGGCGTTCCAGGACGTCGTGCCCTTCCTGCCCGAGGACGCGAACTACACCTCGACCGGCGTCATCAAGGTCCCGGACGCGTCACCGGATCAGCTCGGCATGATCGGGTTCTTCTACCCGACCGCGGTGAAGCAGAGCACCGGTGCCTTCGCGTCGGCGTACCCGGACACCGAGAACCCGATGCTGTCGCTGCAGGTATACACGGGCGACCTCGGCCTGGACGACGGTGTCCCGCAGAGCGTCTACCAGCTCTCGACGAAGGGGCTGACGCAGATCGCGGGCCGGCAGGCGGACACCCCGAGCATCTCGATGAAGCCCGGCGAGACGAAGCAGCTCCCGGACGGCGCCGGGTCGATCACCTTCGACGGGGTGAAGCGCTACGTGTCCCTCGACGTGCACCACGACCCGTCGCAGCTCTGGGTCGCCGCCTTCGCGATCCTCTCCGTGCTCGGCCTGCTCACCTCGCTGTTCGTCCCGCGCCGACGCGTGTGGGTCAAGGCCGTGCGGCGGACGGGTGCGGAGCACGGGGAGTTCGACCTCGAGTACGCGGGTCTGGCCCGCGGTGAGGACCCGAACCTCGAGCGGGCGGTGGCGGACATCGCCCAGCGGCACATGTCGGACCTCGGAGTTAGGATCGCCCAGTGAACACGACAACCCTCGCCACCTACTCGGTGGTCCTGACGTACTCCGCGATGGCGGTCTACGTCATCGCGTTCATCTCGTTCGCGCTCGACATGGCCAAGCGCGCCGGAGACGTCGGCGCGGCCGGCTCGGCGACCGGAACCGCCTCGCGTGACGGGGCAGCGGCCACGGTGGCGACCGTGCAGGGCGGCACCGTCGTCCTGGAGCGAGTCGAGCAGCAGAGCCCGGGCGGCGGTCAGCGCGGATCCCGGTTCGAACGGGTCGGCATGGCCATGACGGTGCTCGCCCTCGTGGTGCACGTCGGCGCGATCGTCCTCCGGGGCATCGCGGCCGAGCGAGTGCCGTGGGGCAACATGTTCGAGTTCTCGCTCACGGGCACGGGGCTCATCATCCTGGTGTTCCTGCTCGTGCAGTTCTGGCAGGACCTCAAGTTCCTCGGTGTGTTCATCACCGGCCTGACGATCATCCTGCTCGGCATCGCGACGGTGAACTACTACGTGCCCGTCGTGCCGCTGCAGCCCGCGCTGCAGTCGTACTGGCTCGTCATCCACGTCTTCGTCGCCATCGCCGGCACCGGGTTCTTCGCCCTCGGCGCGGGACTCGCGGTCGCGCAGCTCGTCCAGACGTACCGCCTGGGACGTCCGGAGTCGCGGAAGCTGCGCTTCATGGCGACGCTGCCCGACGCGGACCGCCTCGAGGTCCTCAGCTACCGCGTGATCCTGGTCGGCTTCGTGCTCTGGACCTTCACGCTCATCGCCGGCGCGATCTGGGCCGAGCGCGCCTGGGGCCGGTACTGGGGGTGGGACACCAAGGAGGTCTGGACCTTCATCATCTGGGTGCTCTACGCCGGGTACATCCACGCCCGCGCGACCCGTGGGTGGCGTGGTGCGCGCTCGTCGTGGCTGGCGCTCATCGGCTTCGCGGCCGTGATGTTCAACTTCTCGGTGGTCAACGTCTTCTTCAAGGGGCTGCACAGCTACTCCGGGCTCTGACACCGGCGCGTCGCCGACGCGGCTCCGGACGGACGGGAGGCCCGACACCAGCTGGTGTCGGGCCTCCCGTCCGTCGTGTGGGCGGCGTGGTCACCGCGCGGTCAGGAGCGCGTGCACCCGACGCAGTCGCGCCTCCCACCACGCGGTGCGGTCGGGGGCCGCAGCCCAGCGTTCGAGCAGGGCGGTGTCCGCCTCGACCCGGCGCACGGCGATCCGCCCGTCGACGGGCACCAGCGGGTCGGCGGTCACGTCGCCCGTGAGCATCACGCCCGTGCCGAGTCCGGCGGCGTAGCTGGGGGCCATCGCAGCGGCGGCGAGGAACGCGCCCATCCCGAGCCCGACGGAGGTGTCGAGCGCGCTGGAGACCACGCAGGGCAGGCCGGCCTCGGCGATCACCGCGCGTGCCGCGGTGACGCCGCCGAGTGGCTGCGCCTTGACCACGAGGACGTCGGCGGCTCCGGCCCGGGCCACGGCCAGCGGGTCCGCGGCCTTGCGGACGCTCTCGTCGGCCGCGATCAGGACACCGAGGCCCGCCACGCGCGACCGGAGGGCGGCGAGGTCCGCGACCGAGGCGACCGGCTGCTCGGCGTACTGCAGGCGGAACGGAGCGAGCCGTTCCAGGGCGCGGGTCGCGTCGTCGAGCGACCAGAGCCCGTTCGCGTCGACGCGGACGGCGGCGTCCTCGCCCATCGCGCGGCGGACGGCGGCGACCCGGGCGACGTCGTCCTCGATGCCCGTCCCGGGCTCGGCGACCTTCACCTTCGCGGTGGTGCACCCGGGGTAGCGCCGGAGCAGGTCGGGGACGTCCGCCGCGGCGATCGCGGGCACCGTCGCGTTGACCGGGACCGAGTCGGCCGCCGGTCGGCGCGGCGTCCACCCGAAGTCGATGGTGGCGCGGAGCCACGCGGCGGCCTCGGCGTCGTCGTACTCGACGAAGGGGGAGAACTCGGTCCACCCCTCGGGGCCGCGGAGGACGAGTGCCTCGCGCACGGTGATGCCGCGGAAGCGGACCCGCATCGGCAGGGCGACGACCCTGGCGGTCGCGAGCAGGTCGTCCAGGTCGGGGACGGCGGCTGTGGACGACGACGGCGCGCCGCGGTCGGACGGTGATGACGGAGCGGTCGGCGGGGTCACATCGGGCACGCCGCCATCCTCGCAGCACGCTCCATGTGTCCTCCCGGCTGTTCCGAGGGGACCGCCAGGGCAGCGCACTACCATCGCTCCGGTCGACCACCGGTCGGCCGGGTCGGCACCGTCCACGGAGCCGACCGTGGAGCGACGAGGTGGATCGACGAGGAGGCCCGGTGGCGACCGACGAGTTCGCGCGGCTCATGCGCCAGGGCACCGTCGACGTCCGCCGTCAACCTGCCGACCGCCGTCGCCGCAACCCCGTCATCGGGAAGATCGCGCTCGGCCTGGCCGTCGTCGCAGCGGCGGTGGACGCGAGCGCCTTCGCCGTCTTCATGGGCGGGGACACCACGTTCGCGTTCGGCATCTGCTTCGTGGTCGTCTTCCTCACCCTGGTCGCGGCGGTCCTCGGCTTCATCTCGGCCGTCGGGTCGTTCGGCCGCTGGTACGGGGTCGTCGGGGTCGTGCTCGCCTTCTTCGCGAACCCGGTGATCCTCATCGTGCTCGTCGTCATCGTCGCGCCGGAGATGCTCGCCGGCATGCAGTAGGAGCGGTCCGACCGGGCGGGAGCGGACCTGGCCACCGGGGCCCGCGGTAGGTTCGGGACATGCCCTCTGCCGTCTCCGACCTGTTCGACCCCGACGTCTGGACCGCTGCTCCGATCGCCGAGCGGTTCACCGACGTCACCTACCACAAGCACGTCTCCGGCGGCATCGTCCGGGTGGCGTTCGACCGCCCCGAGGTACGGAACGCCTTCCGCCCGCGTACGGTCGACGAGCTCCACCGGGCACTGGACGACGCCCGCCAGGACCCCCGCGTCGGCGTGGTCCTGCTCACCGGCAACGGACCGAGCCCGAAGGACGGCGGGTGGGCGTTCTGTTCCGGCGGCGACCAGCGCATCCGGGGCCGAAGCGGCTACCAGTACGTGGGCGACGAGGGCGCACCGCCGGAGGGCGTCGACCCCGCTGCCGCCCAGGCGTCGATGGGACGGCTGCACATCCTCGAGGTGCAGCGCCTCATCCGGATGATGCCGAAGGTCGTCATCGCGGTCGTCCCCGGATGGGCAGCGGGCGGCGGGCACTCGCTGCACGCGGTCTGCGACCTCACCATCGCGAGCGCGGAGCACGGGAAGTTCAAGCAGACCGACGCCGACGTCGGCTCCTTCGACGGTGGCTACGGCAGCGCCTACTACGCGAAGCAGATCGGCCAGAAGCTCGCGCGTGAGGTCTTCTTCCTGGCCGAGGAGTACTCCGCCCAGCGTGCCTACGAGATGGGCGCCGTGAACAAGGTCGTGCCGCACGAGGACCTGGAGCGCGAGGCCATCCGCTGGGGCGAGACGATCCTGGGCAAGTCGCCGACCGCGATCCGGATGCTCAAGTACGCCTTCAACGCGGTGGACGACGGCATGGTCGGTCAGCAGGTCTTCGCCGGCGAGGCCACGCGGTTGGCGTACGGCACGGACGAGGCCGTCGAGGGCCGCGACTCCTTCCTCGAGAAGCGCTCGCCCGACTGGACCGCGTTCCCCTGGCACTACTGATGCCGCGTCCGCTGGTCGCGACGAGCGCGGCCGACCCGCTGGTCGTGCTCCGCGGACTGGAGGCCGCCCTGACCGGCGGCCCCGCACTGCTCCCCGTCGCGGTGGACGGTCCGCCGCTGCCGACGCGCGCGCCGACCCACGTGCCGCAGGGGGTGGCCCTGGTCGTCGAGACGAGCGGCTCCACCGGGACGGGCAAGCGCGTGGCGCTGTCTGCGGCGGCGCTGCTCGCCGGTGCCGCCGCCGCGGACGCGGCCCTCGGCGGTCCGGGCGGCTGGGTGCTCGCCCTGCCGACCCACTACATCGCGGGCCTCAACGTGCTGACCCGGTCGATCGTCGCGGGCACGACCCCGGTCGTCGTCCCGCCCGGGCACTTCGACGCCGGGGCGTTCGCCGACGCAGCGGACCGGCTCGAGGTCGGCCCGGCAGGCCCGCGTCGGTACACCTCGCTCGTGCCCGTCCAGCTCGCGCGCGTGCTCGACGACCCCCGGGCCACCGCGGCCCTCGCGCGGTTCGACGCGGTGCTGGTCGGCGGGCAGGCGACCCCCGCCGCACTGGCCGACCGGGCGCGCGGTGCCGGTGTCCGCGTCGTGACGACGTACGGCGCGAGCGAGACGAGCGGGGGCTGCGTCTACGACGGCGTCCCCTTCGACACCGTCCACGCCGAAGTGCTCGACGGCGAGCTGCAGCTGACCGGACCGATGCTCGCCGAGGGGTACCTCGGTGACGACGAGCGGACGGCGGCCGTCTTCACCGAGCGTGACGGCCGCCGCTGGTACCGCACCGGCGACGCCGCGACGATCGAGGACGGACGCGTCCGGGTGTCCGGTCGACTGGACGACGTGGTCGTCTCCGGCGGGGAGAAGGTCCCGCTCGGCGCGGTGGAGCGGGCCGTGCGCGAGCTGCCGGGCCAGGACGGCGCGGTCGTGACGCGCCGGGCGTCGGGGGAGTGGGGCGAGGTGCCGGTCGTGGTGACGGAGCGGGCCGTGCCGCTCGAGGTCGTCCGGGCCCGCGTCGGCGACGCACTCGGCCGTGCCGCACGTCCCGCCGCGGTGCTCGTCGTGGACCGCATGCCGATGCTCCCGTCGGGCAAGCCCGACCGACGAGCCGTCCGCGCGCTGGCCGACCCGGACGCCTGAGCAGCTCGCGCTCCTGACCCGCCGGGTCCTCCCACCGGTGGTGGTCGTGCGACGGACGCACCACGCGCGGATACGATGGGCGGTCGTGGCAGGAGCGAAGAAGACGACACGTCCCAAGGGCAGGTCCGGCAACCCGGCGAAGGCGGCAGCGCCGCAGCGGAACACCCGCCGCGCGACCGCGAGCGACTGGATCGGCGGAGCACGGCTGCGGACCCTGACGCTCGGCGTCGTCCCGGTGGTCCTCGGAACCGGGGTGGCCTACGTCGACAGCCGGGTCCCCGGTGACTTCGGGTCCTTCCTGTCGGCGGACGGACGCGTCGCCATCGCGCTGCTCGCCCTCGCCGTGGCGCTGTTCCTGCAGATCGGCGTCAACTACAGCAACGACTACTCGGACGGGGTCCGCGGCACGGACGAGTTCCGGGTCGGTCCGGCCCGGCTCACCGGATCGGGGCTCGCCCGACCGCGGACGGTCCTGACGGTGGCGCTGACGTTCTTCGGTCTCGCGGCGGTCGCCGGCCTCGTCATCGTGCTGCTCACCCAGCTGTGGTGGCTGCTCTTCGTCGGAGCAGCAGCCATCGTCGCCGCCTGGTTCTACACCGGTGGGAAGAAGCCCTACGGGTACAACGCGCTCGGCGAGGTCTTCGTCTTCGTGTTCTTCGGGCTGGTCGCGGTGCTCGGCACCCAGTTCGTGCTCATCCGTCAGGTCACCCTGAGCGGCTGGGCCGCAGCGGTCGCCGCGGGCCTGTTCGCGTGCGCCGTGCTCATGGTGAACAACATCCGTGACATCGACGAGGACACCGCGGCGGGCAAGCGCACCCTGGCGGTCGTGGTCGGTCGGCCGGTCGCCCGCGTGCTGTTCGCGCTCTTCCTGATGCTGCCGTACGTCGTGCTCGTCTGGTTCGTGCTGCTCTACTTCCGGAGCGGGTACACGTACTTCTCGCTCCTGCTCGCGCTGCCGGCGCTGGCGATCGGCGTGTCCTCGCGCAAGCCCCGGGAACTCATCACGGCGTTGCAGCTGTCGTCGTTCTCGGCGCTGGCGTTCGGTGTCGTGCTCGCCGCGACGCTCGCCGTCCAGCCGTAGCGGCCGGACGCCTGCGCTGCCGCTACTGCTTCGCGGTGTCGGTGCCGCCCGTGCCGGTGCGGCCCGCCTCGTGGGCGGGATCGGAGTCGGCGGCGTCGACGAAGTCGTCCTCGAAGTCGCTGTCGGCGTCGCGCTCCGGGCGGGCCCGGCGCTGGGCGATCGACGAGGTCACGGCGCTCCGGAGTCCGGGCAGCGCGATGTACGACACGAGCAGGCCGATCAGGGCTGCGCCGATCGCCGCCCAGTACCAGGGCAGGCCGACCAGCAGCAGCAGGAGGAGCGCCGCCGCGAAGATGCCGAGCCGGGCGAGGGTGTAGACGAGCCACGCTTTCACCCTGCAAGTGTACGGACGCACGGCTCGGCGTCGCCGTGACGGTCGGAGGGCGGTCACAGGCTGCCGACCTAGACTCCGGAGATGGTCAGACTGTGGCTCGTCATCGTCGTCGCCGCCGTGGCGTTCACGGTGTTCGCGCTCATCGACTGCGCCACCATGCCCCGGTCCCGCGTGCGGTCGCTGCGGAAGGGCATCTGGATCCTGCTCGTCCTCGTGCTCCCGGTCGTCGGCGGCGTGCTGTGGTTCCTGCTCGGCCGGACGCCGGCGCGCGGGCAGCGCGGTGGCGGCGGCGGCGGTGCCGGGTACCGTGGTCCCGAAGACGACCCGGACTTCCTCGGGGGCACGACGCCTCCCGGGCTGCTGAGCGATGACAAGGACCAGGACGACGCGACCCTCCGATCCCTCGAAGAACAGTTCCACGACGGCGACGACGACGGCCGCCCCGATCGCTGACGGACCGTCCGCCGACGGACCGTCCGCTGACGGCAGCGTCGCGTCCGGCAGCCCCGCGACCGACTTCGCACTCGCGTTCCTGCAGGAGCTCGCGCGGGCCGGCGTGACCGATGTCGTCGTGAGTCCCGGTTCCCGTTCGCAGGCCCTGGCACTCGCGGCCGTCGCCCTCGAGCGCGCGGGCGGCATCAGCGTGCACGTGCGCCTCGACGAGCGGACGGCCGGGTTCTTCGCGCTCGGTCTCGCGGTCGAGTCCGGTCGACCCGCTGCGGTCGTCACGACCTCGGGCACCGCGGTCGCGAACCTGCACCCTGCCGTGCTCGAGGCACACCACTCCGGCGTGCCGATGATCGTCGTCTCGGCCGACCGGCCCGCCGAACTCCGCGGGATCGGCAGCAACCAGACCACCGTGCAGCCGGGCATGTTCGGGTCGGCCGTCGACTTCGTCCGGGACGTCCAGGCGCCGAGCACCCACGGGGTGGACGACGACGTGCGCGCCACCGTCCGGGCCCTGGTCCGGGAGGCCGTGGCCGCTGCCGCCGGTCACGCAGGGCAGCCCGGCCCGGTCCAGCTCGACCTCGCGTTCCGCGAACCGCTCTCCGCCGGACTCGACGGCGTCGAGGGCGTCCCGGACGACGAGGTCGACCGCGAGTACGCGCTCCGCCGCACGGCCGCAGCGCTGCCGGCGGCGGAACTCGCCCCCGACGACGAGCCGGCCACGGTCGTGATCGCCGGGCACGACGCCGGCGTCGACGCCGAGCGCATCGCGTGGGAGCTCGGAGCGCCACTGCTCGCCGAGGTCTCCAGCGGGGCGCGCTTCGGACGCAACGCCGTAGCGGCCTACCGGGACCTCCTCCGGGACGAGTCCTTCGGCGGTCGTGTGCGTCGGGCCGTCGTGCTCGGGCACCCGACGCTGAGCCGCGAGGTGCCGGCGCTCCTGCAGCGCGCGGACGTCGAGACGATCGTGGTCCGCGGAGCCGGTGCTGACGTGTACGACCCGGCACGGGCCTCCCGGCCGTCGGCGTCCACGCGGGTCGTCTCGGACGTCCGCGTGACCGGACCGACCGGCCCCGCGCACCGCGCCTGGGTCGGACGCTGGGTGGCGGCGAGCCGGTCGCTGCTCGGCGGCGGCGACGCCGGACCGGACCTCGACGCGAAGCGGTCCGCGGACCGCGCCGAACGGAACCGGTTCCTCAAGGACGAGGTCGCGCTGCGCCGTCGTCCGGTGGACCGGGCCATGCTCGCCGAGGCCGTGTGGGGAGCGACGTGGCCGCACGACCGACTGGTCTTCGGGGCGTCCCAGATCATCCGCGAGGCCGACATGACCGTCCCGGGCAAGAAGATCCAGGTGCACGCGAACCGGGGTCTGGCGGGCATCGACGGGACGATCTCGACGGCGCTCGGCATCGCGACCGCGCTCGAGGCCGCGGCCGGCACGGTCGGCACGACCCGCGTCGTCGTCGGGGACCTCACGTTCCTGCACGACCTCGGGGGTCTCGTCACCGGGACCGAGGAACACCGCCCACGACTCCAGGTCGTCGTGGGGAACGACGGCGGCGGCGCGATCTTCCGCGGACTCGAGGTCGCCGCGACCACGGCACCCGAGGACATGCGGCGGATGATGACGACGCCGCAGTCCGTCGACGTCGAGCGCGTCGTGACCGGGCTCGGGTGGGAGTACCGGCGCGCGGCGACGTGGGGGGACCTGGAGCGCGTGCTGACCGACCCCGCCGGACGTGTGGTCATCGAGGTGCCGCTGGCGGACTGACGGGGTCCGGGGGGCGCCGTCCCTGAGGCCAGCCAGCCCGGCGGCCCCGACGCCCGGCCGGTCGTCCCGGCGCTCAGGCCAGGGCGTCCGTGATCGGTCGGAACTTCAGCCGCGTCTCCGCCACCTCGCGCGCCGGGTCCGAACCGGCGACGATCCCGGCACCGGCCCAGGCACGGACGGTCCCGTCGTCCTCGATCTGCGCGCTCCGCAGGGCGAGCATCCACTCGCCGTCACCGGAGGCCCCGAGCCAGCCGACGGGACCGGCGTACCGACCGCGGTCCATGCCCTCGAGCTCGGCGACCAGGCGGACGGCGACGTCGGTCGGGGTGCCCGCGACGGCGGCGGTCGGGTGCAGCGCGTCGGCCACGTCGAGCGCGGTGACCCCGGCGGGCAGCACGGCCTCGACGTCGCTGGCGAGGTGCCACAGGTTCGGCAGCTGCAGCCGGAACGGTTGCGGGTCGACGCGGAGGTCGGCAGCGATCGGACGCAGCGAGGCGACGAGGCTCGAGATCGCGAAGGCATGCTCCTGCAGGTCCTTCACGCTGGCGGCGAGCGTCTCCGCGGCCACGCGGTCGCTCTCCGCGTCGGCACCGCGGGCAGCGCTGCCGGCGAGCACCCGTGCGGTCAGCGTCCGGCCCTCGGTGCGGGCGAGCGTCTCGGGGGTGGCGCCGACGAGCCCGTCGACCGCGAAGGTGACGCAGGACGGGTACGCGGCCGCCAGGTCGAGCAGGACCGCGCGGCGGTCGGCGCCGGGCGGCAGCGTCCCGACCAGGTCCCGCGCCAACACGACCTTCTGCGCGCGGCCGTCCGCGATGGCGCCGACCGCGGCGGCGACCGAGGCGGCGTACGCGTCCTCGTCCACCGCACCCGGGCGGAGCGGCACCGAGACGTGCGGGCCGACGCGGGGGACCGGGACCGACGTGCTCGAGAACGGCAGGGGTGCGGGGGAGTCCGTCGTGTCGATCGCGGTGATCCACGCGCGACCCCGCCGACGGCCGACCACGACACGCGGCACGATGAGCACGCTCGTCGCGTCGGAGTCGTCCGCGAAGGCGAACGCCCCGAACGCCACCAGTCCGCTGCCCCGCATGCGCACCGGGTCGTCGACGGTGGCGGCGGCGGTGACGTCGCGCCAGACGGCGGACGCCTCGCGCATCCGACCCGGGCCGGAGAACTCGAACCGGAGCGCCTCGCCGATGCCGACGATCCCGTCCCCGTTCCGCACGAAGGCCAGCGGGTGTTCGGCGAGGGTGTGGCGGAGCACGGCGCCCGGGTCGTCGAGGATCCGGGTCGAGACCGTGAGCGGCTGCACCGCTGTGGCGGGACGGGTCACGGACCGATGCTACGCGCCGACCCGCACGGCGGCCGCCGGGTCCCGGGGCGGGTGTGCACACCGCCACGCCCGTGCGGGACGCGCCCGGGGTGCTCCACTCCTGCACGGCTGCCGGGAAGCGCCGGGTCGCGGGCTCTAGGATGACCGGGTGAGCAGAGCGGACATGCACAAGCGGCCGGACGAAGTGGCGGCCATGTTCGACGACGTCGCGGCGAAGTACGACCTGACCAACGACATCCTGTCGGCCGGCAACGCCCCGCTGTGGCGCGTCGCGACGGTCAAGGCCGTCGACCCCCAGCCGGGCGAGCGCGTGCTCGACCTCGCGGCGGGGACGGGCACGAGCTCGGCGGCCCTCGCCAAGAAGGGTGCCGAGGTCACGGCACTCGACCTGTCGTCCGGCATGATCGCGGTCGGTCGTGAGCGCCACCCCGAGATCACCTTCGTCGAGGGCGACGCGGAACACCTGCCGTTCGAGGACGAGTCCTTCGACGCGGTCACGATCTCGTTCGGGCTGCGCAACGTCAACGACCCGATGCAGGCACTCACCGAGATGCTCCGCGTCCTCAAGCCCGGTGGCCGGCTCGTCATCTGCGAGTTCTCGACGCCGCCGTTCGCCGCACTCCGGTTCGGCTACAACACGTACCTCAAGCGCGTGCTGCCGGGCATCGCCAAGCTCTCCAGCAGCAACCCGGCCGCGTACCGCTACCTGGCCGAGTCGATCGAGGCATGGCCCGAGCAGCAGATCCTCAGCCAGTGGCTCCGCGGCGTCGGCTTCACGATGGTGGCGCACCGCAACCTGACCGCCGGTATCGTCGCGCTGCACCGCGGCCGGAAGCCCGTCGCCGGCAGCGTCCGCGAGTCGGCTGCCCGTCGTGCGAAGGCGCGTCGGGACCACCAGCCGACGGGCGAGCAGCCCCGCGTCGAGCCCGAGGCCCAGGCCTAGGCCCCGCGGCCCAGGTCCCCACCGCCACCTGCGAGTACGGAGCAGCAGTTGAACCCGAGTGTCCCGGTCGCACGACGCGCGCCGAGTCTCCGAGCCTCCCTGGGCATCGGGGAGCGGCTGTTCGCCACCCCCGCGGACCGGCGCTTCATCGCCGCGGTCGACGACGGTCTCGAGCTCGTCGAGCAGGGGCTCGAGGACGCAATGCGCTCCGCCGACACGCTGGCGGACACGACCAGCCGCTACCTGCTCTCCGCCGGCGGCAAGCGCATCCGCCCGACCCTGACGCTCCTCATCGCCCAGCTCGGCGACGGCGTGACCGACCACGTCGTGAAGGCCGCGGTGAGCGTGGAGATGACCCACCTGGCGTCGCTCTACCACGACGACGTCATGGACGAGGCGCCGGTGCGCCGCGGTGTCCCGGCCGCCCACGTCACGTACGGCAACAACATCGCGATCCTGACGGGCGACCTGCTCTTCGCCCGCGCCTCGCTCATCACGGCGGACCTCGGGCCGGAGGGCATCCGCATGCAGGCGGAGACCTTCCAGCGCCTCTGCATGGGGCAGCTGCACGAGACGACGGGCCCGCAGCCCGACGACGACCCGGTCGAGCACTACATCCAGGTCCTCAGCGACAAGACCGGCTCGCTCATCGCCACCGCAGCCCGGGCCGGCGTGATGTTCTCCGGGGCGGACCGCTCGCTGCTCGACGCCGTCGGCACGTTCGGGGAGAAGGTCGGCGTCGCGTTCCAGCTCGTCGACGACGTCATCGACCTCGCCCCGGCGAAGGACAAGACCGGCAAGATCGCCGGCAACGACCTCCGCGCCGGTGTCGACACGCTGCCGCTGCTCCAGCTCCGCCGTCGCGCCTCGGCCGACCCGGGCGCAGCGGCGCTGCTCGCGCGCATCGAGCGCGACGTGCGGGACGCCCCCGACGACGCCGTCCACTCGGAGGCGTACCAGAGCGCGGTCGCCGAACTCCACGACCACGAGGCGACACGGGCCACCCGGGCCCTCGCCGCCGGTTGGGCCGACGAAGCGGTGGCCGCGCTGGCCCCGCTGCCGGACGGCACGGTGAAACGAGCCCTCACCCGGTTCGCGGAGACGGTCGTCGACCGTAGCCGCTGACCCGCGGCGGCGGTCCTCGGCCGCGTCCGCTGACCTGAACGAACTGGAGACCGATCAGTGCCCACCCTCCGACTCGCCATCGTCGGCGCCGGTCCGGCCGGCATCTACGCCGCGGACATCCTCCTGCGGGAGGCGCGTGGCTTCGACGTCTCGATCGACCTCTTCGAGCAACTCCCGGCCCCGTACGGGCTGGTCCGGTACGGCGTCGCGCCCGACCACCCGCGCATCAAGGGCATCGTCAACGCGCTCCGCGACGTGCTCGACCGGGGTGACATCCGGATCTTCGGCAACGTGCGGTTCGGTCAGGACATCACCCTCGACGACCTGAAGCGGCACTACAACGCGGTCGTCTTCTCGACCGGCGCCATCAAGGACGCCGACCTCGACATCCCGGGCATCGACCTGGACGGGTCGTACGGCGCCGCGGACTTCGTCAGCTGGTTCGACGGGCACCCCGACGTCCCGCGCACCTGGCCGCTCACGGCGGAGAGCGTCGCGGTGATCGGCAACGGCAACGTGGCCCTCGACGTCTCCCGCATCCTCGCCAAGCACGCCGAGGACCTGCTGCCCACCGAGATCCCGGCAAACGTCTACGAGGGCCTGCGGTCCTCGCCGGTCACGGACGTGCACGTGTTCGGTCGCCGTGGTCCCGCGCAGGTGAAGTTCACGCCGCTGGAGCTCCGCGAGCTCGGCGAACTCCGCGACGTCGACATGGTCGTGTACGACGAGGACTTCGACCACGACGAGGCTTCGAAGCTCGCGATCCAGACGAACAAGCAGGTCACCGTCATCGACCGTGTCCTGCAGCAGTGGCGGAAGCGCGAGGTCGGCACGGCCAGCCGCCGCCTGCACCTGCACTTCTACGCGAAGCCACTCGAACTGCTCGGTGACGAGGACGGGAAGGTCCGCGCCATCCGCTACGAGCGCACCCGTCCGGACGGGCGGGGCGGCGTCGAGGGCACGGGAGAGGTCCGGGAGCTGCCGATCCAGGCGCTGTACCGCGCCGTCGGGTACGTCGGTTCGCCGCTGCCCGGCGTCCCGTTCGACGAGCGCTACGGCGTCATCCCGAACCACGAGGGTCAGGTGCTCGACGCCGACGCCACCCCGATCCCGGGCGTCTACGCGACCGGCTGGATCAAGCGTGGTCCGGTCGGCCTCATCGGCCACACGAAGTCCGACGCGATGGAGACCGTGCAGCACATCGTCACCGACCAGGGCAGCTGGTGGACGCCGGAGGACCCGTCCGAGGAGGCCGTCCCGGCGCTCCTCCGCGAACGCGGCGTCGACTTCACCGACCTGGACGGATGGCACGCGCTCGACGAGCACGAGATCGCGCTCGGCGAGGCGGAGGGCCGCGCACGCGTCAAGGTCGTACCGCGCGACGAGATGATCGACGTCTCGCTCCGCCGCAACCGCGCCGGGTCCCAGGGCTGAGCATGACCGGAACGCGCCCGGCACCCCACACCGGGGTGCCGGGCGCGCCGTCGTCCGGGCGCCTGGTGGGTGTCGACGTCGCTCGTGCGGTCGCACTGCTCGGCATGATCGCGGCGCACGTCGGCGACGTGGCCGAGCAGGTCGACTGGGCCGACCCGGCGAGTTGGAGCGCCGTGGTGAACGGTCGCTCGGCGGCGCTGTTCGCCGTCCTCGCCGGGGTGTCGATCGGACTCGTCAGCGGCCGGGAGGCGCCTCCCGGCCCGCCGACGATCGGACGGATCCGGGCCCGCCTGGCGCTCCGGGCCGTGGTCGTGGTCGCCGTCGGGCTGCTGCTCATGACGCTCGGCACGCCGGTCTACGTGGTCCTGCCGACGTACGGCGCGCTGTTCCTGCTCGCGCTGCCCGTCCTCCGCTGGCGGCCGTGGGCGTTGCTCGTGCTCGCCGCGGCGTGTGCGCTCGCGTCCGCACCGGTCGTGATCGCGGTCCTGCCCGTGTACGCGGATGCCGGGATGGCCGGGGTGCAGCTCGGACTCGTCTACCCGGTGGTCACGTTCGCTGCGTACGTGTTCGTCGGCCTCGCCGTCGCGCGCACCCGCTCACGAGCGGACGGGACCGACACGGTGCGACACGTCGTGCTCCTCCTGGCGGCCGCCGGGGTCGCCGCTGCCGCGTACGTCGTCGGTGCTGTGGCCGCGCCCGTGCCCGCGGACACCACCGGTACGTTCCCGGGGGTGCCCTTCGTGCCGGCTGGCTCGGACACCGGGCAGGCGGTCGCGCAGGTGTTCCTGTCCCCGCGGGACCACTCGTCGTCGATCGTCGACGTCGTCGGCACGGCCGCGGTCGCCGTCGCCGTGATCGCCCTGTGCCGCCTCGTGTTCGACGGACACGGTCCGGTCCTCGCGCGGGTCGCGTTCCCGCTGGCCGCCGTCGGGTCGATGCCGCTCAGCGTCTACGCGCTGCACCTCGTCGTCATCGCGGCGTGGCCGGAGCTGCCGCACGGGCCGACGACCTGGTGGGCGTTCACCGTCGGGGCCGTGCTGTTCGCGATGGCCTGGTGGACCTTCCTCGGCCGCGGACCGCTCGAACGGCTGACCGCAGCCGTCGCGTCGGTGGTGCCCCTTCGCCCCGCTACTGCAGCGCTGCGGTGAGCCGTGCGATGTTGTCGAAGACCCGTGACCGGCGGGGCCGCGCGAGCCACTCGTCGAGCGTGAGCTCGCGGCTCGCCGCACGGTAGTCGTCCTGCACCCCGCGCAGGGCCTGGACGAACGTGCGGCCGCGCACCATGACGGAGATCTCGAGGTTCAGCGTGAAGGAGCGCATGTCCATGTTGCTCGACCCGATCACGGCGACGTCGTCGTCGATCGTGAAGTGCTTCGCGTGCAGCACCGTCGGCGCGCGGTACAGCCAGATCCGCACGCCCGCACGCAGCAGGCCCTCGTAGTAGGAGCGCTGAGCGTGCCAGGTCATGGCGTGGTCGCCGATCTCCCCGACGAACAGCTCGACCTGCACCCCGCGCTGGGCCGTCGTCGTGATGGCGTAGAGCATCGAGTCGTCCGGCACGAAGTACGGCGACGTGATCGTCACCCGCTCCTGCGCCGAGTACAGCAGTGCGTTGAAGAGGCGGAGGTTGTTCTCGCCGTCGAACCCGGGACCGGACGGGACGACCTGGCAGTCCAGGGCGTCCGCGCGGTCGGCACGGTGCACGGGATCGCTCTCGCGCAGCAGGAGTTCGTCGGTCTCGCTGTACCAGTCCGTGACGAACAGCGCGTTGATGCCGGCGACGACCGGACCCTCGAAGCGGGCAAACAGGTCGCGCCAGCGCAGGCCACGGTCGATGTTCGCCTTGAGGTCGTACGACCGGTCGATGAGGTTCTGGGATCCCGTGAACGCCACCGAACCGTCGACGACCAGGATCTTGCGGTGGTTGCGGAGGTCGGGACGCTGGAACTTCCCCTGCAACGGCTGCAGCGGCAGCATCAGGTTCCACTCGATGCCGGCCGCGTCGAGGAACGCGAGCGTCTCCTTGAAGTGCGGGTAGCTCTTGCTCGCCCAGTGGTCCATGAGGAACCGGACGGTCACGCCGCGAGCCCGCGCCCGCGCCAGGGACTCGAAGAACGGCCGTGTGGTGGGGTCGAGCGAGGCGATGTAGAACTCGACGTGCACGAACCGTCGCGCGTCGTCCACGGCGTTGGTCATCTCGGCGAACGCGTCGTCGTAGTGCGGGTACAGCTCCGCCTGGTTGCCGCCGACCAGCGGCATCGCCCCGAGCTGACGGTTCAGGCGGGTGATGCTCTCGAGCCACGCCGGCCAGGGGTGGTCGCGGCGGACGCGCTCGATGCCCTCGGTCTGCTCGAGGATGTAGCGGTTGATCTCGGTCTGCTTCTCCCGACGGGAGCGGGGCAGCTTCGTCGACCCGAGGACGAGGAACAGGATGAACCCGATGTACGGGATCAGGAAGATGGCGAGCAACCAGGCGGTCGCGGTCTGCGGCTTGCGGTCGATCGGGACGTAGACGAGCGAGAACGCCCGGACCGCCAGGTCCAACAGGATGAGGACGACGACGAGTGCGACGACGAGCCAGTGCTCCACGGTGTCGGGTGCGGGGAGGAGCGGGCGGTCAGCGGAAGTTGATGAACTGGAGCGGCACGTCGAAGTCTTCGCCCTTGAGCAGCTGGATCGTCTGCTGGAGGTCGTCGCGGCTCTTCGAGGACACGCGGAGCTCGTCGCCCTGCACCTGGCTCTTCACGCTCTTCGGCGCCTCTGCCCGGATGAAGGCGCCGATCTTCTTGGCGACGTCCTGCTCGATGCCGTTCTTGAACGACACGTCGATGCGGAACTCCTTGCCGGACGGGTACGGGTCACCCGCGTCGAGGCTCTTCAGGCTGATGCCGCGCTTGATCGCCTTCGTCTGGAGCACGTCGAGGACGGCCAGGGCACGCTCCTCGGTCGAGGCCTTGATGAGCACGTCCTCGCCGCTGAACGCGACCGATGCACCAACGCCCTTGAAGTCGTAGCGTTGCTCGATCTCCTTCGCCGCCTGGTTGAGGGCGTTCTCCGCCTCCATCTTGTCGACCTTGCTG
Organism: Curtobacterium sp. MCBD17_008; assembly: GCF_003234475.1. NCBI lineage: Bacteria > Bacillati > Actinomycetota > Actinomycetes > Micrococcales > Microbacteriaceae > Curtobacterium > Curtobacterium sp. MCBD17_008. Next base: position 159,449 of record NZ_QKTK01000001.1, on the reverse strand, counting down.
ACCACGTCGAAGGAGCTGTCTGCCATGCCCGACAGCCTATCCGGCAGCACGACGCCGCGTTCCTCCGGGCCGCACGGCTGTGGAGAACGCCGGTCCGGTCCGGGACGGGCCGCCTGGAGGCCCGGTCCGCCCCGTCTCGCGGCTGCGGCGGCGACCGTGGTCGCGAGCACCGCCGGACATCGGCTATGCTCTTCACCGCGCCTTCGGTCGGTGACGACACGGGCCGGGTGCGCACATGGCGAGTTACCCAAGCGGCCAAAGGGATCTGACTGTAAATCAGCCGGCGTATGCCTCCGGGGGTTCGAATCCCTCACTCGCCACCGTCCAGCAGGAAGCTGGGAGCACGGCCCCGTCTCCGGACGGGGCCGTTCGTGTTCCCGCCCCCGATCGTGATCCCGGTGCCTCCCGTGTCCCCGGTGCCTCCCGTGTTCGCGGTGCCATCCGCGTTCCCGCGGCTCTGTTCGACGGCGGTCCGTCCGCGTCCCGGCGGGTCCGCGGGCGGCCTGGGGCAGGATCGAGGGCATGACAGACGCCCAGATCGTCACCGACGCCCCTGACGCCCTCGCCGACCTGGCCGAGTCGATCGCCCGCGAGGCCGCCGCGCTCGCCGTGCGTCGACGCGCGGAAGGTGTCGAGGTCGCCGACCGCAAGTCGAGCATCGCCGACGTCGTCACCGCCGCCGACCGCGAGGTCGAGGCCCTGATCCGGCGACGCATCGCCGCGGCCCGGCCTGACGACGCCTTCCTCGGCGAGGAGTCCGGGGCCGCCGCCGGTGCGTCCGGTCTCACCTGGGTGGTCGACCCGATCGACGGCACGGTCAACTACCTGTACGGCAGCCCGGCCTACGCGGTGAGCATCGCGGTCGTGCGCGGTGTCCCCGACCCGGCACTGTGGGAACCGGTCGCCGGGGTCGTCATCGCGCCCGCGACCGGGCAGGTGTACCGCGCGGTGGCCGACGGCGAAGCGACCCTCGACGGGCGGCCCCTCGCGGTCGCCGCCCCGGCGTCCCTGGCGGAGACCCTCGTCGCGACCGGCTTCGGCTACACCGCCGACCGGCGGTGGGAGCAGGCCGCGGTCCTCGCCGGGCTCATCACCGAGGTGCGGGACGTGCGCCGCGGGGGAGCGGCCGCGCTCGACTGCTGCGCGGTCGGGGCCGGGACGGTCGACGCCTACTACGAGCGGGGCATCAACCCGTGGGACATGGCGGCCGGCTCGATCGTCGCCGCTGCCGCGGGGGCCGTCGTCCGGACGTGGGAGGCCGGCGACACGCGGTCCTTCCTGTTCGCCGCGCCGAGCATCGCGGAGGACCTCGTCACCCTCGTCCGCACGCTCGAGGAGGACGTCCTCGGGGACTGAGCGACGCCACCCGCTCTGGGGGTCCTGCACGGACGACCACACGACTGGCGGGGAGCACCGACCTTTGCTAGCGTTCTGGAGTCCCGTTACCTGCTCGTTACCGACGAGCGCCCGTGCCTCGAACTCAGGATCGCTACCGAACACATGCTCGACTCCTCGCAGACGCCCACGACCATCGACCGCGACGCCTCCCAGGCGACGCCGTCCGTGCACCTGACGAGACGAGCTCGGATCGAAGCCGAACGCGCTGCCGCCAAGCCGAGCCGTCGTCGGAACGATGCTGTCCGTCCCGCAGCGACCGCGTCGAACGGGTCGACCTCGCAGGACTCCGGTCCGGTGACCCCGCCGGCTCCCTCGTCCCCGGTGCTCCCCGCCTCGAGTGCGGCACCCCGCACCCCGCCGGCGCCGGCGTCCCCGGTGGTCGCTCCGCTGGCGGAGGCCGCCCCGGTGTCCCGTCGTGCCGCCACGGCTCCGCTCGGTGCCGTGTCCGACCGCCCGACGTCCTCGGAGCGGTCCGCCGCCCGGGAGCGCGGCGTCGGCGCGCAGCGTTCCTCCGGAGCGAAGCGTGCCGGACGTCCCGTCGGACCGAAGCGCGCCGCGAGCACGACGGCGCGTGCAGCGGTTCGGACGACGCCCGCCGCCGGTGCCCGCGTCGACCGGGCCACCCGGCACATCGCCCGCTCCACCGCGGCGACCCCGCGTCCGGGCCACGGCGCCTCGTTCCGCCGGACGGCCTCGGGCGTCACGGTCGTCGGTGCGCTCCTGTTCACCGCGGGGCTCGTCGTGTCGACCTCGCTCCCCGCGCAGGCGCTCTACGTGCCGCAGCCCGGCGCCGCGACCGTCCGTGCCTCCGTGCAGGAGGTCCAGTCACTCTCCGTCGGCGACGCCGTCGAGGGCTCGGTCGACCGCGACGCCTACACGGTCTCGCAGGTGCAGCGCGTCGTCCGCCCCAAGTCCGGCGTTGCCACGAGCGGGGTCGCCGGCGCAGCGGGGGTGGCCACCGCTCCCGGCACGAGCGTCGCCGGGGACACGTCGGGCGCCATCCGCTGGCCGTTCCCGACGGCCGTGCCGATCTCCTCCGGCTTCGGCGGTCGCCAGGTCGCCGGTTGCTCGTTCTGCTCGACCTTCCACCAGGGTGTCGACTTCGCTCCCGGGGCCGGCACGCCGATCGGCGTCGTCGCGGACGGCACCGTCATCAAGGTCCAGGCGAACGACGGTGCGTTCGGCAACGACGTGTGGGTCCAGCACGACGTCGCTGGCAAGAAGTTCGTCAGCGTCTACGGACACATGCTCGACAACTCGTTCGAGGTCGTCCAGGGCCAGCAGGTGAAGGTCGGGGACATCCTCGGTCTCGTCGGCAGCACGGGCAACTCGACGGGCCCGCACCTGCACCTCGAGATCCGCATCGACGGCGTCCCCGTGGACCCGCTGGCGTGGCTCGAGGCCAACGCGGAGTAGTCCGCACGGACGCCGTCCGCACGCACGACGTGCACGCGGTCGGTGTCCACGAGGACGGCGCGCCCGGGCGTCACGGTCGGTTCCAGACCAGCGCCGGGGGTCTGCTATCCTCGTGTGGTGCCGCTCGCGGTACTCGCCCCGATAGCTCAGTGGTAGAGCACTTCCATGGTAAGGAAGGGGTCGTCAGTTCAATCCTGACTCGGGGCTCCGACTCGCAGTGTGATCACTCCCGCAGTGCTGATCACCGCGGATCCCTGGCGGGGTAGCTCAGTTGGTTAGAGCACACGGCTCATAATCGTGGTGTCGCGGGTTCAAGTCCCGCCCTCGCTACCAGTGGTACCGGCGCGGTCGGTACCGTGCAGAACGATCGCAACGACGGGAAGCCCGGCGCACCAGCGCCGGGCTTTCGTCGTTGCCGGCGGTCCGACCCCAGGTCGCGCCGGCGCGTCGCCGCTCAGTGGTCGCGGACCGTGATGCCGGAGGTGTCCAGCCGGTCCGTCCGGTGCACCAGGACCCCGCCGTCGTGCAGGCTCGCCTCGACCAGGGCGGCCGTCCGGTGCCAGGCTGCGTGGCGACGTCGGGCGCCGATCGGTCCGCCGGCCACCGCGGCGCCGTGGTCGGCGTGCCGCAGCGTCAGCACGGCGTGCCCCGGGGTCGACGACAGCGCGAGCTCGTACCGGCGGTACTGCCGCGCGGGGTGCACGAGGGCGCCGAGGAGCGCGGTGAGGACACGGTCGCCGCTCGACACGACGAGTCGGTCGCCCCCGTGGGTGACACGATGGCCGTCGGCGCGCAGGGCCGTCCCGACGAGTTCGACGGCGGTGCCCCGGTCGTCCTCGCGCACCGCGTACTCGGTCGTCGTCTCCATGGCCACTCCCGCCGGACCCGCCCGGCCGCCCCCCGACCGGTGTCGCCAGCATAACCGATGCAAACTCATCTAAGCCCCGTGTCCGAGCGGCTCGGTAGACTGCCGTGGTGTCAGTGAACCCCGAGCTCGTCGGCAGGACGTTCCCGCCGGCCCCGCCGTACCTGGTCGGTCGTGAGAAGGTGCGTGAGTTCTCCCGTGCCGTCTTCGCGACCAACCCGATCCACTCCGAACCCGAGGCCGCCCGTGCTGCGGGTCACGCCGACGTGGTCGCGCCGGCGACCTTCGCGGTCGTCGTGCAGGAGGCCACGCTCGCACAGCTCCTCGCCGAGCCGGACGGTGGCATCGACTTCTCCCGTGTCGTGCACGGTGCGCAGGAGTTCGCCTACGAGCGTCCGATCGTCGCCGGGGACGAGCTCACCGCCACACTGTGGGTGACGAGCGTGAAGACCCTCGGCGGCAACGCCATGGTCACCGCCGAGTCCGCGGTCGTCGACGCGGACGGCGCGCCCGTCGTCACCGCCACGTCCACCCTGGTCGTCCGAGGAGATGAGGCATGACCGACACCACGTCCGGGCTCGAGGTCGGTGCGGTCGTCGCCGAGCGGCAGGTCCACCTCACCCGCGACTCGCTCGTCCGCTACGCCGGGGCCTCGGGGGACTTCAACCCCATCCACTACCGGGACGACGTCGCGGCGGAGGTCGGCCTCCCCGGTGTCCTGGCGCACGGCATGCTGACCATGGGCCTCGCGGTCCAGCCGGTGTCCGAGTGGCTCGGCGACCGCGGCTGGGTCGCCTCCTACGGCGTCCGTTTCACCCGCCCCGTCGTCGTCGACCCGCGGGACGGTGCCGACGTCGGCGTCGTCGCGAAGGTCGGCACGCTCGACGAGCAGGGCCGCCCCCGCCGCATCGACCTCACCGTGACCGCCGCCGGGCAGACCGTGCTCGGCAAGGCGCAGGTCACGGTGGCGTTCCACTGACCGTGGCGGAGACGACGCTCGCCGAGCTCACCACCCTCCGCGTCGGCGGTCCCGCCGGCCGCCTGCTCGTCGCCGAGACCACCGAGGACCTCGTCGCGCACGTGGTCGACGCCTGGTCGGACGACGACTGGCTCGTGGTCGGCGGCGGCAGCAACCTGCTCGTGGCCGACGGGGGCTTCCCCGGGACCGTCGTGGTGGTCCGCACGCGGGGCGTCACGCACGAGGCGGACGAGGACGGCGTCACCGTGCGCGTGGCGGCGGGGGAGCCGTGGGACGAGTTCGTCGCCACCACCGTGGCGCGCGGGTGGACCGGACTGGAGGCCCTGAGCGGCATCCCGGGCACGGTCGGCGCGTCCCCCGTGCAGAACATCGGTGCTTACGGGGTCGAGCTGTCCGACGTGCTCACCGCGGTCGAGTTCCTCGACGCCGAGACCGGCGAGCGGTCCTGGGTCCCGGCGGCCGAGCTCGCGCTCGGCTACCGCACGAGCACGCTCAAGCACGGGCGGCGCGGCGCCGTCCTGACGGTCGAGTTCCGGCTCGGGACCGCGACCGCGGACGGTGTGCCGGTGCGCTACGCGCAGCTCGCCGGGTCGCTCGGTGTCGAGCTCGGCACCCGGGTCGCGCCGGCCGACGTCCGGGCCGAGGTCCTCCGTCTGCGCTCCTCGAAGGGCATGGTCCTCGACGACGCCGACCCGGACACCTGGAGCGCCGGGTCGTTCTTCACGAACCCGATCGTCTCGCGGGGCTTCGCCGAGACCATGCCGCTCGACGCGCCGCGGTGGCCCGCCGGGGACGACGTGAAGCTCAGTGCCGCGTGGCTCATCGAACACGCCGGCGTGCACCGCGGCTACGGCGTGCCGGGCTCCTCCGCGGCGATCTCCACGAAGCACACGCTCGCCCTGACGAACCGCGGGGGAGCGACGGCTGCCCAGGTCGCCGAGCTCGCCCGCTACGTGCAGGTGACCGTGGCGAACCGCTTCGGCGTCACCCTGGTGCCGGAGCCCGTCGTCGTCGGGGACCTGCTCGACTGAACGAGCGCGTTCCCGACGGTCAGCCGAAGAGCCGGGCCAGGCGCGCCACGCCCTCGGCGATGTCGTCGTCGCCGAGGGCGTAGGACAGGCGGAGGTACCCGGACGGACCGAACGCCTCGCCCGGGACGACCGCGACCTCGGCGTGCTCGAGGACGAGATCGGCCAGCTCGAGCGTGGTCGTCGGCGTCGAACCGGCCCACTCACGACCGAGCAGTGCCGTGACGTCGGGGTAGACGTAGAAGGCGCCCTCCGGCTCCGGCGTCACGAACCCGGGGATGGCGTTGAGCCCGGCGACGATGGCCTTCCGGCGACGGTCGAAGGCGTCGCGCATGGCGGTGACCGGCTCCTGCGGCCCGGTGAGCGCCGCGATCGCCGCACGCTGCGAGACGTTCGACACGTTCGAGGACAGGTGCGACTGCAGGTTCGACGCGGCCTTCACGGCGTCGGCCGGGCCGATCATCCAGCCGACCCGCCAGCCGGTCATGGCGTAGGTCTTGGCGACACCGTTCACCAGGATCGTGGTGTCCGCGAGCGCGGGCACCTGCTCGAGGACGCCGGAGAACCGGATGCCGTCGTAGACCAGGTCCTGGTAGATCTCGTCGCTGATCACCCAGATCCCGTGCTCGAGCGCCCATTCGCCGATGGCGCGGGTCTGCTCGGCGGAGTACACCGCGCCGGTCGGGTTCGAGGGGGAGCAGAACAGCAGGGCCTTCGTCCGCGGGGTGCGCGCGGCCTCGAGCTGCTCGACGGTCACGAGGTAGCCCTGGTCGCTGCCGGCGAAGACGTCGACGGGCACACCACCGGCGAGCCGGACCGCTTCGGGGTAGGTGGTCCAGTACGGCGCGGGGAGGAGGACCTCGTCGCCCTCGTCCACGACGGTCTGGAACGCCTGGTACACCGCCTGCTTGCCGCCGTTCGTGACGATCACCTGGGCGGGGTCGACCGTGATGCCGGAGACGCGGGCCGTCTTGTCGGCGATCGCACGCTTGAGCTCCGGCAGGCCCGTCGCCGGTGTGTACCGGTGGTTCGCCGGGTCCTGTGCCGCCGCGACGGCCGCGTCGACCACGTGCTGCGGGGTCGCGAAGTCCGGCTCACCGGCAGCGAAGGAGATGACCGGACGGCCGGCGGCCTTGAGCGCCTTGGCCTTGGAGTCGACCTTCAGCGTCGCCGACTCCGCGATGGCGGCGATCCGCGACGCGATGCGCGGCCGATCGGTGGTCGGGGCCGCGTCGGTGGTCGGGCGGTCGGTGGGCTGCGGGTTGACGGCGTCGGTGCTCACGGGGCCAGCCTAGCGACGCGCCGCGCCGGAGCACCCGCCAAGTGGACACCGTCGCCGCGACTCCCGTACACTGTCCTGCGGCGGTCGAAGTCCGCCGGATCATGCGCTCCGTCGCAGATCCGGAGGCCCCTCCCGGGTCGACGGACTCGCCACCAGGAACATCCGGCACCCCCAGGGGTGGGTCGTTCCGAAGGGCGGTGGCTCAATTGGTAGAGCAGCGGTCTCCAAAACCGCAGGTTGCAGGTTCAAGTCCTGTCCGCCCTGCACATCGGGAAGGGTAGAAGTGGCGAGCAAAGAAGTGGAGACGACGGACGACGTCGTCGCCCAGGCGAAGGTCGATCGCGCTCAGCGGCGCGGTCCGTTCGCCGCGATCGCGCTGTTCATCCGCCAGGTCTTCGGCGAGCTGCGCAAGGTCGTCACCCCGACCCGCAAGGAACTCTTCAGCTACACGGGCGTCGTGCTCGTGTTCGTCGTCGTCATGATGATCCTCGTGTCGGTCCTCGACTTCGTGTTCGGTCTCGGCGTCGGCTACGTGTTCGGCAACGGCCCCACCGCCTGACCCAGCCGGCATGAACCCCGGCGCACCGCATCCCTGGCGCGCCCGGACTGACCGCAGGTCCGACCGTTCCGGTCCTCCTCGGGGTACGGTCTCCCGGAGACGGCGACCCGTTCCCCGCCCGGAACGCGAGTGCCAACCCGATCCGCACCATCGAACGGAAAGAACCGACTGTGTCTGACTACTCCCGCGACGACATCGACCTCGCGACCGCTGCCGAGCAGTCTTCCGAGGTCGAGGAGAACCAGGAAGGCGACGTCGAGACGAGCGAGCTCCGTTCGACGGACTCCGCCGAGGAGCGCGCGATCTCCGTCGACGACGAGGACGAGGACGACGAGTCCCTCGGCCTGAGCGACGAGCCGGACGACGGCACCGTCGCCGCCGAGCTCGACGAGACGCTGGGCGCCCTGGCCGAGGCCCGCGACCCCGAGGCCGACGCGGTGGTCGACGACGCGCTCGAGATCGACACCGCCGACGAGGCAGAGGCCGCCGTCGAGGCCGTCGAGGACGAGGAGGAGTCCGAGCTCGAGGACGAGACCGCTGCGGAGGCGAACGCCACGATCGCGGCCGAGGAAGCCGCCGACGCGCTCGAGGACGACGCGGACGCCGAGCCGGTCGAGGCCGACCCGTACGACGCCTTCAAGGCCGAGCTCCGGATGAAGCCGGGCAAGTGGTACGTCATCCACTCCTACGCGGGCTTCGAGCGCCGCGTGAAGGCGAACATCGAGAACCGCATGGTCTCGATGTCGATGGAGGACTACATCTACCAGGCCGAGGTCCCGATGGAGGACGTCGTCGAGATCAAGAACGGGCAGCGCAAGCTGGTCACCCGCGTCCGGATCCCCGGCTACGTGCTCGTCCGCATGGACCTCAACGAGGACTCGTGGTCCGTCGTCCGGCACACCCCGGGTGTCACCGGCTTCGTGGGGAACGCCCACAACCCGACGCCGCTCCGTTTCGACGAGGCGTTCGGCATGCTGAAGTCCCTGGTGCAGGTCGCCGAGGCCGCTCCGACCAAGGGCGGCTCGAAGTCCGGCGGTGCCGCGCAGGCCCAGCCGCAGGCCGAGGTCGACTTCGAGGTCGGCGAGACCATCACCATCAAGGAAGGCTCGTTCGCGGGCCTGCCGGGTTCGATCTCCGAGATCAAGCCGGAGAGCGGCAAGCTCACCGTCCTCGTCTCGCTGTTCGAGCGCGAGACCCCGGTCGAGCTCAGCTTCGACCAGGTCACGAAGCTCTAGTACTGGCGAACGTCCAGTACACTGTCTGAGTTTGGGTCCGCGCGCCTCGTGCGCTGCGGATCCGTGACCGCGATCCGGATCCGCCGGAGACGCGGGAGAGTGCACGGGTCCCCGTGCGTTCGAATCCAGGAGGAAACGGAACATGGCACCGAAGAAGAAGGTCACGGGCCTGATCAAGCTGCAGATCAACGCGGGCGCCGCCAACCCGGCACCGCCGATCGGTCCGGCGCTCGGTCAGCACGGCGTGAACATCATGGAGTTCTGCAAGGCGTACAACGCCCAGACCGAGTCGCAGCGCGGCAACGTCATCCCGGTGGAGATCACCGTCTACGAGGACCGTTCGTTCACGTTCATCCTCAAGACCCCGCCGGCCGCCGAGCTCATCAAGAAGGCAGCGGGTGTGAACAAGGGTTCCGCGACGCCGCACACGGTGAAGGCCGGACGCATCACGGCGGACCAGATCCGTCAGATCGCCGAGACCAAGCAGGCCGACCTGAACGCCAACGACATCGAGCAGGCGACGAAGATCATCGCCGGTACCGCTCGTTCGATGGGCATCACGGTCGAGGCCTGAGCCTCACCCCACACACCCCAGTACTCACCGTGGGAGAGCCGCGCCGGCTCGCCAACCACGTATCTCGCAAGGAGACCACCATGGCGAAGAAGTCCAAGGCGTACCGCGCCGCGGCCGCGAAGATCGAGGCCGACAAGTTCTACACCCCGACCGAGGCAGTCGCCCTCGCGAAGGAGACCGGCTCGGCGAAGACCGACTCCACCGTCGAGGTCGCGCTGAAGCTCGGCGTCGACCCCCGCAAGGCGGACCAGATGGTGCGCGGCACCGTCATCCTCCCGCACGGCACCGGCAAGACCGCCCGCGTCATCGTCTTCGCGACGGGTGCAGCCGCTGAGGCCGCCATCGCCGCCGGCGCCGACGAGGTCGGTGGCGACGAGCTCATCGCGAAGGTCGCCGAGGGCTACACCTCGTTCGACTCCGCGGTCTCGACCCCGGAGCTCATGGGCAAGGTCGGTCGTCTCGGCAAGGTCCTCGGCCCGCGCGGCCTCATGCCGAACCCGAAGACCGGCACCGTGACGCCGAACGTGGCCCAGGCCGTGAACGACATCAAGGGCGGCAAGATCGAGTTCCGCGTCGACAAGCACGCGAACGTGCACTTCGTCGTCGGCAAGGCCTCGTTCACCCCGGAGCAGCTCGACGAGAACATCACCGCCGCGCTCGACGAGGTCGTCCGCCTCAAGCCGAGCGCTGCCAAGGGCCGCTACATCATGAAGGGCGCCGTCTCGACGACCTTCGGCCCGGGCATCCCGCTGGACGTCAACGTCCTGGCCTGATCCACGGCTCCACACGAACGGCCCGCACCGGAAGGTGCGGGCCGTTCGTCGTTCCGCACGCCCTCGGCGTCCCCGCTACCGTTGTGGGGTGCGGACCTTCGTGAACAGCCTGCGACTCGTGGTCGCCGTCGTCGCCGTCGCCGCGGTGGTGACGGACCTGCAGGGGGCGCTGCGCGACGACTTCGTGTTCTGGGACTTCTTCGGGTACTTCACGAACCAGTCGAACCTGCTCGTCGCGGTGGTGTGGACGCTGACCGTCGTCGCGGCGTTCGGCGACCGTCCGACCGGCCGACGGCTCGACCTGTTCCGCGGTGCGGCCACGGTGTACATCGCGACGACCGGGCTCGTCTACAACACGCTCCTGGCAGAGGTCGGCCAACCGCTGGGGGCGTCCTGGTCGAACGACGTCGTGCACCGCTGGGTGCCGCTGATCGTGGTGCTCGACTGGGTGCTGTTCTCGGACCGGAGCCGGCTGCTGTTCCGGGACGTGTGGTGGTTCCTCGTCTACCCGGCGGTCTGGATCGTGGTCGTCGTCACCCGCGGCGCCACCGACGGTTGGGTGCCGTATCCATTCCTCGACCCCGCATCCGGCTACGGGGCAGTGGCGCTGTACTGCCTCGGTGTGGCCGTGTTCATCGGGCTCATGGGACTCGTCGTCGTGGCGCTGAGTCAGCTCCGGGTGGTGCGGGTCAGCGAGCGTCGCGCAGGCGGTCGAGCACGAGGTCGGCGAGCACGATGAGCCCGCGGATCGCGTCGTCGTCGCGGTCGATCCAACGGCACTCCGGCTCGTCGGCGACCGGCACGAAGTCGTCGTGCGTCTCCCAGACGAACAGCGTGCGGTCCGCGCCGAGCACGTACTGCTGCCACCAGACCTGTCGCATGTAGTGCCGTGGGACGCGCTTCCAGCCGGACGAGGTCGTCTTGATCTCGGCGAGGAGGAGCCGGCCGTCACGGTCCTGTCCGACACCGTCGGGCGTCGCCAGGTGCGCTCGGTTCGTGGCGGCGTGGAACAGGTGGGCCGACGGCAGGATCCCGTGCGTGGCGGCCACCCACGAGGCGATGACGGGCTCCCGCTCCTTGCCGTGCTCGGTGTAGACGTTGCCGGCGAACCGGGAGCCGTAGCGCTTGTCCGCGACGACGGCGTCGACGGCGCGGAGCGAGGCGAGGCGTGCGACGTCGGTGGCGGTGATCCCCATCGCCCGCGCACGGAGCCAGGCGACCCGGTCCGACGAATGCGCGACGATGCGCTCGGTGTGCCCGCGCAGGGACGTGAACGCGTTGCGGCTCGGCCGTGCCGGCGCGGACGGTGACGTGCCGGAGCCGGGCTGGGCCTCCCACCCGTCATCCAGGTCGCCCCACAGGGTGGGCTGCACGATCGTCACCGGATGATTGTCCACCCGACCACCGGCACCGGCGAAACCGGCGCGCGGCCGATCCGGCGCGCCGGCAGGTCGCCGCGCTCAGGAAACGAGCTGCCGCCCCTCGGACAGGGTGACCAGTTCGTCCACGCCGGCGGGGGAGAGGGCGTACGCGATGGCCAGGGCTGCCGCGCCCTGCAGCGCGGCGATCGAGCCGGCGCGGGACTGCGCGATGACGAGGTGTTCGGTGGCGAGCGGCATCGACCGGGAGTACACGACCTCCCGGACACCCGCGAGCAGGTGCTCTCCGGCCTGCGTGATCGAGCCACCGAGCGCGATGACCGACGGGTTGATGAGCGAGACGCACGTGGCGAGCACCTCCCCGATGTCGCGGCCGGCCTGCCGGACGGCACCGATCGCGTCGATGTCCGAACGGCCCACGAGGTCGATGACGTCCGCGCTGGTGTGCACGTCGTGTCCCTTGGCGCGGAGGGCCCTGGCGATCGCCGGGCCGGAGGCGACGGCCTCCAGACACCCGGTGTTGCCGCAGTGGCAGGGCACGTCCCCGGCGCGCGAGACCCGGACGTGCCCGATGTCCCCGGCGGTGCCCTGGGCGCCGCGTTGCAACCGTCCCTCAGACACGATGCCCGAGCCGATGCCGGTGGCGACCTTCACGAACAGCAGGTGGTCGAGGTCCGGCCAGCCGTGCGCCCGCTCGCCGAGTGCGGCGATGTTCACGTCGTTGTCGACGAGCACGTGCGCGCGGACGTGCTGCCGGAGCCAACCGGGCACGTCGAAGCCGTCCCAGCCCGGCATGATCGGCGGGTTCGCAGGGCGACCGGTGGAGAACTCGACGGGGCCCGGCAGGCCGATGCCGATCGCGATCACGTCGTCGCGTGCCCGGCCGACCGAGTCGAGGAGCTCGTCGACGACGCCGATCAGCCACTCGAGCGTCGGGACGGGCCCCGCCGCGATGTCGATGCTGGCGTCACGCGTCGCGAGCGGGGTGCCGACGAGGTCCGTCACCGCGACCCGGCCGTGCGAGGCGCCGAGGTCGGCTGCGACGACGAGCCGCGCGGCGGGACGGAGGGCGATCTGGGCGGGTGGACGACCGCCCGTGGACGCCGCGGTGTCGACCGCCCCGACGAGTCCGACGTCGGCGAGGGCGTCGAGCCGCACGCCGATGGTCGAGCGGGCCATCCCCGTCAGGGCGGCGAGCTCGCCACGGGTCCGCGGCACACCGTCACGCAGGATCTGGAAGAGCTCACTCGTCCCGACCGGCGGCGACGTTGCCGTCCGAGTCATGTCGACCATGTCCGGAGTGAACCACACATCCTCCGAGCCACGCAACGAAGGTCGTCGAACTCGTTCGAACTTCTGCTTGACCGCCGACAGAAGCACCCATAGTGTGACGATCGGTCAGTGACGACCACGTCTCGATGAGGAGAACACACGGTGACCCAACCGCTCTCGGTCCAGCTGTACACAGTGCGTGACGCGCTGTCGGCGGACCTCCCCGGAACCCTGGCGACGATCGCCGACATCGGTTTCACGAACGTCGAACTCTTCGGCTTCGTCGACCGTGCGGACGAGTACGCGGCCGCCCTGCAGCAGGCCGGCCTGGTCGCGCCGAGCGGGCACGCACGTCTCCTGGACGCCGACGAGCAGGACCTCGAGCGCATCCTCGCCGCGAGCGTCACGGTCGGCCTCGGCACGCTCATCGACCCGCACGTGGACGAGGCCCGCTGGACCACCCGCGAGGACGTCGAGGCGATCGCCCGCCAGTTCAACGAACTGGTCCCGCGCGCCGCCGACCGTGGCCTCGTGCTCGGCTACCACAACCACGCCTTCGAGTTCTCGAACCGCATCGACGGCACGAGCGCCTTCGAGGTCTTCGCCGGCGCCCTCGCCGCCGACGTCGTCCTCGAGCTCGACACCTACTGGGCGAAGGTCGGCGGGGACGACCCGGTGGCCGTCCTCGGGCGGCTCGGCGACCAGGTCCGCTTCCTGCACGTCAAGGACGGCGACGGCTCGCACGACGACAAGCAGCAGGTCGCCGTCGGCACCGGCGTCATGCCGGTCCGGGACATCATCGCGGCCGCGCCCCAGGCGCAGCAGGTCATCGAGCTCGACGACCACGACGGCGACGTCGTCCAGGCCGTCCGCGACTCGTACGCCTTCCTCGCCGGAGCGGACGCATGAGCGTCGCGGGCCGCGTGGGCGTCGGCGTCATCGGCGCCGGGGTCATCTCCGACCAGTACCTGTCGAACCTCACCGTCTTCCCCGACGTCGAGGTGCTGTTCATCGCCGACATCGACCTGCCCCGGGCGGCCTCGCAGGCCGAGAAGTGGGGCGTCGCCGGATCGGGCACCGTCGAGGAGCTCCTGGCGATCGACGACATCGAGATCGTCGTGAACCTCACGATCCCCGCGGCGCACGTCGAGGTGGCGCTGCAGGCGCTCCGCGCCGGCAAGCACGTCTGGGGCGAGAAGCCCTACGCGCTCGACCGGCAGAGCGCGGCGGAGCTGCGCGACGCCGCGGTCGCGGCCGGCCGCACCGTGTCGGTCGCGCCGGACACGTTCCTGGGGGCGGGCCTCCAGACCGCACTCCGCACGATCCGCGACGGTCGCATCGGCACGCCGCTGAACGGGCTGACCCTCTTCCAGAGCCCCGGCCCGGAGTCCTGGCACCCGAGCCCCGAGTTCCTCTTCGCCTACGGCGCCGGCCCGCTCTTCGACATCGGTCCGTACTACATCACGACGCTCGTGCAGGCGTTCGGACCCGTCGCGAAGGTCACCGCCACCGCGTCCAGGTCCCGCGCCACCCGCACGATCGGCTCCGGGCCGAAGGCGGGCACCGAGTTCCCCGTCGAGGTCCCGACGAACCACTCCGCGCTCATCCAGTTCGAGAACGGCGGGAGCGCGCAGAGCGTGTTCTCGTTCGAGTCCGACCGCGGCCGCACCGGCTTCGTCGAGATCGCGGGGGAGACCGGCACCGTCGTGTTCCCCGACCCGAACGAGTTCGACGGCGACACGAAGCTGTACGCGCTCGGCGCCGAGGAACCCGAGACGATCCCGGCCGTCGGGTCCACCTACTCGCGGGGGACGGGCGTGGTCGACCTGGCCCGCTCCCTCCGTGCCGGCGAAGGGAACCGGGTCCCCGGCGCCCTCGCCTTCCACGTCCTCGACGTGATGGTCTCCATCGCCGAGGCCGCCGAACGTGGTGAGACCGTGCTCGTCGAGAGCACCGTCGAACCCTCCCCGACCCTCCCCGAGGGCTGGGACCCCGCGGAGCAGACCCTGGTCTGACCAGCCTGCCCCACCCTCCACAGCAGCACCCAGCACGATCCAGCACCACTTCCTGCACCATCTCAACGACGAGAAAGTAGAGAGTCATGCGCACTGCCATCCGCGCACTGGCCATCACCGCGGCCGCGGCACTCACCGTGTCGGGCCTCGCCGCCTGCTCCTCCGGGTCCTCCGGCGCATCGGGCGACTCGAAGACGCTCACCTACTGGGCGTCGAACCAGGGCACCTCCCTCGAGAACGACAAGGAGGTGCTGACCCCCGTCCTCAAGAAGTTCACCGACGAGACCGGGATCAAGGTCGACCTCCAGGTCATCGGGTGGAACGACCTGCAGACGAAGATCCAGACCGCCGTCACCTCGGGCCAGGGCCCGGACGTCGTCAACATCGGCAACACGTGGGCGACTTCGCTCCAGGCCACCGGCGCTTTCCAGGAGTTCGGTGACGCGGAGATGAAGGCCATCGGCGGTGCCGACAAGTTCGGCAAGGTCGCGCTCTCGACCGGTGGCGCACCGGGTCAGACCGTCACGAGCGTCCCGCTCTACGGCCTCGCGTACGGCCTGTTCTACAACAAGCAGATGCTGGCCGACGCCGGCGTCGAGCCGCCCACCAACTGGGAGGACCTCGTCTCGGCCGCCGAGAAGCTGACGACCGACGGCAAGTACGGCTTCAGCCTCGCCGGTGGGTCCTACACCGAGAACGCGCACTTCGCGTTCATCAACTCGGCGCAGAACGGCGGCGAGTGGTTCGACAAGGACGGCAAGCCGACCTTCACGTCGAAGGAGAACGTCGAGGGCATCAAGCGCTACCTCGACCTCATGCAGGACAGCAAGGCGGCCAACCCGTCGAACGCGCAGTACGACAACGCGAACCAGTCGGTCGCGGACTTCGCGAACAAGAAGGCCGCGATGATCCTCAACCAGAACAACGCGAACACCACGATCGAGTCGCTCGGCATGAAGTCCGACGAGTTCGGCGTCGTGCCGCTCCCGGCGCCGACCGGTGGCGAGGACATCGCCAGCTTCCCGGCCGGCATCAACCTGTCGATCTTCAAGAACACCGACAACAAGGACGGCGCGCTGAAGTTCGTCAAGTACATGACGAGCATGGACACGCAGACGACGCTGGACAAGCCGTACTCGGCCCTGCCGGTGCTCGCCGAAGCTGCTGACTCCGTCTCGGACGAGCAGACGAAGACGTTCCTCGACATCTACAACAACAAGGCGAAGCCGCTCCCGCTGGTCCCCGCCGAGGACCAGTTCGAGTCCACGGTCGGCAAGGCGATGAACGAGATGTTCGCCAAGATCGCCACGGGTTCGACGGTGTCCGAGAAGGACATCAAGGACGCCCTGCAGACGGCCCAGGACCAGGTCTCCCAGGCCGCAGGTTGACCTGACGGGAGGCCCGGACGCGTCCGACAGGTCGCGTCCGGGCCTCCCGCCCCCCTCCTCGAACCCTCCCACCCAGCCGGAAGGCCTGCCCATGTCCACGACGGTCCTGCCAGACTCCGAGGCCATCGACCTGACGCACACCAAGGCGCCGACCCTCTCGGGTCCGTCGCCCCGCGGGAAGCGTGGCGTCACGTGGCTCCCGTACGCGCTCGTCGGTCCCGCGATCCTCTTCGAGCTGCTCATCCACATCGTGCCGATGCTCGTCGGCATCTGGATCAGCTTCGTGCAGCTCACCAAGTACTTCATCGCGAACTGGGGTGCCGCCCCGTTCGCCGGCCTGCGCAACTACTCCGTCGCGGTGGACTTCGACCAGGCCATCGGGCGCGGACTGCTCAGCTCGTTCCTCATCACCTGCGGGTTCACGATCCTGGTCGTCGGCCTGTCCTGGGGCTTCGGCATGGCCGCCGCGGTCGCACTGCAGAAGCCGTTCGCCGGCCGCGGGCTCTTCCGCACGCTGTTCCTCATCCCCTACGCCCTGCCGATGTACGCGGGCGTCATCACGTGGAAGTTCATGTTCCAGCGTGACTCCGGTGCCATCAACCACGTCCTGGTGGACCAGCTGCACCTGTTCGGCAGCGGTGCCCCGTTCTGGCTCATCGGCAACAACGCCTTCGTGGCCGTGGTCGTCGTGGCCATCTGGAAGACCTGGCCCTTCGCGTTCCTCATGCTCATGGCGGGCCTGCAGTCCGTCCCGGCCGACGTGTACGAGGCCGCCTCGGTCGACGGTGCGAAGCCGTTCCGACAGTGGCGCTCGATCACCCTGCCGATGGTCCGCCCGGTCAACGTCACCCTCGTGCTCGTGATGTTCCTCTGGACGTTCAACGACTTCAACACGCCGTTCGTGCTGTTCGGGTCGACCGCGCAGCCCCCGGCCGCGGACCTGCTGAGCTTCCACATCTACAACGCCTCGTTCATCACCTGGAACTTCGGGTCCGGCGCCGCGATGAGCGTGCTGCTGCTCCTCTTCCTGCTCGTCGTCACGGGCATCTACCTGGCCGTCACCAACCGGAGGTCCGTCCGTGCGTGAAACAGTGGGCGCAAAGTCCTTCAAGATCATCGTCATCGCGCTGCTCACCGTCTTCACGGTGGTGCCGCTCTACGTGATGGTCACGACCGCGATCAAGCCGCTCGGCGACGTGCAGGACGACTTCACCTGGATCCCGTCGAACATCACCATCCAGCCGTTCATCGACATGTGGTCGACGGTCCCGCTGGCGCGGTACTTCGTGAACTCCCTGGTGGTGTGCACGGTCGCCACGGTGTTCTCGCTCATCATCGCGACGTTCGCCGCCTACGCGGTCTCGCGCTGGAACTTCAAGGGCAAGAGCGCCTTCACGACGACGGTGCTGTCGACCCAGATGTTCCCCGGCGTCCTGTTCCTGCTCCCGCTGTTCCTGATCTTCACGAACCTCGGCAACTCGCTCGGCATCCAGCTCGTCGGCAGCTGGCTCGGGCTCATCATCACGTACCTGACGTTCACGCTCCCGTTCTCGATCTGGATGCTCGCGGGCTACTTCGAGACGATCCCGCGCGAGCTCGACGAGGCCGCGATGGTCGACGGGTCCGGCCCGATGGGTGCCCTGTTCCGGATCATCCTGCCGTCGGCCCGCCCGGGTCTCGTCGCGGTCGGGATCTACTCCTTCATGACCGCGTGGGGCGAGGTGCTCTTCGCCTCGGTCATGACGAACGGCCTCGGGTCGACGCTCGCGGTCGGTCTGCAGCAGTACTCGACGCAGACGAACGTGTACTGGAACCAGATCATGGCGGCCTCGCTCGTCGTGTCGATCCCGGTCGTGATCGCGTTCCTCGTGGTCCAGCGCCAGTTCGTCGCCGGCCTGACCGCCGGCGCGGTGAAGTAGCCACGACCCCCTGACGGGAGGTGCCGTGCGGGTCCGCCCGCACCGCACCTCCCGTCCGCGTTGCCCGACGAGACGACAGGATGGACGCATGACGGAGACCCGCGGGCGGCAGCTGCTGACCGGACAGACCAGCCGCGTGCACGTGTACGACGTCGAGGGACGGAGCGCCCGCCTCGTCTTCGAGTCCCGTTCCGTGCTCGTCGAGGCGCCGAACGTCCTCGACGTGGACACCCTCGTGCTGAACGGCGACGGCGACCTGTGGCTCCTGCCGGTGCCGCCGCCCGGGACGGTGCTCGACGAGACCGCACTCGTGCCGGTGCCGATGGGCGGCGTGCCGGAGATCAACAACGACCACGTGCTCGATCCGTCGGGGGAGTCGGTCGTGGTGAGCGCCCGCGACGGTGAGCTGTACCGCGTGCCGCTGCCGGCCGGCGGTCCCGGGTCCCGCATCACCGACACGGCCGCGGCCCTGCCCGTGGTGCGGAAGTACTACCTGCACGGCATCGCTCCCGACGGTTCCGCCCTGGCGGCGATCGTGGGCGAACGGACCGAGGCCGGCGTGTGGACGACGGACGTCGCCGTCGTCGACCCGGGTACCGGAGCGACGACGTTCGTGACCCGCGACGAGCACCCCGACGACGGCTGCGCCTGGACGCCCGACGGCGGCACGCTCCTGTTCAACACCGAGCGGTTCACGCCCGGCACCGCACAGATCGCGGCGCTCCGGACCGGACCGGACGGAGCCGGACCGGACGGAGCCGGATCGACCGGCCCCGTGCCGATCACCGGCGACGAGCGGGTGAACTGGTTCCCGCACGTCTCCCCGGACGGCGCGCACCTGCTCTACCTGTCGTACGAGCCGGGCGTGCAGGGGCACCCGGCCGACCACCGCGTGGAGCTCCGACTGCTGCCCGGTGTCCTGGCCTCCGGGGCACGCATCGCGGTCCTGCCGGAGACGCTCGTGGCACTCGACGGCGGGCAGGGGACGGTCAACGTGCCGCCGTGGGCGCCGGACTCGTCGTGGTTCGCCTACTGCGACTACCCGGTCGCCGACTGAGCGCCGGCCGCCGCCGCCCGTCGCCAGTCGGCCGCCTGCCGAGCGGTCACGACACCCCGCTCAGGTCCGTCGAGGTGTCACGTCCGGTCGCTCGCAGCGTGCCGGGACGACAGGACGTGACACCTCGACGAACGACCCGGGGCGTGTTCGGCCACGCCCGGACCGGTCCGCTCGGCTACACGTCACGCACCCGGCCCTGCGCGATGTGCAACCGGCGCTCCGCGCGCCGCGCCACCCCTGAGTCGTGCGTCACGATGACGACCGTCAGCCCGCGGTCCCGCCACTGCCGCTCGATGAGGCCCATGATCTCGTCGCGCGTCCCCTCGTCGAGCGCGCCGGTTGGCTCGTCCGCGAGGAGCACGCTCGGGTCCTTGACGAGCGCGCGGGCGATCGCGACCCGCTGCTGCTGCCCGCCGGAGAGCTCGGCTGGCAGGTGGTCGAGGCGCTCACCGAGGCCGACCTCGCGCAGTGCGGCGGTCGCCCGCTCGCGGACCTCGGCGCGCGAGCGGTTCGCGAGGGACCCGGCGAACGCGGTCTCCACGTTCTCGAGGGCCGTCAGCGTCGGGATGAGGTTGAAGCCCTGGAACACGAAGCCGATCTCGGTGGCCCGGACGTCCGTGAGTGCCCGGTCGCCGAGCGTCGCGAGGTCCCGGTCGCCCAGCTGCACCGACCCGGTGCTCGGCCGGTCGAGCGCGCCGAGCATCTGCAGCAACGTCGACTTGCCGCCACCGGTCGGCCCCTGCACGGCGACGAGCTGCCCCTGCGGGATCTCGAGGTCCACCCCCGCCAGGGCGGTGACGGTCCGGTTCTTCTGCCGGTAGGTCTTCGTCACGCCCGACAGGCGGTACGCGGGCTGGGAGGCGGTGGGCACGTCGCCCCGGGTGGGCGCGCTCTCGGTGGTGGTCATGGATGCTCCTGGGGCAGTCGTCGAGGGTGCTGGTGTCGAGGTCGTGGAGGTGGGACGTCGCGGCATCACGCCACGCTCCGCAGCGCTGCCGCGGGACGCAGACGGGAGGCTCGCCACCCCCCGATCGCGCCGGCGAGCAGCCCGCCGAGGACCGCCAGTCCGATCGCGAGCAGGATCACCTCGACCGTGACGGGTGCGTGCAGGACGACGTCGGTGGTCGCGGCGCTCTGACCGCCGCCGCCGAACCCGCCGGCTGGAGCGCCCCCGCTCGTGCTGCTGCCCGCCGCCGCGCTCGCCGCGTTGCCCGGCATGCCGCCGCCAGCGCCGGGACCGGTCCGGCTGCTGCCGGCCGCGCTCGCCGAGACCGTCGGGGCGATCACGTTCACGACGAGGATGCCGACGAGTCCGGCTGCCGCGCCGATGACGCCGCCGATCAGGCCCTGCACGAGCGATTCGCCGGCGACCTGTCGGGTGATGCGGCCGTTCGACCAGCCGATCGCCTTGAGGGTGCCGAACTCACGCGTCCGTCGGGTGACGCCGGAGATCGTGAACAGGATCGCGATGAGGAAGGCCGCCGCCAGGACGACGATCGACAGCCACCGACCGAGGTTCGACACGAGGGTCGATGCCGTGGCGAGGGAGCCGGAGACGCTCGAGGCGAGGTCGGACTCGGTGGACACGGTCGCGCTGCTGAGCTCGTCCTGCAGCGCGGTCTTGATGGTCGCGACGTCCGAGGACGACCCGGCGGAGACGTAGATCGAGGTCACCTCGCCGTCGAGGTCGGCGAGCTCCTGCGCGGTGTCGAGCGGGACGTACGTGTTCGATCCCGTGGTCGACGCGGAACCGGTCGAGGCGACGATGCCGATGACGTCGAAGTCCTCGCCGCCGATCGAGATCGTGTCACCGACGGCCTTCGACTCGCTCGTCGCGTACGCGGAGTCGAGCACGACGACGTCCTCGCCGGCGTCCGCCGTGGTGAAGGTGCGGCCCTTCGTGGTCTCGGTGCTGGTGAGCGGGCCGACCGTGTCGCCGGACACCGGGATGCCGGTCACGGTGAACGAGTCGACGCTGAACGAGCCGCCGCCGAACCCGCCACCGCCCTGGCCACCGTCGCTCGGCGGGGCACCCTGCGCCGCGCCGCTGCTGTCGCTGCTGTCGCTCTGCTGCACCTGCCCGGAGAACGTGCTGTTCTCGAGCGTCAGGACACCCGTCGCAGCCGCGACGCCGTCGGTGCCGGCGACCGTCTCGACATCCGCGGCGCTCAGTGTCCCGGCTCCGCGGGAGACGGCCAGGCGGGACTGGGACAGGTCCGTCGAGCCGCTGTCGTCGGTGGACCCGCCGTCCGACGAGTCAGCGTCCGACGAGTCAGCGCCGAAGTCGAACGACGGCCGTCCGGTGCTGCTCGACGTGGGGGTCTCGGTCTTCGTGACGGTGATGTCGGTGCCGACGCCGTACACGGACTGCAGCACACTGGACTGGGCGGACTGCACGCCGCTCGCGATGGACGACACGATCACGACGAGCGCGATGGCCAACGCCATCCCGACCGCGATGACGACCGTCTGCTTCCTGCGGTTCGTGAGTTCGCGCCTGAGGTAGGTCAGGAACATGGTTCTCCTCGGTGGGGGTCGGCTCCGGGAACACCGGTCACGCGGATCGCGCGGCGGGGGCCGACGGGGAGAACCTAGGAAGGGGTGCCAAGGGCCTCCATTCCGTGCCCTATGAGGATCGTGAGGGGCCGAGGTCGCGTCGCCGGAGGTGTGGCGGAGCCGTTCGGCTCGGCCCCGTCCCCCGCCGACCCTCGGGTCGGTCTCCCGTTCGATCCACAGGGCGCATCGGGATGCGCCACAGGGGCTTCATAGGAAGCTCTCCATACTCAGAGACGTGACCATCTCCCAGCCCTCAACAGCCCCGCGCCTCACGCGTGCCGACGGTTCGCCGTTGCGCATCCTCGTCGTCGACGACGAAGCCAGTCTCACCGACCTGCTCTCGATGGCGCTGCGCTACGAGGGGTGGGACGTGCGGAGTGCGAACGGCGGCCAGGACGCCCTGACGAAGGCCCGCGAGTTCCGGCCCGACGCGATGGTGCTCGACGTCATGATGCCGGACCTCGACGGGTTGCAGGTGCTCAGCCGGCTGCGTCAGAACCACGACGACACCCCGGTGCTGTTCCTCACCGCGAAGGACTCCGTCGAGGACCGCGTGACCGGGCTCACCGCGGGCGGGGACGACTACGTCACGAAGCCGTTCTCCCTCGAGGAGGTCGTGGCACGCCTGCGCGGGCTCATCCGGCGCTCGCAGATCTCGGTGTCCGAAGCCGGCGACTCGCGCATCGTCGTCGGCGACCTGGTCCTCGACGAGGAGTCGTACGAGGTCTCGCGCGCCGGGCGGGCGATCGAGCTCACCGCGACCGAGTTCGAGCTGCTCCGGTTCCTCATGCGCAACCCACGCCGCGTCATGTCGAAGGCGCAGATCCTCGACCGTGTCTGGTCGTACGACTTCGGCGGCAAGTCGTCGGTCGTCGAGATCTACATCTCCTACCTGCGCAAGAAGATCGACGTCGGGGAGCAGCCGATGATCCACACCGTGCGCGGCGTTGGCTACGTCATCAAGCCCACCTCCTGATCCCGGACTGCCACGCATGACCCTCCGTCGCCGGCTCGTCCTGAGCATCGTCGCCCTCGTCGTCGCCGTCAGCGCCGTGATCGGGGGCGGCAGCATCATCGCGCTGTTCTCCATCCAGCGCTCCGCGATCGACGAGCAGCTGCAGTACGCGACGAGCCGCGCCCAGCGGTCCGTCGAGCAGGAGGGGCCGAACGGCGCCGAGTTCGGGCGACCCTCGGGCCAGGCGGCCGGCACGCTGACCGTGTACGTCCTCGACGGGAACGTCGTCGTCGGCAACGTGCTCGACAACGCCGGACGGGTCGACCGGCTGCGGGCGGACGTGGTCGACCCCCTCGGCGGACTCCGGCTCGACGGAAGGGCCCACACCATCGACCTCGGTGCGGACCTCGGGCGCTACCGGGTCACGGCCGCCACCGTCGGGCCGGCCGTGCTCGTCGTCGGGCTGCCGCTCGGCCCGGTCTACGAGAGCGTGTGGAAGCTGTTCGGCGTGGTGCTCGTGGTGACCGGGCTCGCCCTGCTCGCCGCGACCCTCGTCGCGACGGCCGCCGTCCGTCGCGCCCTCCGGCCGCTCGACCGCGTCGCCGAGACCGCGTCCGCCGTCGCCGGGATGCCGCTCGAGCGCAGCGACGCGCTCGTCGGCGTGCGGGTGCCCGACGCCGACCCCGCGACCGAGGTCGGCCGAGTGGGCACGGCCTTCAACCGGATGCTCGGACACATCGCGGGAGCCATGCAGGCACGTGAGCGCTCCGAGCAGAAGGTGCGGCAGTTCGTCGCCGACGCCTCGCACGAACTCCGGACGCCGCTCGCGTCCGTCCGCGGGTACGCCGAACTCACCCGGCGGATCGGCGGGGACCTGCCGCAGGACGTCGTCTACGCGATGAGCCGCATCGAGTCCGAGTCGATCCGGATGACCTCCATGGTCGAGGACCTGCTGCTGCTCGCCCGACTCGACGAGGGCCGGGAGATCCAGTTCGCGGACGTGGACCTGACCGGCCTGGTGCTCGACGCGGTCAACGACGCCCACGCCGCGTCGCCGGACCACCCGATCGAGGTCGACCTGCCGGACGAGCCCGTCGAGGTCCTCGGCGACGCGGCCCGGCTGCATCAGGTGATCGTCAACCTCGTCACGAACGCCAGGACCCACACGCCGGACGGCACGCGGATCACCGTGGGGATCGCTCCGGTACCGCCGGCGGACGGCGGCGGCGTCGACCTGACGGTGCGCGACGACGGGCAGGGCATCGACCCGGCCTTCCTGCCCAAGCTCTTCGAGCGGTTCGCGCGGGCGGACAGCTCGCGCTCGCGGACCGCCGGGTCGACGGGACTCGGCCTCGCGATCGTCGACGCGGTCGTGCAGGCGCACGGCGGTCGGGTGAGTGTGACGAGCGAGCCCGGGGACACGGTGTTCACGGTGCACCTGCCGGACCGGACGCGGCAGCCGGTGGGAGCACCTGCGGGTTCCGGCACGTGACCCTGGTGTGGTACGGTTCTTCTCAGCCAAAGACCGCTGGTCGTCGCTGCCGTGCTCACGCTCGGACAGTGGCCGAAGGTCCTCGTCACGAGGCAGCCCGCGCAGGTGTTCAGAACCACTCCCACACATCGTGCGGGAGCAGCTCCGAGCCTCTGCGCCGGAGCTTTCTTCATGTGCGGGTTGTGTTCACCACAGCCATGGGACCCGGGGCTGCCAGCAAGAACCCCAAGGAGAACCATGGCGAACAAGGAAGCTGCGGTCGCCGAGCTCACGGAGTCCTTCCGTAGCTCGAACGCCGTTCTGCTCACCGAGTACCGCGGTCTCACGGTCGCGCAGCTCAAGGAGCTCCGCAACTCGATCCGTGAGCACGCCACGTACGCCGTGGTGAAGAACACGCTGACCAAGATCGCGGCCAACGAGGCAGGCATCACGTCGTTCGACGACGAGCTCGCCGGTCCGTCCGCTCTCGCCTTCGTCCACGGTGACACCGTCGCCGTCGCGAAGTCGCTGCGTGCATTCGCCAAGGCGAACCCCGAGCTCGTGGTGAAGGGCGGTTACTTCGACGGTAACCCGCTCACCGCGACCGAGGTGGACAAGCTCGCCGACCTCGAGTCCCGTGAAGTCCTGCTCGGCAAGCTCGCCGGCGCCTTCAAGGCCTCGCTGTTCGGTGCTGCGTACCTGTTCCAGGCACCCCTCTCGCAGGCCGTCCGCACCGTGGACGCCCTCCGTGAGAAGCAGGAGTCCGCGGCCTGACCAGGCACGCGTTCCACAACCACACCACGCATCAGTAAGTAGTAGGAGAAAATCATGGCGAAGCTTTCGCAGGACGAGCTCATCGAGGCCTTCAAGGAGCTCACGCTCATCGAGCTCTCGGACTTCGTGAAGAAGTTCGAAGAGGTCTTCGAGGTCACCGCTGCTGCCCCCGTCGCGGTCGCCGCGGCCGGTGGCGCTGCTGCCCCCGCCGAGGAGGTCGAGGAGAAGACCGAGTTCGACGTCGTGCTCAAGTCGGCCGGTGACAAGAAGATCCAGGTCATCAAGGAGGTCCGTGGCCTCACGTCGCTCGGCCTGGGCGAGGCCAAGGCGCTCGTCGAGACCGCCGACGCGAAGATCCTCGAGGGTGCGAACAAGGAAGCTGCCGACAAGGCGAAGGCTGCCCTCGAGGCCGCTGGCGCCACCGTCGAGCTCGTCTGAGTCCGACCTTCTGGTCACGACGGCCGCTGCCCCTCGGGGCGGCGGCCTTCGTCGTGCGCGGGGCGCGGCGGCGGGCGCGGGGGCTTGGGCGCGAAACCGACAGTTCTGCGCCGAACTTCGCCCCCGATCTGTCGGTTCGGCGCCTGGGAAGCGGCATCGGACGAACTGTTGCCTCGGTGTGGAGGACCGGGACCGTCCACAGATCTGCTCGCCGTGCGATCCGCGCCTCGTGGCGAGGCCATGCTGTGCCGCGTGCACCCTGCCGATGCGATCGAACTCCTGCGGACGACGAAGGCCGATCCGTCACGGGCGCGCACGCTGCAACGGGGAGCGGCAGACGGCCACTTCGTCCGGGTGCGGCACGGAGTGTACGTCCCGGCTGCAGCCTGGGCGGCGCTCGACGGGCGGTCCCGGTACCTCGTCCGGATGCGCGCTGCTGTGCCGCTGCTCCCGATCGGGGCGGTCTTCACGCGCGACTCCGCGGCAGCCGTTCTCAACGTGCCCCGCCTGACCTCGTGGCCAGAGCACGTGCACGTGACGGTCCCGGCCTTGGACGCCGACCGTCGTCGGGTCGGACTCACCCTGCACGCCGGAAGACGGCCCGCAGAGGCCGGACGCTTCCACGGGGTACCGGTGGCGAGTCTGGCGGAGACCGTCGTCGAGACGTCTCGGCGTTCGAGTCTCAGCGGAGCGGTCGTGGCGGTGGACCATGCGCTGCGGAGCGGCGTACAGCGCCGAGAACTGGAAGGAATGCTGGACAGCGGTCCCGACTGGGGGCGGGTCCGTGTCGCGAACGCGCTCGGTGTCGCGGACGAGCGGCATGAATCGGTGGGCGAGTCCTTCTTCGCGGCTCGCTGCCACGAACTCCGAGCGCCGTACATGGAGCCGCAGGTGCAGTTCGTCCGACCGGGCGGGAAGACCTACCGCGTCGATTTCTGGATGCCGTCGCTCGGGCTGGTGCTCGAGTTCGACGGCCGTCAGAAGTACCGGGACCACGGAGCTGTGCCCGGTACCGCTGACGACGTCCTGTGGAGCGAGAAGCTGCGCGAGGACGACATCCGAGCAGATGGTGACGTCCGCGGGTTCATCCGCGTGACCTGGTGGCACCTCGTCGACCCGGAGCGATTGCGGACCCTGTTCCGCATGCACGGCGTGCCCTGCCGGTGACCTGACACGACCTGACCGAGTTCAGGCCATGAAACCGACACTCCGCCGCGGAACTCCTGCGCCGAAGTGTCGGTTTCGCGACGACGTCCCTCTCGACCCGCCTACGCGAGCGTGCTGTGGCGGCGGCCGTAGGCCAGGTACAGCACCGCGCCGGCAACCATCCAGATGCCGAAGGCGATCCACGTGCCCGCGCCGAGCGTCACGGCGAGGAACAGGCAGAACAGCACGCCGAGCACCGGCACGACCGGGAAGAACGGCACGCGGTACGAGCGGTCGAGGTCCGGCTGCGTCCGGCGGAGCACGATCACCGAGATGTTCACGAGGGCGAAGGCGATGAGCGTCCCGATGCTCGTGGCGTCCGCGAGTTCCCCGAGCGGGACCAGCGCGGAGACGATCGTCACGACGATGCCGACGATGAGCGTGTTCGCGATCGGGGTGCCCGTCCGGGGCGACACCCGCCCGAACACCTTCGGCACGAGGCCGTCCCGAGCCATCGACAGCAGGATGCGAGTCTGTCCGTAGAGCACGGTGAGGACCACGCTCGCGATCGCGACCACGGCCCCGATCGAGAACACGAGGGCGACGACGGGCTGCCCGGTGACGTCGACGACGATGCGGACGAGCGAGGCTTCGTCAGCGGAGAACGACGTCCAGGACCGAGCACCGATGGCGGCGACCGCGACCAGGATGTACAGCGCGGTGATGAGCGCGATCGACCCGATGATGGCGCGGGGCAGGTCGCGGCGGGGGTCCTTCGCCTCCTCGCCGGCGGTGGAGGCCGCGTCGAAGCCGATGTACGAGAAGAACAGCCGGGAGGCAGCCGCGCTCACCCCGGCAGCACCCATGGGCGCCAGCGGCTCGAAGTTCCCGGCGCGGAACGCCGAGAACGCGACGACGACGAAGAACACCAGGAGGGCGATCTTCACGAGCACCATGAGGGTGTTCACCCAGGCGCTCTCCTTCGCCCCGGGGAGCAGGACGAGCATCGCGATGACGACGAGCGCGGCCGCGGGCAGGTTCACGAAGCCGCCGTCGCCGGGAGGCGCGGACAGCACGGTGGGCAGGTGCAGCCCGAAGACCCGCAGCGTCTCGTCGACGTACTCGCTGGCGCCGACGGCGACCGCCGCGACCGACACCGCGTACTCGAGGACCAGACACCACCCGCAGACCCAGGCGATCCCCTCGCCCATGGTCGCGTAGGTGTAGGAGTAGCTCGACCCGGACGTCGGGACGGCGCCTGCCATCTCGGCGTAGGACAGCGCCGACAGGAGCGCCGCCACACCCGCGATCACGAACGAGATCCAGACGGCGGGTCCGGCGAGCGGGACGGCCGTCCCGAGGACGACGAGGATGCCGGTGCCGAGCGTCGCGCCGACGCTGATCATCGTGAGGTGCCAGACCCCGAGTGTCCGTCGGAGCGGCTGCCCGTCGACGCCTTCGGCAGCCTCCGCGCGGAGCTGGTCCACCGGCTTGCGCCGGAGGAGCTGGTGGGCGAGTGACGGCGCGGACGACATGGGACCTCACGGGGGCGCTTGCGGTGGACGCGACATCGTCCCACGGCCCTCGGACGGGGTCCAAACCAGACGGTCCCTCCTTCCACACGGGAGGCCCGGACCGCCTCCGTCCACAGCCCTCGGCGAACGCGTCGGGCCGGGCCCGTCCGCGGGCGTACATTCATCCGAGGACGGCGCCGGACGGCGCGGAGAGGGTGCGGATGAGTCGGATGGACGCGGTCGCCGGCGGCGGCGGGATGCGCGGTGGCGGCGGCGGTGGACCCCGCGGCCGGATCTCGAGTGGCGACCCGGACGCGCAGCGCGCAGCGAACGCCGAGGCGCCGCAGATCCCGCACCTGCTGCGTCGCATCGCCGGACTGTTCGTCCCACACCGACGCGCGATCGTCCTGACGGTCGTGCTCGTGCTGGTCGGAGCCGCTCTCTCGGTCATCCCGCCGCTGCTGACCCAGCAGGCGTTCGACCGCGGGCTGTTCCCGCCGGAGGGCAGACCGGACGTGCCGGTGCTCGCCGTGCTGGTCGCAGCCATGATCGGGCTGTGGATCGCGAGCGCCGGGATCGGCGTGTGGCAGACGTACCTGACCGCCACCGTCGGCAACAAGGTCATGGGCGCGATGCGGATGCGGTTGTTCGGGCACCTGCAGCGGATGGAACTCGCGTTCTTCACCCGGACGAAGACCGGCGTGATCCAGAGCCGCTTGCAGAACGACGTCGGTGGCGTCGCGAGCGTCCTGAACAACACGATCTCGTCGGTCCTCGGCAACACCGTGACGGTCATCGCCGCGGTCGTCGCGATGCTGCTCCTGAGCTGGCAGATGACCCTGGTGGCGGTGGTCCTGCTGCCCCTGCTCGTCATCGCCCAGCGCAAGGTCGGCAAGGTCCGCGCCCGCATCGCCGCGCAGACCCAGGAGTCCCTGTCCGACATGACCGCGATCACGCAGGAGACCCTGAGCGTGTCGGGGATCCTGCTCGCGAAGAGCTTCAACCAGCAGCGTGCCGAGATCCACCGCTACGGGGACGAGAACCGCAACCAGATCGGGCTGCAGGTCCGACAGCAGATGTCCGGTCAGTGGTTCTTCGCCATCGTGCAGATCTTCCTGTCGATCATCCCGGCGGTCATCTACCTCGTGGCCGCGTACCTCGTCCTCGGCGGCGTCCCGATCACGGCGGGCACCATCGTGGCCTTCACGACCGTGCAGTCCCGGCTGCTGTTCCCGACCGTCGGCCTGCTCCGCGTCGTGCTCGACCTGCAGACGTCGGGGGCGCTGTTCGCCCGCATCTTCGAGTACTTCGACCTGAAGCCGGCGATCACGGACGCGGCCACCGCGAAGCCGGTCGACGAACGACGGGTGGGGCACGTGGCGTTCGACCACGTCTCGTTCTCGTACCCGGACGGCGAAGCCGACAAGCCCACCCTGCGCGACGTCTCGTTCGAGTTGCAGCCCGGACAGTTCGCGGCCTTCGTCGGACCGTCCGGCGCGGGCAAGACGACGATCTCGTACCTGGTGCCGCGGCTGTACGAGGCGACCGCCGGTTCGGTCCGGTTCGCCGGGCAGGACGTCCGCGACCTCGTGCACGAGGACCTCATGGCGCACATCGGCATCGTGAGTCAGGAGACCTACCTGTTCCACGCGACCATCGGTGACAACCTCCGGTACGCCAAGCCGGGGGCGACCGACGCCGAACTCGAACGGGCGGCACGTGCCGCGAACATCCACGAGACGATCGCCTCGTTCCCGGACGGGTACGACACGGTCGTGGGGGAGCGGGGCTACCGGCTGTCCGGCGGGGAGAAGCAACGCATCGCCATCGCCCGCGTGCTGCTCAAGGACCCACCCGTCCTCGTGCTCGACGAGGCGACGAGCGCGCTCGACTCCATCTCCGAACGGGTCGTGCAGGCGGCACTGGACACCGCGGCGCGGGGACGGACGACGATCTCGATCGCACACCGCCTGTCGACCATCCGGGACGCGGACGTGGTCTTCGTGCTCGACCACGGGCAGATCGTCGAGCAGGGGACGCACGACGAACTCATCGCCCTCGGCGGTACCTACGCGACCCTGCACGAGCAGCAGAGCGACCCCGTGGTGGCCGCCCGCGAGTGACCGGCGGCCCTCGTGGGCGCTGCTGGTCCGGCGCGGCGTGCCGGGACGCCCGGGCCGTTCGTTCGCCCTCGGCTGACACCGGCTGGGTGTTCGTCGCGGGACGTCGCACACCGGGGCACGCGACCTAGACTCTCCTGGTGCGTTACGCGAACTCCGTCATCGACCTCGTCGGCGACACACCGCTCGTCAAGCTCAACCGCGTCACCGAGGGGATCCGGGCCACCGTCCTGGTGAAGGTCGAGTCCTTCAACCCGGGTGGTTCGGCCAAGGACCGCATCGCGACGCGGATCCTCGACGCGGCCGAGGCATCCGGCGAGCTGCTCCCCGGCGGCACGATCGTCGAGCCCACCTCGGGGAACACCGGCGTCGGCCTCGCGCTCGTCGCCCAGCAGCGCGGCTACCGGTGCGTGTTCGTCCTCCCGGACAAGGTCGGCGAGGACAAGCGCAACGTCCTCACCGCGTACGGCGCCGAGATCGTCGTGACGCCGACCGCCGTCGCGCCCGACGACCCGGAGTCCTACTACTCCGTGTCCGACCGGCTCGTGCGCGAGATACCCGGCGCGTACAAGCCGAACCAGTACGCGAACCCGAACGGTCCGCGCAGCCACTACGAGACGACCGGGCCGGAGATCTGGCGCGACACGGAGGGGCGCCTGACACACTTCGTGGCAGGTGTCGGCACCGGCGGCACGATCTCGGGCACCGGCCGCTACCTCAAGGAAGCGTCCGACGGCGGCGTCCGCATCATCGGCGCCGACCCGGAGGGCTCGGTGTACTCCGGCGGGACCGGCCGCCCCTACCTGGTCGAGGGCGTCGGTGAGGACTTCTGGCCCGCCGCCTACGACGCCGGCGTCCCGGACGAGATCATCGCCGTGTCGGACGCGGACTCGTTCGCGATGACCCGCCGCCTGGCGCGCGAGGAGGGTCTGCTCGTCGGTGGCTCGAGCGGCATGGCCGTCGTCGCCGCGCTGCGGGCCGCGAAGGACCTGACCGAGGACGACGTCGTGGTGGTGCTGCTGCCGGACGGCGGCCGCGGGTACCTCGGCAAGATCTTCAACGACCGGTGGATGCGTTCCTACGGCTTCGCGGAGACCGAGGACGAGCGGAGCGTCGGCGACCTCATCGCCGGCAAGGACGGACGGCTGCCGGACCTCGTGCACGCCCACCCGTCGGACACCGTCCGCGACGTCGTCGACATCATGACGAAGTACGGCGTCTCGCAGATGCCCGTCCTGAGCGCCGAGCCGCCCGTCGTCATGGGCGAGGTCGTCGGGGCCGTCGAGGAGAAGACGTTGCTCGAGCACGTGTTCACCGGTGCCGCGGGGATGGCCGATGCGCTCACCCCGTTCGTCGGCGACCCGCTGCCCCTCATCGGGATCGGGGAGTCCGTGTCGGTCGCACGCCGGGCCCTCGAGTCGGCGGACGCCCTGCTCGTCGTCGGCGACGGCAAGCCGGTCACGGTGCTGACGCGCCACGACGTGCTCACGTACCTCTCCGAGTGACGGCGGGCGGCACCGCCGCGCCCGCGTCACCGACCACGGACGGCGCCCCATGTCAGCCGCGCCGGTACGGGACGTGAGCGACGCACCGCCGAGCCCCGCCGACACGGGCACGAGCGATGGCCGTCCGGCCCACCGCCCGCCCACTCACAGCGAGACGACCACACAGACCGCACCGAGCCTCCAGGAAGGGGCACCCGCGACATGACCGAGTTCAGCACCCGCGCCATCCACGCCGGCCAGGAGCCCGACGCCGCCACCGGCGCCGTCATCCCGCCGCTGTTCCTGACCTCGACCTACGTGCAGGACGGCGTCGGCGGCCTGCGCGGCGGGTACGAGTACTCCCGCTCCGGCAACCCGACCCGCGACTCGCTGCAGACGCTGTTGGCCGACCTGGACGGTGGCGTCGCCGCGTACTCGTTCTCGTCCGGGCTGGCGGGGGAGGACGCCCTCCTCCGTGCCTACCTGGAGCCGGGAGCACGGATCGTGATGGGCAACGACGTCTACGGCGGCACGCACCGGCTCGCGAACCGACTGCACGTGCCGTGGGGGATCGAGCTCGTCACGGTCGAGATGAGCGAGCCGGACCGGGTCCGCGCCGCGCTCGCCGACAGCCCCGCGAAGACCGTGCTCTGGGTCGAGACGCCGACGAACCCGCTCATGAAGATCGCGGACATCGAGACCCTCGCCGCGATCGGACACGAGGCCGGCGCGCTCGTCGTCGTGGACAACACCTTCGCCTCGCCGGCCCTGCAGCAGCCGCTGTCGCTCGGCGCCGACGTGGTCGTGTACTCGACGACGAAGTACCTCGGCGGCCACTCCGACGTCGTCGGCGGCGCCGTGGTGCTGCGTGACCGGGAGCTGGCCGACGCGGTGCAGTTCGTGCAGTTCGGCGGCGGTGCGATCTCGTCGCCGTTCGACGCCTGGCTGACGATCCGCGGGATCAAGACGCTCAGCGTCCGGATGGAGCGCCACTCCTCGAACGCGCAGGCCGTCGCCGAGGCGCTGCTCGCGCACCCGGCCGTCGAGCACGTGTACTACCCGGGCCTGCCGGAGCACCCCGGCCACGACATCGCGGCGAAGCAGATGCGCGGCTTCGGCGGCATGCTCTCGGTGGCGCTCACCGGCGGTGCCGAGGCGGCCAAGCGCTTCGCCGAGTCCACGGAGCTGTTCGCCCTGGCGGAGTCGCTGGGCGGTGTGGAGTCGCTCATCGGTTACCCGAGCGAGATGACGCACGCGTCGGTGAAGGGCACCGAGCTGGCGGTGCCGGAGAACGTCGTCCGCCTGTCGGTCGGCATCGAGGACGCCGGCGACCTCGTCGCGGACGTGCAGCAGGCGCTCGACCGCTGACCTCGGGACCGGGGTCCTCGGGATCCCGCACCGCGGGGCCCCGCACCTCGGGGCCCCGCACCGAGGGGCCCCGCACCTCGGGACGCGGGACCCGGCGTCCTACGATGACCGGGTGACCTCCACGACGGCGACCCGGACGAGCGTGTTCGCGCCGCGGTACCTCGTGGCGACGATCGGCATGGTCGCGATCGTCGCGGTCTCGGCGTTCCAGAACCTGGCGATGACGACGATCATGCCGGTCATCTCCGAGGAGCTGCACGGTGAGACGCTGTACTCGCTGAGCTTCGCCGCGCCCCTCGCCGCCGGTGTCCCGGGTATGGTCCTCGCCGGGAACTGGACGGACCGCGCGGGCGGGCGGGTCGTCGCGTGGGTGTCCGCGTCCCTGTTCGCGATCGGCACGGCGGTCGTCATGGTCGCTCCGACGATGCCGGTGTTCCTGGCCGGTCGACTCGTGGAGGGCTTCGGTGCGGGTGCGATCGACGTCGTGCTCTACGTCCTCGTGGCCCGGGTCTTCCCGGCCGACCTGCACGGCTCGGTGTTCGCCGGGTTCGCGGCCGCCTGGGTGGTGCCCGCCCTCGTCGGACCGGCGGTGGCCGGCATCGTGACGGACGCCGTGGGCTGGCACTGGGTGTTCGCCGGGGCCCTCGTGATCGCCGTCGTCGCGTTCGCGTGCCTGGTCCCGACGCTGCGGCACCTGCGGCCGCCCGCACCGGAGGCCCGACCGCCCTGGCAGGGTCGGCGCATCGCCTGGTCGGTGGCCGCGTCCGCCGCCGTGCTCCTGCTCAACACCGCTCCCGACCTGCCCCTCGCCGTCCGCTTCGTGGCGGTCGGGGTGGGACTGGTCGGCGCGTGGACGGCGCTCCGTCCGCTCCTGCCCCGGCGCACGTTCACGGGCGGCGCGGGCCTGCCGTCGGTCGTGCTCCTCCGCGGGGTCCTCGCCGCCGGGTTCTTCGGCAGTGAGGCGTACGTCCCCTTCCTGCTCCAGACGCAGCACGGCCTGGAACCCTCGGCGGCCGGACTCGCGCTCACCGTGGCCGCCCTGAGCTGGGCCGGTGCGAGCTGGTTGCACGGCCGCCTGGGGGAGCAGCGCCTCCCGGCCACACGGGCCTTCGGCGCCGGACTGGGGCTCGTCCTGGTGAGCCTGCTGTCCGCGCTCGCGGTCGCCCTGGTGGACCTGCCCGTGTGGGTGCTCGTCGCCGGCTGGTTCGTCGGCGGCGCCGGCATGGGGGTGGCGTACCCGCGGACGTCGATGCTCACGCTCCGGTTCTCGCGAGAGGGCGACGACGGATTCGCCAGTTCCGCCCTGACGATCGCGGACGCGTCCGGCAGCGTCGTCGGGTTGGCGATCGCCGGTCTGCTGTTCACGACCGCGGGCGGCCGGGAGGAGCCGACTGCCTTCGCGCTCGTGTTCGCCGCGATGACGGTGGTCGCCCTCGTCGGGCTCGTGGCGGTGCGGCGGCTCGGACCGGTCCCGGCGCCGCCGCGGTCGCCGTCACCGGAGGCACCGGGCGGGTAGCCTGGCAGACCCGGACCGAGGAGGACCCGTGCGTCGCACCGCAGCAGTCGTGCTGACCGCCACGCTGGCGGTCGGTGCCCTCGTGCTCACGGGGTGCAGCGGGACGACCACGACGGCTCCGACGCCGGTGCGGAGCACCGACCTCACGAGCTCGGACGGCGGGTTCGCCGAGGACGCCGTGATCGGGGTCGTGCTGACGGCTGACGCGGCGACGCCGACCGACTCCGGTGACGGCCGTTCGCTGGCGACCCGGTTCCGCGAGGAACTCACCGAGGCCGGGTTCCGCCCGGATGTCCGGGTCGCGGGGGCCGACCAGCCCGCCCGACAGCGGGCGGCCGTGCACGACCTGGTCCGGACCGGCGCCAAGGCGCTCGTCGTCCGGGCAGCGGACCCCGGCGCGCTCCGCACGGAGCTCCGCGACGCACACGACGCGGGCGTCGTGGTCGTGGCGCTCGGCGGTGCCCTGCCGTCCTCGGGCGGCGGGAACGACGGACTCGCGTCGGACTACCGCATCGACGGCGCTGACTCGGACGCCGACCTCGTCAGCCGGAGCGTCGCGATGGTGTCGTCACTGCAGCGCGGCGAGGAGCCGCGGGACGGGGACGACCCCGCGCAGTAGCGCCGCGTCCGACCGCCGGCGCGGTGGGCCGGGAGGCCCGTGGGCGGTCCGCGACGTCGGGACGGGGCAGTGTGCCACCAGGGCGTTCAAGCAGCGCCTCCAGGGGACGGGCCGGCGACAGGGACGCGTCAGCGCCACCAGGCCGGGAACGAGCGCGTGATCGTCTCGACGAGGGCCTTCCGGGAGCGTCGAGGACCGCCGAGCCACGCCTCGATCGCACCGACGAACCCCTGCGCGACGAAGCCGGCGGCCACCTCGTCGATGATGTCCGGCTTCACCGCGGGGTCGAGCTCGTCGATGTGCATGGCGCTCGACACGGTGAAGTGCCCGACCAGCAGACGATGCAGTGAGGCGTCGTTCGGGTCGGGGAGCGCGAGGGCGTAGACGTCCCGGTGGGCCGTCACGTGGTCGATGACGGCCTCGATGCCGCGGCGGGTGATGGTGGCGAGCTCGTCGGGACCGGCTCCCCGCTCGACGGCTGCGCGGTGCGCCTCGGCGTCGTCGGCACGGATGCGGTCGAGTTCGGGTGTGAGCACGTCGGCGAGCAACGACCCGGGGGACACCGCGTGCGAGTAGAACGTCGCACGGTTGATGCCGGCGGCGCGGGTGACGTCCGCGACCGTGATCTGCGACACCGGGCGGTCGGCAGCGAGTCGGAGCACGGCCTCCTTGAGGGCAGCCGTCGTGTGCAGGATCCGAGCGTCGACCATGACGCTCCTCCCATCTCGTTCGCGGTGCTCCCGGCGCACCTCGGCCGGGAGTCCGACGCTACCGCACCGTCGGGCCGCGCCACCGGTCCGCCGCACCCTCGTGTGGACGCGCGCCGGGCCTCCCGGCCGGGGGAACCGGAGCCGAGCGACGGCCGCGCGTCCGGTCCGCGCGTCCGGTACGCGCGGACGTCCGCGTCCGCGCTTGTCGTCGTGTCGCACCGACCCGTACCATGATGGAACGGACCGAATCGATTCGAGCGGCCGATCCCACCCCACCGCCTGCCTTTCGGAGGATCTCGTCGTGTCCGCGCCTGCGACCACCGGCTCACTCAAGGTCATCCTGCACCCGGGCGACTCGCTCACCCGGGCGCAGCGACTCGTCTACGTCTTCGTGCTCGGCGCGCTCACGGCGCTCGGACCGTTCACGATCGACCTCTACCTGCCGGCGTTCCCGTCGCTCGAGCGGGACCTCGGCATCTCCGCCGGCGCGGTGCAGCTCACGCTCACCGCGACCACGATCGGCTTCGCGATCGGGCAGCTCCTGGTCGGTCCGTGGAGCGACAAGGTGGGCCGCCGACTCCCGCTCATCATCGCGACGAGCCTGCACGTCACCGCCTCGGTCTGCGCCGCCCTCGCGCCGAACGTCGAGGTCCTCGCGCTGTTCCGTGTCCTGCAGGGCATGGGCGCCGCGGCCGGTGGCGTCGTCGCGATGGCGACCGTGCGTGACCTGTTCGGCGGGAAGCCGCTGGTGCGCATGCTGTCGCGACTGGCGATGGTGAACGGGCTGGCCCCGATCCTCGCGCCGCTCATCGGCTCGCAGATGCTCCGGTTCTTCCCGTGGCGCGGGATCTTCGTGTTCCTCGCCTGCTACGGCCTGGCGGTCGTCATCGCCTCGATCCTGCTCATCGTCGAGACGCTGCCGAAAGAACGCCGGCAGGAGGCCGGGCACTCGACCATCGGCCAGCGGTACCGCGCGCTGTTCTCCGACCGGATCTTCGTCGGGGTGGCACTCATCGGTGCGATGGTGTTCAGCGGGTTGTTCTCGTACCTCAGTGCGTCGCCGTTCCTGTTCCAGGGGGTGTTCGGCCTCGACGCGCAGCAGTACGGCCTGCTCTTCGCCGTGAACTCGGTCGGCGTCGTCCTCGGCGTGCAGATCTCCTCGCGGCTGGCGCAGCGCGTCGGACCGCAGTGGATCCTGGCCTGTTCGACCGCGACGCTCTTCCTGGCCGCGCTGGCGATCGTCGTGCTGGACCAACTCGACGCGGGTCTGGTCGGCGTGCTCGTCCCGCTCTGGTTCTACATCGCGGCGTGCGGGTTCTCGTTCCCGCTCGTGCAGGTGATCGGTCTCGCGTCGCACGGCAAGGAGGCCGGCACCGCGGCGTCCCTCCTCGGCGCGCTGAACTTCGGCGTCGCCGGCATCATCTCGCCGGTCGTGGGTCTGCTCGGCATCTCGACGGCCACCCCGATGGCCATGGTGATGGGGACGACCGCGTTCGTCGCGATCCTCGTGCTGTGGTTCGTCGTCCGCCCGAGGACGGTCCCGGCCCTCACTCACTGAGGGCGGGCGGTGACCCGGCGGTCACTTCCGGACGAGGCCGACCGTCTCCGCGACGAGCAGTCCGCCGACGGTCAGCACGGCCGCGCCGCCGACCACCACCACCGCCGCAGGTCGCTCGTACCACTGGCGGAGCCGGGGCCAGCGACGGGAGAACTCCCGGGCCGACATCGTGCCGGGGAGGCGCTCCGTCCGGACGTCGAACCGATCGACCAGCCGCTCGACACCGTCGTCGCCCCACACGTCGCCCCGGACACGGAACAGCGCTTCGCCCGCGGGGTCGAGCGCGACGAGGTCACGGCTGGCGCGCTCCGCCGATGCGCCGTGCCGGGTGACGAGCAGGACGTCGTGCACGCGGGAGCGGGCGACCGTCCGGGTCCCGGTGAGCACGCCGCGGATCGTGACGCTGTCCTGGTGGACCGCGACGAACGCGGTGCGGAGCCGGAGGTAGGCGGCGGCGACCACCGCGGCGAGCAGGAGCACGACCGCGGCGACCACGGCGCCGAGTCCCGTCGGGACCGCCGACCAGACGACCGCGACCGCGATCGGCAGGGCGGAGAAGCCGATGCTCAGTCCGGTGGAGCGGACGAGTGCCGCCCGCGGTCGCACGAGTTCCTCGGCCGTGCTCGTGTCGAGCGGTGTCGCTCGCGCCGTCGTGTCCCCCACGGCAGGTCTCCTCGTCCCCGGAGTGCACGGGCGCGGCGGAGCGCCGGGCCCGCGACGGCGCCCCTGCCGTCCGATGCTGGTCGAGTGCGTCGGGTCCCTCCGGCGCGCTCGTCCGGTCAGCATAGGGGAGTGGTCGCGGCGGGGACAGGCGGTCGGCCGCTTTCCGGAGGGTCGGTCCGCGACGGGGTGCGCGCGGGTCCGCCGCCTGGGGGACCAGTGGGACCAGCGGGACCAGCGGGACCAGCCGGATCGACGCCGGCGGAACCGACGGGACCAGCGTGACCGGCCTGGCGGGCGCGCCCGGGGCCTCCCGGCACGGCCACCGCCCGCGGTGATGAGCCGGAACGACGGAACCCCCGCACAGGGCGGGGGTTCCGGTTCGTGGTGCGGAGGATGGGGGATTCGAACCCCCGAGGGCTTGCACCCAACACGCTTTCCAAGCGTGCGCCATAGGCCACTAGGCGAATCCTCCGGGCGCCACCTCGCGGTGACGACACCCCATGGTACAGGTCCCGGAGGGTGCTGACGACCACCCCGGCCGGGCGCCCGTCGGACCCGTCCTCGGCCGAGGTCGAGCGCCCCGGGTCCGTCCGGGGACGAGGGCTACCCTGGGTCACGTGTCGAGCCGCATCTACATCACGTCAGCAGAGGGACACACCGGCAAGAGCACCGTCGCACTGGGGGTGCTCGAGACCCTCGCCCGGACCGTGGGGCGTGTGGGGGTCTTCCGACCGGTCGCTCGGTCGGTCGACGAACCCGACTACGTGCTCGAGCTGCTGCTCCAGCACACCGGCGTCGACATCCCCTACGACGACGCCGTCGGTGTCACGTACGACGACGTGCACGCGGACCCGGACGCCGCGCTCGCCACCATCCTCACCCGCTTCGCCGGGGTCGAGCGCCGCTGTGACGCCGTCGTCGTCCTCGGCTCCGACTACACCGACGTCGGCAGCCCGACGGAGCTGTCGTTCAACGCCAAGGTCGCGGCGAACCTCGGCGCACCCGTGCTGCTCGTGCTCGGCGGGCGCGACTCGGCGGAGCGCGCGGCCCGATCGGCGGACGGCATGGCGCAGGTCGCCGACGTCACGACGAGCGAACTCCGCGCCGAGCACGCCCAGCTCCTCGGCGTCGTCGTGAACCGCGCCGACCCGGACGCCCTCGACGCGATCGTCGCGAGCGTCAGCACCGCCGTGCACGACCACCACCCGGACGCCCCGGTGTGGGCGATCCCGGAGGACGCGGTCCTGGTCGCCCCGACCGTGCGTGCGCTCCTC
This sequence comes from Curtobacterium sp. MCBD17_008, assembly GCF_003234475.1. NCBI lineage: Bacteria > Bacillati > Actinomycetota > Actinomycetes > Micrococcales > Microbacteriaceae > Curtobacterium > Curtobacterium sp. MCBD17_008. The sequence goes on along the minus strand of NZ_QKTK01000001.1, from coordinate 120,144 downwards.
GCGGCCACCGACGCGACGCTCGTCCGCGGTGACGAGGCGCTGCTCGACCGCGAGGCCCTCGGCACCGTCGTCGCCGGCATGAGCATGGAGAACGTCCTGCCGCGGCTCATCGAGGGCGGCATCGTCGTCGTGCCGGGCGACCGGAACGACGTCCTCATCGCCACGCTGCTCGCGAACCAGTCGGAGACGTTCCCGAGCCTGGCCGGCGTCATCCTCAACGGCGGGTTCGAGACCGCCCCGCAGGTCTCCCGGCTGCTCGAGGGCCTGTCGAGCTCCCTACCGATCGCGCAGAACGCCCTGGGCACGTACGACACGGCGCTGCGGATCACGCAGACCCGTGGTCGTCTCGCCGCCGACTCCCCGCGCAAGGCCGACCTGGCACTGGCGCTGTTCGAGCGGCACGTCGACGCGGAGGCCCTGCGCGCCCGTCTGCAGCTCACGCCGTCGGGTGTCGTCACACCGCTCATGTTCGAGCACGGGCTCATCGACCGGGCCCGCGAGCACCGGAAGCACATCGTCCTGCCGGAGGGCGACGACGACCGCATCCTCCGCGCGGCCTCCACGCTCCTGCAGCGCCAGGTGTGCGCGCTCACGATCCTCGGCGACCCGGGCGCGATCCGGGCCCGGGCGACCGAGCTCGGACTCGACCTCGAGGGCGCCCAGCTGCTGTCCCCGTTCGACCCCGGGCTCCGCGAGCGGTTCGCGCAGGAGTACACGGTCCTGCGGGCGCACAAGGGCATGAGCGTCGAGCTCGCCCGCGACACGGTGACCGACGTGTCGTACTTCGGGACGATGATGGTGCAGCTCGGGCTCGCCGACGGCATGGTCTCCGGCGCGAAGCACACCACGGCCCACACCATCCGGCCGTCGTTCGAGATCATCAAGACCCGTCCGGACACCTCCATCGTGTCGAGCGTGTTCCTCATGGCCCTCGCCGACCGGGTCCTCGTCTACGGCGACTGCGCGGTGATCCCCGATCCGACGAGCGAGCAGCTCGCGGACATCGCGATCTCGTCCGCCGAGACCGCGACGCAGTTCGGCATCGAGCCGCGCGTCGCGATGCTCAGCTACTCCACCGGCGACAGTGGGTCCGGCGCCGACGTGGACAAGGTGCGCGCGGGCACCGCGTTCGTGCGGGAGCGTCGGCCGGACCTGCTCGTCGAGGGGCCGATCCAGTACGACGCCGCAGCCGACCCGACGGTCGCGAGCGCGAAGATGCCGGGTTCCCCGGTGGCCGGTCAGGCGACGGTGTTCATCTTCCCCGACCTCAACACGGGCAACAACACGTACAAGGCCGTGCAGCGGTCCGCCGGCGCCGTCGCGGTCGGTCCCGTCCTGCAGGGGCTCCGCAAGCCGATCAACGACCTCTCGCGCGGGGCCCTCGTCAGCGACATCGTGAACACGGTCGCGATCACCGCCATCCAGGCCGGCACCGCGGCCCCCGCACCCCGCACAGAAGGTGACCCCTCGTGAGCGCAGCACTCGTCGTCAACTCCGGCTCGAGTTCGTTCAAGTACCAGCTGGTCGAACTCGAGGACGAGCGCACCCTCGCCTCCGGCCTGGTCGAACGGATCGGCGAGTCGACCGGCTCGTGGAAGCACACGAACGCGCTGACGGGGGAGACCTCGTCGAACGACAGCGCCGAGGTGCCCGACCACGCTGCCGGCTTCCAGGCGATGATCGACGCCTTCCGGAAGGTCGGCCCGTCCTTCGACGAGCACCCGCCGGCCGTCGTCGGGCACCGCGTCGTGCACGGCGGCACCCGCTTCGACGCCGCCACGGTCGTCACCGACGAGGTCGAGCAGCAGATCGACGACCTGTCGAGCCTCGCACCGCTCCACAACCCGGCCAACCTCGAGGGGATCCGGGCCGCGAAGCAGGTGTTCTCGGACGTCCCGCACGTGGCGGTCTTCGACACCGCGTTCCACCAGACCATGCCGCCGCACGCCTACACCTACGCGATCCCCGCCGACCTGGCCGAGCAGTACCAGATCCGCCGTTACGGCATGCACGGCACGAGCCACAAGTACGTGTCCGAGCAGGTCGCGGTGTTCCTGGACCGACGGTTGTCCGAGTTGAAGACGATCGTGCTGCACCTCGGCAACGGGGCGTCCGCCGCGGCGATCGACGGCGGGAGGTCGATCGAGACGTCGATGGGTCTCACCCCGCTCGAGGGTCTCGTCATGGGCACCCGCTCGGGCGACCTCGACCCCGCCGTGCTCGTGCACCTGCACCGCGAAGCCGGCATGTCGATCGAGGACCTCGACACGATGCTCAACAAGCGGTCCGGTCTGCTCGGCCTGACCGGCAGCGGTGACATGCGCGACGTGCAGGACGCCGCGACGAAGGGCGACGAGACGGCCGAGGCGGCGCTCGCCGTGTACCGGCACCGGATCCGTCGCTACGTCGGCGCGTACACCGCGCAGCTCGGCGGGCTGGACGCGGTCGTCTTCACCGCGGGTGTGGGGGAGAACAACGCGCTGCTCCGGCGTCGTGTGCTGGCCGGTCTCGAACACCTCGGCATCGAGGTCGACCCGGACCGCAACGAACTCCACTCGAAGGAGGCACGTCGGATCTCCACGGACGCGTCCCGCGTCGCCGTCCTCGTCATCCCCACGAACGAGGAACTCGAGATCGCCCGGCAGTCGGCGGCCGTCGCACTCTGACGCGCGGCCGGCGTCAGCGGCGTCCGCAGCGGACGGCCAGGAGGCCCGTCCACCGGTCCGGTGGTGGGCCTCCTAGCCGTCGTCGGGTCGGCTCGGTCAGCCGAGCGCGTGCAGGGCCGCCGGGATGGGCGTGTCCCCGCTCGTGACCTCGAACTGCTGGCCCACCGCGCTGTCGTCGAGGAGCGCGTGCAGGACCACCGCCGCCACGTCGGCGCGGGGGATCGAGCCACGCGGCACCGTCCTGCCGACCGAGACCGTGCCCTGCGGCGGGGTGTCGAGCAGGGCGCCGGGACGGACGATCGTCCACCGGAACCGGCGCATCCGGACGTTGGCGTCCGCCTCCGCCTTCGCGCGGAGGTAGACCTGGAAGACGCCGTCCTCGTCCTCGGCGGGCAACCTCGCGGCCTCGGGGTCGTACGAGTCGGCGCCCATCGCCGAGATCATCACGTAGCGGTCGATGTCGAGGCGCACCGCGGCCTCCGCGAGCAGCACGGCCGCGTCCCGGTCGACCGAGAGCTTCCGCTCGGCGCCGCTGTTCGGCCCGGCACCGGCGGCGAAGACCACCGCGTCGAAGCCGCGGAGGCGGAGGGCGAGGTCCTCCTCCGACAGCTGCTCGAGGTCGGCGACGAGCGCCTTCGCGCCCGTCTGTTCGACGTCGGCGACGTGTGCTGGGTTGCGGACGATGCCGACGGCGTCGTGGCCGGCTTCGGTGATGAGCCGTTCGAGGATCAGGGCGATCTGCCCGTGGCCTCCGGCGATGGCGATCTTCATGCGTTCGATGCTGCTCCTCGCGTCCGGTACAGTGTTCAGCGGCTCCTCACGTGACGCCATCCAGGCCAACTCCCCCAGGGCGGAAACGCAGCAAGGGTAACCGGGCTCTGGCGGGTGCGTGAGGAGTCTTCTTCATTTCCTGGGGCGGCGTTGCGGGGGAACCGGGGCTGTGCCGGTTCCGTGCGTGAGGAGTCTTCTTCATTTCCTGGGGCGGCGTTGCGGGGGAACCGGGGCTGTGCCGGTTCCGTGCGTGAGGGGTCTTCTTCGTTCTCCGAGGGAGCCGTTGCGGGGGAACCGGGGCTGTGGAGAGCGGTGCCGAGGTGTCGGCGGTGCCGACTACCCTGGTCGCGTGGTCACCGCCCTGTATCGCCGTTACCGGCCCGAGAACTTCGCCGAACTCATCGGGCAGTCGCAGGTGACGGACCCTCTCCGCACGGCGCTCCGGACGAACCGCGTCAACCACGCGTACCTGTTCAGCGGGCCGCGCGGCTGCGGCAAGACCACCTCGGCGCGGATCCTCGCGCGCTGCCTGAACTGCGCGGAGGGGCCGACCGACACGCCCTGCGGCGTCTGCCCCAGCTGCGTCGAACTCGCCCGCGGCGGCGGGGGATCGCTCGACGTCATCGAGATCGACGCCGCGAGCCACAACGGCGTCGACGACGCCCGCGACCTCCGCGACCGTGCGGTCTTCGCGCCCGCTCGCGACCGCTACAAGATCTTCATCCTCGACGAAGCGCACATGGTGACGCCGCAGGGCTTCAACGCCCTGCTCAAGCTCGTCGAGGAGCCGCCGGAGCACGTGAAGTTCATCTTCGCGACGACCGAGCCCGAGAAGGTCATCGGCACCATCCGCTCGCGCACCCACCACTACCCGTTCCGGTTGGTCCCGCCCGCGACGATGCTCGAGTACGTCGAGCAGCTGTGCGCGCAGGAGTCGGTGTCGGTCGCGCCGGGCGTGCTGCCGCTCGTCGTGCGCGCCGGCGGCGGGTCCGTGCGCGACACCCTGTCCCTGCTCGACCAGCTCATGGCCGGCAGCGAGGACGGTGCGATCGCCTACGAGCGGGCGGTCGCGCTCCTCGGGTACACCGACGCCGCACTGCTCGATGACGTCGTCGACGCGCTCGCCGTGGCCGACCCGGCATCGGCGTTCTCGGCGATCGACCGCGTCGTGCAGACCGGACAGGACCCGCGGCGCTTCGTCGAGGACCTGCTCGAACGCCTCCGCGACCTGATCGTCGTCGCGGCCACGAACGAGAGCGCGGGCGCCGTGCTGCGCGGCGTCTCGCCCGAGGAGCTCGACACGATGTCCCGGCAGGCCGGGGTGTTCGGCGCGACGGCGCTGTCCCGCGGAGCCGACATCGCCAACCGTGCGCTCACCGAGATGACCGGGGCGACCTCGCCGCGACTGCACCTCGAACTCATGGTCGCGCGCATGCTCGTGCCGGAGTCCGACGACACCCAGCGTGGTGCGCTCGCACGTGTCGAACGGCTCGAGCGTCGCGTCGGCGTCGGCGACGCCGGGGGCCACCAGGCCGGACCGGCGGAGCTGCCGACGGCCGCTCCTGCCGCCGTCGCACCTGCTGTTGTTCCCGCCTGGCCGGCGCCGGCCACGACGACACCGGCGACGACGGCCACGCAGGCGACGGCGGCACCCGCGACGGCGGCACCCGCGACGGCGGCACCCGCGACGTCGGCACCCGTGTCGGCGGCCCCCGGTTCGACGACCAGCACGACCACTCCGGTCGCCGGGTCCGCCCCTGCCGCAGGGACGTCCGAGCAGGCCGGGTCGCCGCAGGCAGCCCTGACCGTGGACGCCGCCCGGAGCGCGGCGGCCTCGTGGGCTGCCGCCGTCCCCGAGAGCACTCCTGCGCCGGCGGCGTCCCCGTCCCCGCAGACCAGCGATGGCCAGGCGTCGCCGTCGTCCACCGGTGTCGGCACCGTGATCGGTGACGAGCCGGCCGTGCGGTCGGTCACCCCGGTCGGCCTCCAGCAGATGCGCGACACCTGGCCGCAGATCGTCGAGCACGTCCAACGGGCCAAGCGCTCCGCGTGGGCGGTCGTCGCGACGGCGCAGGTCACCGCGCTCAAGGACGACGTCCTCACGCTGACCTTCCCGAGCCAGCAGGACGTGGCGTCGTTCAAGGAGATGAGCGACCCGAACACGAGCGTCAGCGAGCACCTGCGTGCCGCGATCAACGACGTGCTCGGCTTCCGGGTGAAGTTCGTCGCCCGCGGGCCCGGAGGCGGTGCAGCCGGGGCCGGTGCGACGCGACCGCCGAGCCCGCCGACGCAGGCCGCGCCGACGCAGGCTGCTCCGTCGCAGGCTGCTCGGACGCAGGCTGCTCCCCAGGCCGGTGCGGGGCGAGCCGAGGCACGCCGGGCAGCTCCGGCGCAGTCCGCCCGCACGCAGGACGCTCCGGCGCAGGCGGCGCCCGACCGACAGGGCGACCCGAGCGGCGCCCCGGTGTCCCGCTCCCAGCAGGAGACGCCGAGCGCCGGTGCCTCGGCGCCGTCCACCGGATCGCGACCCGCCGCCCGCCAGGGCACGACGGCGGACCGTCCGTCGGGCTCCGGCTCGACACCGGCCGTCGACCGCTCGGAGGGCCGGCCGACGGAGCGCACCGCCCCGCAGCGGGACGCCACTGCCCGGCAGGACGCCGAGCCGCGGGACGCCGCTCCGCAGGACGCCGGCCCGGTCACGGAGTGGGCCGTCGCGACCATCCCCGCCTCGGACCCGACGGCCGGTGCCGTCCCCGAGGACATCGAGCCGTCGTGGGCCGCCCCCTTCGGTACCGTGCCCGCCGACGCAGCCGTCGCGCCGGCCGAGCGGACGGCGCAGCAGCCGGCGCCGGACGCTGCTCCCGCCGCCTCGGGTCCGGTCGGTGCACCTGCCCGAACCGGGAGCGACGACCAGGCGATCCGTGCCGACGCGGTCACGCAGGGCGGGCCTCCCGGCCGAGACGCACCCCGGACCGCAGCCGGCGTCCCCTCGGATGCCGTACCGGTCGACGACTACCCGCTCGACGACGAGCCGTTCGACGACGGTGCGCCGTTCCCGGACCCCGGTCCGGGTGGTGGTCGCCCGGCGCAGACGGCTCCGCAACAGCAGACGGCTCCGCAGCAGCAGACCGCTCCCCGTCAGCAGTCGGCGCCGCCGCGTACCGCGCAACCGTCCGGTGGCCAGCAGCAGCCCACCGCGCAGCCGCGGCAGCAGGGGCAGCAGGCCGCCGGCAACCAGTCCGGTGTCCGCCGGACCGCCGTGCCCGGACGCTACGGCGAGGCCGTCGTGCGTGAGATCCTCGGCGCGCAGTTCATCGAGGAGACGTCGCTGACCGAGGGGGGTGTCTGATGTTCGACGGCATCGTGCAGGACCTCATCGACGAGTTCGGGCGTCTGCCCGGCATCGGGCCGAAGTCGGCACAGCGCATCGCGTTCCACATCCTGCAGACCGAGTCCTTCGACCCGACACGGCTGTCCGAGCTCCTCGGCACGGTGAAGGAGAAGGTCCGGTTCTGCGAGGTGTGCGGGAACGTCACCGAGAACGTCCGGTGCAGCATCTGCCGCGACCCACGTCGGTCGCCGAGCACGATCTGCGTGGTCGAGGAGGCCAAGGACGTCTCGGCGATCGAGCGCACGCGGGAGTTCCGCGGGCTCTACCACGTGCTCGGCGGTGCGATCAGCCCGATCGACGGCGTCGGCCCGGACGACCTGCGCATCCAGCAGCTCATGGTGCGGCTCGCGGACGGGACCGTGGACGAGGTCATCATCGCGACCGACCCGAACCTCGAGGGCGAGGCGACGGCGACGTACCTCAGCCGCCTCCTCGTGCCGATGGGCATCCGGACGACCCGCCTGGCGTCCGGTCTGCCGGTCGGTGGCGATCTGGAGTACGCCGACGAGGTGACGCTCGGCCGTGCGTTCGAGGGTCGACGGGTCGTCGGCGGCTGATCCGACCGCGCGGGATCGTTGCGTCGCGACCCGCTCCGACGCAACATCCGAGGAACACCGGCTACGATCGTCGAGCCGCGTGACGTCGCGGTGAACCGTCCCCAGGAGTGCGTGCCCGTGGCCTTGATCGTGCAGAAGTTCGGTGGTTCGTCCGTCGCGGATGCCGAGAGCATCAAGCGCGTCGCGAAGCGCATCGTCGAGACGAAGAAGGCCGGCAACGACGTCGTCGTGGCGGTGTCCGCGATGGGGGACACCACCGACGAACTCGTCGACCTGGCGCACGAGGTCACCCCGATCCCGGCCGGGCGGGAACTCGACATGCTCCTGACCGCGGGCGAGCGCATCTCGATGGCGCTCCTCGCGATGGCGATCAAGAGCCTCGGGGTCGAGGCCTCGTCGTACACGGGCAGCCAGGCAGGCATGCTCACCGACGCGCAGCACGGCAAGGCCCGCATCGTGGACGTCACCCCGAAGCGGGTGCGTGAGGCGCTCGACGCCGGCCACGTCGCGATCGTCGCGGGCTTCCAGGGCTTCAACCGGACCACCGGTGAGATCACGACGCTCGGACGCGGTGGTTCGGACACGACCGCCGTGGCCCTCGCGGCCGCGCTCGACGCCGACGTCTGCGAGATCTACACCGACGTCGACGGCATCTTCACCGCCGACCCGCGGATCGTCCCGAAGGCCCGGAAGATCGACCGCGTCACGACCGAGGAGATGCTCGAGCTCGCGGCGTCCGGCGCGAAGGTCCTGTACATCCGCGCCGTCGAGTACGCCCGACGGCACGGCGTCACCCTGCACGTCCGTTCCTCGTTCAGCAACGTCGAGGGCACCATCGTCTACAACCCTGCCGAGGGGGAAACCGTGGAAGAACCGATCATCACCGGCATCGCCGGAGACCTCTCCGAGGGCAAGATCACCGTCGTCGGCGTGCCCGACCAGCCCGGGAAGGCGGCCGAGATCTTCACGATCGTGGCGCGCGCCGGGGCGAACATCGACATGATCGTGCAGAACGTGTCGGCGGCCTCAACGGGGCGGACCGACATCTCGTTCACGCTGCCGAAGGACCAGGGCCAGAGCGTCCTCACCGCGCTCGAGGTGTCCAAGTCCGACATCGGGTACGAGGGCATCCAGTACGACGACCAGATCGGCAAGCTCGCCCTGGTCGGTGCCGGCATGCGGACCAACGCGGGTGTCTCGGCGCAGCTCTTCCGGGCCCTGCACGACGCGTCCATCAACATCGAGATGATCTCGACCTCCGAGATCCGCATCTCGGTCGTCACCCGTGCCGACACCCTCAACGAGGCGATGCGCGTCGTGCACGAGGCGTTCGGGCTGGACGCCGACAACGAGGCCGTCGTCTACGCCGGCACCGGCCGCTGAACCGAGCAGGAGCACGACCATGACCGACACCCAGCTCACCGTCGCCGTCGTCGGCGCCACCGGACAGGTCGGCGCCGTGATGCGTCGGCTGCTCGAGGAGCGCGACTTCCCGGCCACCACGGTCCGGTTCTTCGCCAGCGCCCGTTCGGCCGGCACGACGCTGCCCTTCCGTGGCGAAGAGATCGTCGTCGAGGACTCCGAGACGGCCGACCCGTCCGGCATCGACATCGCCCTGTTCTCCGCGGGCGCGACCGCATCGCGCTCCCTCGCCCCGCGGTTCGCCGCCGCCGGCGCCCTGGTCATCGACAACTCCAGCGCGTGGCGGATGGACCCGCAGGTCCCGCTCGTGGTCAGCGAGGTGAACCCGGAGGCGATCGACGACGCCGAGAAGGGCATCATCGCCAACCCGAACTGCACGACGATGGCGATCATGCCGGTCCTCAAGGTGCTCGACACCGAGGCCGGCCTCCGTCGCCTCGTCGCCACGACGTACCAGGCCGTGTCCGGCAGTGGCCTGGCCGGGGTCGAGGAACTGCTCGGCCAGGCCCGCGCGGCGCTCGAGCAGGACACCGCGGCGCTGACCCACGACGGGTCCGCCGTCACCTTCCCGGAACCGGCGAAGTACGTCCGGCCGATCGCCTTCGACGTGGTCCCACTCGCGGGCAGCATCGTCGAGGACGGCGAGGGTGAGACCGACGAGGAGAAGAAGCTCCGCAACGAGAGCCGGAAGATCCTCGGCCTGCCGGACCTGCTGGTCGCCGGCACCTGCGTCCGTGTCCCCGTCTTCACCGGCCACTCGATCTCGGTGAACGCCGAGTTCGACCGTCCGCTGTCGCCCGAGCGCGCGACCGAGGTGCTCGCCGCCGCCCCCGGCGTCGAGCTCTCCGACGTCCCGACGCCGCTGCAGGCGGCCGGGCAGGACCCGTCCTTCGTCGGACGCATCCGTGCCGACCAGTCCGCGCCCGAGGGACGCGGCCTGGCGCTCTTCGTCAGCAACGACAACCTCCGGAAGGGCGCCGCGCTCAACGCGGTCCAGATCGCCGAGACGGTGGTCGCCAAGCGGACGGTCACCGTCTGACCCGACGGCCGCACGACGGACGGGAGGTGGGCCCCGCCAGCCGGTACCGGCGCGACGCGCCAGCGGCGCGACGGCCGTGCCTGGAAGGACGGTGCCGGCTGGTACCGCGCCTCCCGTCGTCGGACAGGCAGCGGCGGTAGGCTCGACGGGTGGCAGTGAAGCAGGTGGACCCCATCGATGTCGTCCTCGTCGGCGGAGGGATCATGAGCGCCACGCTCGCCGCGATCATCCACCGGCTCGAGCCGGACTGGACGATCCGCGTGTACGAGCGGCTGGGCAGTGCGGCGCAGGAGTCCTCCAACCCGTGGAACAACGCCGGGACGGGCCACTCCGCGCTCTGCGAGCTCAACTACACGCCCGAGCTCCCCGACGGCCGCGTGGACATCGCCAAGGCCGTGACGGTCAACGAGCAGTTCCAGGTGTCCCGGCAGTTCTGGTCGCACCTGGTCGAGGACGGGACGTTGCCCGACCCGACGAGCTTCATCAACCCGACGCCGCACATCTCGTTCGTGTGGGGCGCGGACAACGTCGCGTACATGCGCGCGCGCTACGACGCCATGAAGGACCACCCGCTCTTCGCCGGGCTCGAGTACAGCGAGGACGCCGAGCAGATCCGGAAGTGGGCACCGGCCCTCATCCCGGGGCGCAAGAAGGACCAACCGATCGCGGCGACGTACTCGGCGGCGGGCTCCGACGTCGACTTCGGGTCCCTCACCCGGCAGCTCTTCGACCAGCTCGAGATCGACGGCCTGCAGTTCGAACCGTCGCACCGCGTGACGAAGATCGCCCGCTCGAAGGTCTCCGACGGCTGGGTGCTCGACGTCCGCAACGAGGTCGGTCGCTCGAAGCAGCGCATCGCGGCGAAGTTCGTGTTCGTCGGCGCCGGTGGCGGGGCGCTGCAGCTGCTGCAGAAGTCCGGCATCCCGGAGATCCGCGGCTACGGCGGCTTCCCGGTGTCCGGCGAGTTCCTGCGCACCGACGACCCGGAGGTGGTGCAGAAGCACGCGGCGAAGGTCTACGGCAAGGCGAGCGTGGGGGCTCCGCCGATGTCGGTGCCGCACCTGGACACCCGCATCGTCGACGGGCAGGCGTCGCTCATGTTCGGACCGTACGCGGGGTTCAGCCCGAAGTTCCTCAAGCAGGGGTCGGTGCTCGACCTGTTCACGTCGATCCGCCCGCACAACCTCCGACCGATGCTCGCCGTCGCGTTCTCGAACTTCGACCTGGTGAAGTACCTGGTCGGGCAGCTCCTGGCCTCGAAGCGCACGAAGTTCGACGCGCTCCGCGAGTTCATGCCGAGCGCACGGCCGGAGCACTGGCACCGCATCACCGCGGGGCAGCGAGTGCAGGTCATCAAGCCGGACCCCGAGAAGGGCGGTGTCCTGCAGTTCGGCACGCAGGTCATCACGTCCGGGGACGGGTCGATCGCCGGGCTGCTCGGTGCCTCCCCGGGAGCGTCCACCGCGGTCCCGATCATGCTCGGGCTGCTGCAGCGGTGCTTCCCGGACCGGTGGGACGGCTGGCAGGCGTCGGTGCGCGAGATGGTGCCGACGTACGGTCAGGACCTCGGCGACGACGCGGCCCTGGCGAGCGCCACGTTGGACCGTACGGCGGCGGTGCTGGGCCTGCACCGCTGACATCCCCCTCCTTGCGCCTCGTTCGAACGTGTGTTCGAATGGGAGCATGCGTTGGGACGGGCAGGCGATCACGGCCGAGCGGAGCGACATGCTCCCCGGACTCGAGTCGAACAGCGGGTTCGTCCGGAGCGTGACGACCCCCGAGTTCGTCGGGGTGACCTTCCACGAGGTCCTGGCGAAGTCCGCGCTGAACAAGGTCGGGGGAGCGGACGGCGGCACGTGGGGGTGGACGATCAACCCGTACCGCGGCTGCAGTCATGCCTGCGTGTACTGCTTCGCCCGTCCGACCCACACCTACCTGGAGTTCGACGGCGGGGCGGACTTCGACCAGCAGATCGTCGTGAAGACGAACGTCGCCGACGTGCTCACCCGGGAACTCGCGAAGCCGAGCTGGGACCGGCACCCGGTCGCCCTCGGCACGAACACCGACCCGTACCAGCGCGCAGAGGGACGGTACCGGCTCATGCCGGGGGTCATCCGCGCCCTGGCCGACTCCGGCACGCCCTTCAGCATCCTCACCAAGGGCAGTCTGCTCCGACGGGACATCCCGCTCCTGGTCGAGGCCGCGAAGTCCGTCCCGGTCGACATCGCGATGTCCATCGCGGTGTACGACGACGACCTGCAGCAGTCCGTCGAGCCCGGCACCCCGACGACCTCTGCACGCCTGGCCACGGTACGGGCGGTCCGCGACGCCGGGCTCGACTGCTCGGTGTTCCTCATGCCGGTCCTGCCGTACATCACGGACACGCGGGCGCACCTGCAGCACGCGGTCGGGCGCGCGGCTGCCTCCGGTGCGACGAGCCTGATGTACTCGGCGCTGCACCTCAAGCCCGGCATCAAGCCGTGGTGGTACGAGTGGCTGGGCCGGACGCACCCCGACCTCGTGGGGCGCTACCGGGCCATGTACCTCGACAACACGTACGCGCCGAAGGACTACCGGCGCTGGTTGGCCGAGCGGGTCCGGCCGATCCTGCACGAGCACGGCCTGTCCCTGGGGAAGGTCGACCCGGCGACCGGATCGATGGGGTTCTCGGACGACGCCGTGCCCCGGACGTCGGACCAGTCGCCGCTCAAGCGCGCGGACCCCGGGTACGCCCACCGCGCCGAGTACCGGCCGTCGAACGGGCTCGGCCCGGGCGCCGGGGCCCCCGGTGTGGCCGCTTCTGCCCCGGCCTCGGCGGGGGCGGGTCGGCCGACGGGCCCGACCCGGCTGACGGAGGCGACCCGTCCGACGGGTGCGGTCCGCGAGACGGGTGCGGTCCGCACGGCGGAACCGCGTCTCTTCTGATCGTCGATCCCGCTTCCGGGGGACAGTGGCCCGTCGGTGGTCGCCGTTACCATGGACGAGTCCGCCGCCTGGCGATCTGATCGGGGTACACACCAGCACCCATCGTGGTTGGATCGAAGACGGCGCCCCCGCCGCTGACGGACCACCCCACGGTCTGACGCGGCGGTGAGCACTCGGAGTCCGAGTGCTCCGTGACCCCTCGACCGCACGGAAGGACAGCCCCGGTGCTCGGCATCCCCACGCATCTCGCCCCACGGGTGAACGCGTGGTCGACCGTGCGCGCCTTCCACGCAGCCGCGATCGGGTCCCTCGTCGCCGCTGCGCTCCTGCTGCTGCTCTACCGCGTCGACGCTCCGACGGACCACGTCCTCGGCGCGGTGCTCGCCGTGGTCCCCATGCTCGTGATGATCGGTGTGCACGTCCACGTCGGCACCTGGCGGTCGGCGGCTGCGTTCCTCGTCGTCGGGGGGATCTGCGCGTACTGGTTCGCGACCGTCGTGCAACGCGAACTCGCCGGGGTCCCGTGGGTCACCTCGTACCTGCTCTCCCTGGTCGTCGTGCCGCTCGTGCTCATCGGCGGCACCGGCAGCGGGACGCTCCGCGTGGTGCTCTGGTCGGTGTCCGGCTTCGTCGTGGGCCGGGTCGTGACGTCGGTCGTCGCCGCGCAGGCCGGCGGCCCCGACCACCCGCTCGTGCTCGCGTGGGTGACGCTCGGGTTCGTCATCGGTCTCGTGGTGGCGGTGAACCGGTCGACCAGGCGGTCCGAGCGCATCCAACCCGAGCTGCTGCGGTCGGCCCGCGAAGAGCACGTGACGGCGTACCGGGCGGGGATCGAGGCCGAAGCCGCGGCGATCCTGCACGACACCGTCCTGAACCACCTCAACGCGATCGCGTTGGCGCCGGCCGGTCCGATGGACGAGCACCTCGTGCAGACGATGGAGGCGGACGTCGCGATGCTCACCGGGCGTGCCTGGCTCGCGGCGGACGGTCCGGCGGCGGACGACAGCGCCGACGACACGACCACGGTCGCGGTCGCGGCCTTCGACCGCATGCTCGACGAGCAACGATCCACGGGGTTGCAGATCACCGTGACCGGTGACCCGGTGTCGGTCGCCCGGCTCGACCCACAGGCGATGACCGCGGTGCTCCGTGCGGTCGCCCAGTGCCTGACGAACGTCCGCAAGCACGCCGGCACCGACGCGGCCGAGGTCAGCGTCTTCGACGACGGCCTGGCGTGCACCGTGATGGTCGTGGACGACGGGCGCGGGTTCGACGAACAGGCCACCGGAGCCGATCGCATGGGGCTCCGCAACTCGGTCCGCGAGCGCATCGGCCGGGTCGGCGGGGACGTGCAGGTGTGGTCCTCGCCCGGGTCGGGGACGAGCGTCATGATGAGCGTGCCGTACGGGTCGGCGAACGCTCCCGTGCCCCTCCGACCGCACGACGACGTGGAGCGGGCCTCGTGAGCCGCACCACGCGCCGCGGTCCGGGACGACGGACCGCGCAGCAGTACGACCCGCTCGGCGCGATGGGGTCCCGACCGCTCGCGGTCGTCCTCGGCGCCGGCGGCGTGCTCTGGGCCTCCCTGGTGTCGATCCTCGACCGGGACGTGGTCGGCGCGCCGACGTTGAGCGCCCTGACCGTCCTGTTGCTCGCCGCCTCCGCGGTCGTCGTGTTCAGCGCCTCCAGTCCGTTCCGGGCGCCCTTCACCCGGTGGGCGTTCGTCGCCCACGTCGCACTGCTCGCGCTCGCGACCGTGACCGCGGCGGCCGCGCAGTGGGGTCCCGACCGGTCGCTCGTGAACGACTTCATGGTGCTGCTCGGTGCGATCGGCATCGTGGTCGTCGCCCCGTACCGTCCGTGGACGGACCTCGTCGCGGGCGGTCTCGCCCTCGCCGTCGTGGGGGCCGCCACCGGTGGGGCGGTCGCGTTCGTGCACCCTGCGGGCGTCCCGGTGCCGGTCGCGGCGTTCCTGGCTGCCGCTCCGACCCTCGTCCTCACCGCCGCGTCGGCCGTGTTCGCCCACACCTTCGCCGGTCTGGCGGAGCGCGTGCAGATCCGTGCGGGGTCGTACTCGGTGGAACGTGCCGAACGCGACGGCATCACGTCGAGCGTGCAGCAGGACCGGTCGACGATCCTCGCGCGGGACGTCGCCCCCTTCTTCGCCGAGCTCCGCACGCGGACGACGCTGACGGACGCGGACCGGGCGCGGGCACGGGCCATCGCCGACGGCATCCGGCAGGTCATGGTCGCCGAGGCGGACCGCACGTGGTTGGAGTACGCCGTGCGCGTCGCGGGGGACCCCGCCGCCACCGTCGTCGACCCGCTCGGCCTCGCGGCGGGGATGGACGCCGACCAGCGGACCGTCGTCCGGACCTTCGTGCGCGTGGTGCTCGCGGCCGACACCGTCGACCCGGCCGGCGTCCGGGTGACGGTCGCGCCTCCCGACCCCTCGGCTGCGGGCAGCGCGGTCACGATGACCTTCGACGTCGCCGTGGCCGACTCCGACGTCGGCATCCACCGGGCGTTCGATCCGTACGTCGCCGTGCTCCGCGTGACGTTCCCGGACCTCGACGTCGCCGTCCGACCATCGTCCCTGACATTAAGGTTCTCGTATGACCAGCACTGACCCGACCCGGTTCCCGGAGGGCGGTCCCGCCATGCCGGCCCCGGGTTCCCGCCGGGTGCGTTTGGCCATCCTCGACGACCACGAGGTCCTGCTCGACAGCCTGTCGAGCTGGATCGCGGTGAACGCCTTCGACTTCGACCTGGCCCTCACCGCACACACCTGGCTCGAGATGGTGCACAGCGACAGCTTCCCGACCGACCTGGTGTTCCTCGACTTCCAGCTCAAGGAGCCGGTGTCGATCGAGGCCCGCGTCCGCACGTGCCGAGCAGCCGGGGCGAAGGTGATCGTCCTGTCGAGCGTCGACGCCCGCGAGTCCCGCGACCGCTCCCTCGCAGCCGGTGCGGCGGCGTTCCTCTCGAAGTCCCTGCCGATGCGCGAGGTGATGGACATCGCGCGTGAGGTGATGGGCGTCGCGCGTGAGACGCCGGCACAGCGCGAATGGCGTCCGCTGCCGACGGGGGCGAGCGCCCACCAGCGTCCGAAGCTCAGCCACGGCGAGGAGGAAGCGCTCCGCCTGTACGTGTCGGGCTACTCGACGAACGAGGTCGCGGCGCAGATGAACGTGCAGTACGAGACCGCCAAGACGTACCTCCGCCGTGTCCGTGAGAAGTACGCGAAGGTCGGCCGTCCGGCGTCGAAGAAGTCCGACCTCATCCGTCGCGCGGCGGAGGACGGGTTCCTCGCGTAGTGGCCAAGCTCTACTTCCGCTTCGGCGCGATGAACAGCGGCAAGAGCACCGGGCTCCTGCAGGCTGCGTACAACTACGAGGAGCGCGGCCAGCGCGTCCTGCTCGCCAAGCCCAGCGTCGACACCAAGGGCGACCGCGAGATCGTCTCGCGGCTCGGTGTGACGCGGACCGTGGACGTCGTGCTCCCCGCCGAGGCCGACGTCCGTGCTGCGGTGGCCGAGGCGGGCGCCTCCGACCCGGAGTCGGCAGCACTCGACGGCATGGTCCGCCCGGTCAGTTGTGTGCTCGTGGACGAGGCGCAGTTCCTCACGCCCCGGCAGGTCGACGACCTGCTCCGGATCGCCGTCCTCGACGAGATCCCCGTCCTCGCGTACGGCATCCGCACCGACTTCCGCACCGAGGCGTTCCCCGGCAGCCGTCGCCTCCTCGAGGTCGCGCACTCCCTCGAGGAGCTCAAGACCATCTGCCGCTGCGGGCGCAAGGCCGTGTTCAACGCCCGGAAGGTCGACGGCCGGTTCGTGTTCGACGGGTCACAGGTCGCGATCGACGGCGTCGACGTCGAGTACGAGTCGCTCTGCGCCAACTGCTACCTCACCGAGTCCGGCGGCCGGTTGGACGGCGAGACCGGACACTGAGCCCGGTCCGGACAGGAGAGCCCGGTCCGGACAGGAGGCGCAGACCGGACCGATCCCGGGCCTCCCGTCCCGCACACGTGCCGGAATGGGCGCGCGGCGCGGCGCGTTGGTGTGGACATGAGTGACGCACCCCTGCACCTTTCCGTCCTCGACCTCGCGACGCGCGAGTACGGGCAGTCGAACACCGAGGCCCTGCAGGGCTCGATCGACATGGCCGTCCGGGCCGAACAGCTCGGCTACGAGCGCTTCTGGGTCGCGGAACACCACGGCATGCCGGGCATCACCTCGTCCGCGCCGGCGGTCCTGCTCAGCGCCGTCGGTGCCGCGACCTCCACCATCCGCATCGGTTCCGGTGGCGTCATGCTGCCGAACCACGCCCCGCTCGTCATCGCGGAGCAGTTCGGCACCCTCCGAGCGCTGTACGGCGACCGCGTCGACCTCGGCATCGGCCGCGCGCCCGGGACGGACGGCGCGACCGCGATGGCCCTCCGCCGGACGGACCGGCTCGACGTCGACGACTTCCCGCAGCAGCTGGCCGACCTCGTCGGCTTCTTCACCGGTATGGAGGAGTCGAACCCGCTCGCCCGCATCCGTGCCGTCCCCGGCTACGGCGACGTGCCGGAGTTCTGGCTGCTCGGCTCGTCGGGCTACAGCGCGCAGGTCGCCGGGGCGCTCGGGATACCGTTCGCCTTCGCGCACCACTTCGCGTCCGACAACACGGAGGCGGCGCTCGCGCTGTACCACCAGGCGTTCCGACCCTCGCGTTTCCGTTCCGAGCCGCTCGCGTTGATCGGCGTGCAGGTCGTCACCGACGAGGACCCGGCCGTCGTGGACGAGCAGAGCGCGCCCGGGATGATCTCGTTCATCCGCATGCGTCAGGGCGCGAAGCCCGAGCCGGTCTCGATGGAGGAGGCCCGCGCGTACGAGTTCTCCGACCTCGAGCGACGGTTCATCGCCGCCCGGACGGAACGTCAGGCGTACGGCTCCCGGGACCAGGTCGCGGCGAAGATCAACGAGTTGGTCGAGTCGACCGGTGCCGACGGGGTGATCGTCGCTCCCGGGGCCGCGCAGGCACGCTACCGGCACCAGGCGCTCGAGGTCGTGGCGGGGCTGCACGCCGAGGGGCGGCTCGTCCGGCCGGGCGTCGCCGTCGCCTGACGCCGCGCGGACCGGGCACGCGCCGGCGAGCAGCTTGCACGGTGTGCACGACGCAGGCTTGCACGACGCAGGCTTGCGTGGCGCGTTCTGGACGTGCACAACAGGAACCGGCCCGAACCACGGACTCCCATGGCTCGGGCCGGTTCCTGTTGTGCCGATGGAGTCCGGCGGCGCCGGAGAGCTCCGGGAACGGCGAAGGCCCCGGCTTCCTGAGAAGCCGGGGCCTTGTATGTCGGGGTGACAGGATTTGAACCTGCGACCTCGTCGTCCCGAACGACGCGCGCTACCAAGCTGCGCCACACCCCGCGGTGTGATCACTCCGTTCCCGGAGCAACCCCAGAAGTCTATCCGATGATCGGGGGTGCTCACGACCACGCGGTGTCGGCCGGGCGCGTCGCGATCGACGGGGGAGCGGTCAGGTGCGGGCCGTCAGCGTGACGACGACCGCCTCCGGCCGGACGGCGAACCGCACGGGCGCGTAGATCGAGGTCCCGAGTCCGGCCGAGACGTTCAACCAGGACCAGTGCGTGCGGTTCTGCCACTGGTGCAGGCCGCTCGCGTACCGGCGCGGCAGGTCCGAGTTCGTCACGAGCGCGCCGACGCCCGGGACGGCCACCTGGCCGCCGTGCGTGTGCCCGGCGAAGACGATGTCCGCGCCCTGTGTCACGAAGGCGTCCAGGACGCGACGGTAGGGCGCGTGCGTGACGCCGATGGAGACGGGGGAGGGGCCGCTCTCGTCCTCCGACCACGGAACCTCGGAGCGCATCTCGTCGACGTTCGCCGGCAGGAGGTCGAGCCGGTCCCAGTCGCGGTGTGCGTCCGACGTGCCGAAGAGCTCGAAGCGCGACCCGCGGATCTCGACGGCACGGGCGTGGTCGTTGAGGTCCAGCCACCCGAGGGACTCGAAGAAGGCCGTCTGGCGGTCCACGTCGAGCTTCGCCGGCTCGGCATGGGCCCGCATGGTGCTCGGCCCGGCGAGGTACTGCGCGGGGTTGCGGGGTGACGGTGCGAAGAAGTCGTTCGACCCGTAGACGAAGGCGCCCGGGATCCCGCGGAACGGCTCGAGGGCGTACTCGACGGCGGCGTTCGCGGTCGCGTGGCCGAGGTTGTCGCCGGTGTTCACGATGAAGTCCGGCTCGACCAGGCTGAGGTCGCGGATCCACTGCTGCTTGTCCGCCTGCCACGGGGCCATGTGGATGTCGGACAGGTGCAGGACGGTGACGTCGCGGGAGCCGACCGGCAGCACCGGGACGGTCTCCCACCGGAGGGTGTACGCGCGGCGCTCCACGAGGGAGCCCCAGGCGGCGGAGGCGACTCCGAGCGCGGCGCCCGCGGCGAGGACGCCGAGGGCACCACGCGCTCGGGTCACCGGCAGCCCTTCGGCGACTTGCCGTTCTTGTTGCCGTACACGGACAGGGTGATCCCGGTGTCCTTCGACACCGCCGTGCCCTGGCCGGGGTCGACCGCGGCCACGAGGCACTCATTGTCGCCGTTCCCCTTGGGGTAGTCCTTCGACACGGAGACGTTCGTGAACCCGGCGTCGGCGAGGGCGTCCTGCGCGTCGCCGATCTGCTTGCCGGTCACCTCGGGGATGGCGGTCTGTGAACCGTCGGTCGTGTACACGGTCACGCTCGACCCCTTGGAGAGCTGCAGCCCGGCTGCCGGGTTGGTCGAGAGGACCGTGCCCGGCGTACCGCCGCCGGCCTGGACGCCGCCGTCCACGTAGGTCAGGCCGGCCGCTGCGATCGCTGCGCGAGCCGCTTCCGGGGTCTGACCCTGGACGTTCGGCACGGCCACGCTGTTGCCGCGGATCGACGCGGGCGACGGGTCGGCGAACTGACCCCCCGGGTACTGGGTGTTCACGATGCTCTGTGCCTGGCGCCACAGTGCTGTGCGAGAACCGGCGTAGGCGCCGTTCGGTCCGTAGATGAACCGCAGGTTCTGCTTGCCGACGGTGTTGCCGAGCCACGCGGCGGTCGCGACCTTCGTGGTGGCCCCGACCAGCCAGATCTGGTCGGCGTCGTCCGTGGTGCCGGTCTTGGCGAACTCGTCGAAGCCGTCGGGCGTCCGTCCACCGCCTGCGGTGCCGATGGTGAGGACCTTCTTCAGCGCGTAGATCGCCGTCGCGGCGACCTGCGGGTCGATGGCCTGCGTGCAGTCCTTCGCCTGGCCGCCGAGGGACTTGCCGTCCGCGTTCGTCACGTTGTCGATCGCGATGGGACGGCAGAACGTGCCGTTGTTCGCGATGCCGGCGTACGCGGCGGCCATGGTCAGCGGAGCGATGTAGTTCGTGCCGAGCACGAACGAGGCATTCGTGCGGACCGCCGAGGTCGTCGGCTTCGACATGTCGTCCGCGTACTCGGCCGACGTCTGGCGCGGCTTCGCCAGGTGGACGCCGAGGCTCTCGGCGGTCTTGCGGATCTCGCAGAAGTCGAGCTTCTGGGCCATCTGCACGTAGGAGTTGTTGATCGAGCGGTAGGTGGCGTTCTCGACGGTCATGTTGCCGCCCTCACCGGGCGCGTCGTTCGACACCGGGTAGTTGACGTTGAGCGGTGAACCGCATTGCGTGAAGTTCGTGAAGGTGCGCGGGGTGCCGTTCACGATCTCGCCGAGGCCGTGGCCGTTCTGCAGCCAGTTGAGGAGCGTGAACGGCTTGAACGTCGAACCGGTCTGGAAGCCCTCACCGCCGCCGTACCGCTCGTCGACGCTGTAGTTGATCCCCGTGTCGGTCGCCGGAGCGCAGGCGTTCGGGTCGGCGCCCTCGGTTCCGCAGCCCGCGAGCTGGTTGTAGTTCTTGTTCTGGACCATCGTGAGCACGCGGCCGGTGTCGGCTTCCACCGAGTTCAGGACCCCGCCCAGGGCGAGCCGGGCCTCGGTGTTCGGCGCGTAGGCGTTGATCAGGTCCTTCTGCGCGTTGTTGAGGTCCAGGTTCAGCGTGGTCTGGATCGTGTAGCCGCCGTTGCGCCAGGCGGCGTCGCGTGCCTTCTGGGTCGAGCCGAGCTGGGACATCTCCTTGACGACCTGCACCGCGTAGTCGCAGAAGAACTGGGATCCGTTGCCGGCGGCGGCCTTGCAGCCCTGGGTCGGGTCGGTCAGGTGCACGTAGTCGGCGGGCTTGGAGGCGATGGCCTCCTTGAAGTCCTTGGTGTTGATGTGCTTCTGGGCGTACATCGACTTCAGGATCACGTCACGCCGGGCGACGTTCGCTTCGTAGTACTTCGGGTCGGACAGGTTGCGCGTGTTCGGCGACTGCACGATCGCCAGGATCGAGGCGGCCTCGGCGGCGGTGAGGTCGGTGGCGCTCTTGCCGAAGTAGTGCTGCGCCGCGGCCTGGACGCCGTACGTCTGGTCACCGAAGTAGGCGATGTTCAGGTAGCCGGTGAGGATGTCCTTCTTCGGGTACTTCTTCGCGAGCCCGATCGCGAGCTTCATCTCCTCGAGCTTGCGGGAGACGGAGACCTTGGTCGCCTCGTTGTAGGCCTTGATCCGCTGCTCCTGCGTGGGGAGCTCGAGTGCCTGCTGCATCTTGATGTTGCGGACGAGCTGCATGGTGAGCGTCGACCCACCGCCGGAGTCGCCGAGGCCACCCCCGGCGACGGTGCCGACACCGGCGCGGACGAGCGAGGTCATGTCGACGCCGCCGTGGTGCCAGAAGCGCTTGTCCTCACCGTCGATCGCGGCGTTCTTGAGGTTCTCGCTGATCTGGTCGTACTTCAGCTCCTGGCGGTTCTGGTCGTAGACCGTCGCCAGGTGGGTCGGCTTGCCGCCCGAGTACGCCAGCACCTCGTTGCGCTGGGGCAGGTCGCCGAGCTCGATGTACTCGGGCAGCGACTCGAAGACGCCGATCGTCGAGGTCGTCGTGACACCGGCGACCGCGATCGCCGGCGTGACACCGATGGTGACGAGCAGGCCGGCGAGTGCGCTGAAACCGACGAAACCGACGAAGGCGCCGACTGCGGAGACGGGCTTGGTCCGGCGGGCAGACGTCTTCTGGGCAGACATAGGATGCAGCCTAAACGACACCTCGGACTGGAAGGCTGGCAAGGAACCGCATGAGCCGCTGGGAATACCTCACGACCCCGTTGATCATCCACAACACCACCGCCATCCTCAACAACTTCGGTGAGCAGGGCTGGGAACTGGTCCAGGTCGTCACCGGCCCGGAGGGCGGGCTCGTCGCCTACCTGAAGCGTCCGAAGGCCGAGGCATGAGCGTCGCCGAGCGCCTGACCGAGCTCGGCATCACGGTGCCGGAGGTCGCGGCTCCCGTCGCCGCGTACGTCCCCGCCGTCGTCTCCGGCGCACACGTCTTCACCGCTGGGCAGCTGCCGTTCGTCGACGGCGCCCTGCCGGTGACGGGCAAGGTCGGGTCAGCGGTCGACGCCGAGACGGCGACGGCGCAGGCCCGGGTGGCGGCGCTCAACGCCCTCGCCGCGGTGCAGAGCGTCGCCGGGTCGCTCGACCGGGTCGCCCGGGTCGTCAAGGTGACGGTCTTCGTCGCCTCCGACCCCTCGTTCACCGGGCAGCCGGCGGTCGCGAACGGCGCGTCGCAGCTCGTCGGCGACGTGTTCGGCGAAGCGGGCGTCCACGCGCGCAGCGCGGTCGGCGTCGCGGTCCTGCCGCTGGACGCACCGGTCGAGGTCGAGCTGGTCGTCGAGCTGACGGCCTGACCACCTGCGGACGCGACGCGTCCGCGGGACGCAGGAAGGGCCTCCCGGCCGGTGTGACGGGAGGCCCTTCCTGCGTCCGTCCGGCTACATCAGGTCCGCGATGGTCGCCATGATCGTCGGGTCGGCCAGCGTCGTCGTGTCGCCGATGCGACGCCCCTCGGCCGCGTCGCGGAGGAGGCGGCGCATGATCTTGCCGGACCGCGTCTTCGGCAGCTCCGGGACGATGACGACCTGACGGGGCTTCGCGATCGGGCCGATCCGCTTGCCGACCCAGGAGCGCAACTCGGCGGCGGAGGCCTCGCGGTCGACGCCCTCGGCCGCCTCGGCGGTGAGGATCACGAACGCGACGACGGCCTGCCCGGTCGTCTCGTCGGCGGCACCGACGACCGCTGCTTCGGCGACTCCCTCGTGCCCGACGAGCGCGGACTCGATCTCCGCGGTGGACAGTCGGTGCCCGGAGACGTTCATCACGTCGTCCACGCGTCCCTGCACCCAGATGTCGCCCTGGCCGTCGAGCCGGGCGCCGTCGCCGGCGAAGTAGCGGCCCGGGAACCGTGACCAGTACGTCTCGACGAAGCGGTCGTCGTCGCCCCAGATGCCGCGCGCCATCGACGGCCACGGCTCGGTGACGGTGAGGTAGCCGCTGCCGCCGGGACCCACGGGGGTGCCGTCCTCGTCCACGATCTCGGTGACGATCCCCGGCAGCGGGGTCTGTGCCGCGCCGGGCTTGAGCTTCGTCACGCCGGGCAGCGCCGAGATCATGATCGCGCCGGTCTCCGTCTGCCACCACGTGTCGACGATCGGGGTCCGGTCGTGGCCGATCACCTGCCGGTACCACTGCCACGCCTCTGGGTTGATCGGCTCGCCGACGCTGCCGAGCAGCCGGAGCGACTCGAGGCTGCGCGCTTCCGGGATCTGGCGACCGGCCTTCATCGCGGCGCGGACCGCGGTCGGTGCCGTGTAGAGGACCGTGACCCCGTACGCGTCCACGATGTCCCACCAGCGACCGGGCTGCGGCTCGTCCGGCGTGCCCTCGTACAGGACCTGCGTCACGCCGTTCGCGAGGGGACCGTAGACGACGTACGTGTGACCGGTGATCCAGCCGATGTCGGCCGTGCACCAGTAGACGTCCTTCTCCGGGTGCATGTCGAAGACGTTCCGGTGCGTGTAGGCCGCCTGGGTCAGGTACCCGCCGGAGGTGTGCACGATGCCCTTCGGCTTCCCGGTCGTGCCCGAGGTGTACAGGATGAACAGGGGCGTCTCGGCGGGGAAGGCCTGCGCCTCGTGATCGGGAGCGGCGGCGGCGAACTCGTCGTGCCACCACCGGTCGCGCTCGGTCCAGGCGATCTCGTTGCCGCCGCGCTGCACGACGAGCACGTGCTCGACGCTGCCCGTGCCCTCGCCCTGCAGGGCCTCGTCCACGGCGGGCTTGAGCGGGGAGACGGCACCGCGACGCCATCCGCCGTCCGCGGTCACGACGACCTTCGCGCCGGCGTCCTCGATCCGGGCACGGAGGCTCTCGGCGCTGAAGCCGCCGAAGACGACGGAGTGGATCGCGCCGAGCCGGGCGATCGCGAGCATCGTGACGACGGCCTCCGGGATGAGGGGGAGGTACACGACGACACGGTCACCACGCCCGACGCCGAGACCCTGCAGCATGTTCGCCGCGCGCTGCACGTCCGCCGTCAGCTCGGCGTAGGTGATGGTGCGGGTGTCGCCGTTCGCGCCCTCGAAGTGGATCGCGACGCGGTCGCCGTTGCCTGCCCGGACATGCCGGTCGAGGCAGTTCTCGGCGACGTTGAGCTCCCCGTCCGCGAACCACCGGGCGAACGGTGCCCCGGACCAGTCGAGCGTCGTCGTGAAGGGCGTCCGCCAGTCCAGCAGGGCTCGGGACTGCTCCGCCCAGAACGCCACCCGGTCGGCGCTCGCGGCGTCGTGGAGGCCCTGGTCGGCGACGGCGTCCGCGACGAACTCGGGCGACGGTGGGAACGTCGTCGCGTCGTCGGAGGTGTCGGCCTGCTGTGGAGCGGCCTGCTGCGGAATCGTCATCGATGTCCTTTCGTCTCGTCCGCCCGGGACGCGGTCGGACCACCGAGGCAGACGACGACCGGGCGCAGTCGGAGACTACTCCCGACCGCGCTCCCGGCGGAGGACCCGGCCCGGTGCCGGCAGCGAGCGCCGTCCTGCGGTCCGGCCCGTCACCGCGGACCTGCCGGCGCGCAGCGGGACAGTCGATCCGCGCAGGTCCTCGCGTTCCGCGTCCAGGAGTGTCGGCGCATCCCCTTCGTGGGGTACAGTGTTCCCTGCCGGGCTCGTTCCCGGTGGCACCGGTCACGATTCCCCCCAATCACCCCGGTGTCCAGGCGGCACCCGTTCCCCCCAACAGGTGCCGCCTCTTCTTCTTCCCGGCCGGACCGCACGGGCGTGCGTCGGACGGAACGGGCGCGACGCCGCCGATCGGCAGCAGGACGCGGCCGACGTGGACAGACCGGTCGGCCCAGCCCCGCGCCCCACGCCGGTCTCGTCGCGCTCATCGGGACCCACTCGTCCCGGTCCGCCCTTCGGCGGACCCGCGACCTCTGCGCCGGATCGCTGCAGCACCCGGGCATCTGGAACGGGGTACGAGGGCGATCGTCGGGGTACAAATCGCTCACGGTCGTGACGTCGGGCAGGGCTGTCCACCGGTCCGGCCGGGAGGCGCGGATCACCTGAAGCGCGTCCGTACCGTCGCCGCCATGCACCGTCATCGCGCTCCGTTCCTGCCCGGGTCTCCGCCTCCTCACCATCGGCGGCGTGCCGCGTCGTTGGTCGACTTCGAGGAGCTCGCGCCCCTGGTCGCCGACGACCGCGTGACGGACGTACTGGTCCTGGGCGGACGGAGCGTCTGGACCGACCGGGGCGCCGGGCTGGTCGTCGTGCCGGGACTCGTCCTGCCGGAGGACCGCGCCCGCGACCTCGCCCGTGCCCTGGTCGCCCGCGGCGGACGGCACGTCGACGAGACCACACCCTGCGCCGACGTCCGGCACGGAGACGGGATCCGTGTGCACGCGGTGCTCGCCCCGGTGTCCGTGCACGGGACGGCGATCTCCGTCCGGCTGCCACGTGACGAGCGACCCACGATCGACCGCCTGGCCGACCGAGGGTTCTTCGAGCGGGTGCCGCGCCGGCTCGTCGAGCGGGCCGTGCACGAACGGCAGAACGTGCTCGTGACGGGGGCCACCGGGAGCGGGAAGACCACGCTCCTCGCAGCGATGCTCGCGCAGGTGCCGGCCGGCGAACGCATCATCACGGTGGAGGACGTCGCCGAACTCCGGGTCGACCACCCGCACGTCGTCGCGCTCGAGGCCCGGCAGGCGAACGCGGAGGGCGCCGGCGAGCTGGGTCTCGGTCGACTGCTCCGCGAAGCGCTCCGGATGCGACCAGACCGGATCGTCGTGGGGGAGTGCCGGGGCGCGGAGGTCCGGGAGCTCACGTCGGCCCTCAACACCGGGCACGACGGGGGCGCGGGGACCGTGCACGCGAACGGCCTCGACGACGTCGCCGCGCGACTCGAAGCGCTCGGTGCGCTGGCCGGGCTCGGACCCGAGTCGCTCGCGCGGCAGGCGGCGAGTGCGTTCGACCTGGTGCTGCACGTGGAGCGCCGGCACGGGGTGCGGCGGTTGGCAGCGGTCGGTCGGTTGCACGTCGACCGGGCAGGACGGTTGGTGGTCGCCGATGTCGAGGCCGTGCCGAGCCGGGCGGCGTCGAGCCGGGTCGTGCCGAGCCGGGTCGTGCCGAGCAGCGGGGACCGGGTGGCGGCACCTGAGTGCGCGAGGACGGGCGGGCCGGCCCGGATCGATGGCTGCGGCTCGTCGGCGCCCCGCAGCGGCTCCCGACCCGCGGGCGACGCGCGACGTGATGCGCGGCGGGTCGACGACGAGCAGTGCCGCCCGAGGACAGGCGGGGCGCATCGACGTCACCGAGACGGCTCGTGACGACGCCCCGCGCGCGGACCGGTGATCGCGCCGGACCGAGGACCGCACCCCTCGGCCGACCGCTGGACCTCGCACGGACGCTGGACCGGGTCGCCGTGCTGGTCACTGCCGGCGTCCCACCGCCGCGGGCGTGGGCACTCGTGACCGAGGCGGCAGCCGCACCGACCCAGAGGCGGTCGGACCCGGCCACTGGCCAACCGGAGCCGCGCCGGGGTCGGGCGGGACTGGTCCGACGCCGGACCCGTCCATCCCGCAGGACGGTACGAGGACGCGGCCCGGCGGGCGGCGGTCGCGGGTCGTGGGACCCCTCGACCGAGCGGGACGTCGAGGGGGTGCTCGCCGTCGCGGCCCGGACGGGGGCGCCGGTGGCACCGACACTCCGGGCGCTCGCAGCGTCCCTGCGCGATGCCGAACAGACGGCACGGTCGATCCGCACCGCGCTCGCCGGTCCACGCGCGAGCACACGGGTCGTGTTGACGCTCCCGGTCTTCGGGGCGCTGCTCGGGTGGGCCTGGGGTGTCGACTCGCTCGGCGTCCTGGTGGGCAGCCCGGTCGGCTCGGTCTGCCTGGTCACGGCGGTGGTGCTCGTCGCGGTCGCGCACCGGTGGACGCAGCGACTCGTGGCCTCCGCTGCGGAGAACGAGCCGATGCCGGGGCTGCTGCTCGACGTCTGGGCCGTGGCGCTCTCCGGCGGTGGCGCCTGGACCGACGCCGGCGCCACCGTCGACGCCGTGTTCGCCGACCGGTCCTGGCCGCAGCCGGACCGTGACCGGCTCGCGGAGACCCTGGCGCTCGCCGGACGAGCCGGGGTCGCGGCCGCCGGGCTCCTCCGCGCGTGCGCCCTCGACCGGCGGGCGGACGCCGCTGCCGAGGGTCTCGCGCGCGCCGAGCGGCTGGCGGTACGGCTCGTGCTGCCGCTCGGGGTGTGCATCCTGCCGGCGTTCGTACTGGTGGGGGTGGTGCCCGTGGTCGTGGGCATCCTCTCCTCCACATCGGGTGCCGTCGGCTGACCCCTCCACGGACGGTCGCGGGTGCCGATGACACGACCGGCGCCTCGCCGAGACTCGGACCACGGCCCGCTGGTCCAGCAACCGCGGGTCCGAGACCGTCCAGCCGGGACCGACGGGCCCGGATCGGACACACGAGACAAGAGAGAAGGAAGGACACCACATGGAGAAGGACATCCCGAGTGCGGACCTGCCGCCGGCGGCGGCGCGACCGGCGCGTCGGAGGACGCGGCTGCGCGACGACGACGGCTCCGCCACGGCGGAGTACGCGGTGGTCATCCTGGCGGCCGTGGCCTTCGCCGGCGTCCTGGTCGCGGTGATGCGGTCCGGCGAGGTACAGGCCCTGCTCACCGAACTCGTCCGCACCGCGCTCACGCCGTGAGGCCGCGGCGGACCCGCCCGCCCGCCGGCGAACGCGGATCGGTCACCGTCGAGTTCGCCGTCGCGCTACCGGTCGTCGCCGCCGTCCTGGCCGCGGGGATCGGCGGCGTGCGGGTCGTCGACACGCAGGGCCGTCTGCAGGCCGCGACGGTCACGGCCGCCCGGGCGTTCGGACGCGGCGACGACGACGCGGGCCGCCGGGCGCTCCGGACGGCGGGAGCCGGGTCGTTCCGCATCGACCACACCCAGGGCTTGGCCTGTGTGCACGCCGGGCGGGCTGCGGGGAGGGGTCCGTTCGCGGCGCTCGTGCTGCGGGGGAGCGCCTGCTCGGTCGACGAGCGTGACCCGGCCGAGCACGACCTGGGTGACCACGTCGCGGACGGGCTGGCCGATGACGGGCCCGACCGCGGCGGCCCGTCGTGACCCGGCCGATCCGGATCGCTCCCGGTGCCCGGTCGGGCGGAGCGGCGTGCCTGTCCGTTCGGTCTCGACCGTCGGTCGCCGGGCGGGCAGACGACGGAGGATCGGTGGCGGTCGTGCTCGTCGCGGTCCTCGCTGCCGTCTCGCTCGTCGTCGTGTCGGCGCTCGCCGCCGCCGGCCTCCGCGTCGCATCGGCTCGGGCGCAGGGGGCAGCGGACACCGCGGCACTCAGCGCAGCGGCCGCGACGGTCGGACTGGCGCCGGGCCCGCCGTGCGCTGCTGCTCGCCGCTCCGCCCGGGCCGTCCGGGCCGAGGTCCGCACCTGCTCCGTCACCGGGGCCGTCGCGCGTGTCGCCGTCGTGGTCGGGTCCGGGCCGCTGTCCGTCGGGGCCGTGGCGGTCGCCGGACCGCACGGCGGCGCAGACGCCTCGGCCGGGGCGACGGACACCGGCCGTGTCGTCCAGCCGGAGGTCGCGGACCACCTCCGGCTCCGCCGGGCATCCCCACCGGAGTGTGTATGGTGTGCCTGTCGGCCCGCCGGTCACCGAGTTCCCGGTCGACCCGGACGCATCCACGACGTCCGTCGGCTGACCAGCACCATCGATCAAGGAGACACGTGCCAGGCACGAAGAAGCTCGTGATCGTCGAGAGCCCCGCGAAGGCCAAGACGATCGCGCAATACCTCGGCGACGGATACGAAGTCCAGGCGTCCGTCGGACACATCCGCGACCTCGTCGAGCCCAAGAACCTGCCCGCCGAGCTCAAGAAGGGCTCCCTCGGCAAGTTCTCGGTCGACGTCGACAACGGGTTCGAGCCGTACTACGTCGTCTCCGATGCCAAGAAGAAGACCGTCGCCGACCTCAAGCGCGCCCTGAAGGACGCCGACGAGCTCTACCTCGCAACAGATGAAGACCGCGAGGGCGAGGCCATCGCGTGGCACCTGCTGCAGGTCCTGAAGCCCAAGGTGCCCGTCAAGCGCATGGTCTTCCACGAGATCACCAAGGAAGCGATCCAGCGCGCGCAGGAAGCCACGCGGGAACTCGACACCGCGCTCGTCGATGCGCAGGAGACCCGTCGCATCCTCGACCGTCTCTACGGGTACGAGGTCTCGCCGGTCCTGTGGCGCAAGGTCGGCCCGGGCCTGTCCGCCGGCCGCGTGCAATCGGCCGCGACCCGACTCGTGGTCGACCGGGAGCGCGAGCGCCTGGCCTTCGTCTCGGCGAACTACTGGGACCTGAGCGCCCGGTTCGAGAAGGCCGACGACGGGACGTTCACCGCACGCCTCGCCCGGATCCACGGGAAGCGCGTCGCCTCCGGACGCGACTTCGACGACCGCGGCGCGACCACGTCCGACGTCGTCCGGCTCGACGAGACGTCGGCGAGTGCGCTCTCCGCGGTCCTCGAGCGCGCCGGCGACGCGGTCGTCCACAGCGTCGAGTCGAAGCCGTACACCCGCCGACCGGCCGCGCCGTTCACGACGTCGACGCTGCAGCAGGAGGCGGCACGCAAGCTCCGCTTCTCCGCGCGGCAGACGATGAGCGTCGCGCAGGGCCTGTACGAGAACGGTCACATCACCTACATGCGTACCGACTCCGCCTCGCTCTCGCAGCAGGCGGTCTCGGCGGCGCGGAAGCAGGCGACCGCGCTCTACGGTGCCGACTCCGTCCCGGCGAAGCCGCGCTCGTACGCCGGCAAGAGCAAGAACGCGCAGGAGGCGCACGAAGCCATCCGGCCCGCGGGTGACACCTTCAAGACGCCGTCCCAGATGGAGGGCGTCCTGCGCGGCAACGACCTCCGGCTGTACGACCTCATCTGGAAGCGCACCGTCGCCTCGCAGATGGCGGACGCCAAGGGCTCGACCGCGTCCGTCGTGCTCGGCATCACCTCGACCGAACCGGTGGAGGGCCTGGCGTCCACGGCGTCCGGCACCGACGTGGAGTTCACCGCGTCCGGCACGGTCATCACCTTCCGCGGGTTCCTCAACGCCTACGAGGAAGGTCGCGACGAGGAGCGCGCCGCGGGGGACTCCGCCGACGACGCCAAGCTGCCGCAGATGGCCGAGGGCGACCACCTCGGCGTCCACGACGTCGCCGCCAAGGGGCACGACACCTCGGCACCGCCCCGCTACACCGAGGCGAGCCTGGTGAAGACGCTCGAGGAGCTCGGCATCGGCCGTCCCTCGACGTACGCCGCGATCATCTCCACGATCATGGACCGCGGGTACGTCACGCAGCGTGGAACGGCCCTCGTGCCGAACTGGATCGCGTTCAGCGTCGTCCGACTCCTCGAGGAGTACTTCGGCGACCTCGTGCAGTACGACTTCACCGCCGAGATGGAGAGCGACCTCGACCGCATCGCGAGCGGGGACGAGGACCGGGTCGACTGGCTCAAGGGCTTCTACTTCGGCGGCGACGACCAGCGCGGCCTCCGGACGGTCATCGACAACCTCGGGGAGATCGACGCCCGCGAGATCAACTCGGTCGAACTCGCACCGGGACTGACCCTCCGCATCGGTCGGTACGGCCCGTACATCGAGACGCCGAGCGACGACCCCGAGAAGCCGCGGCGGGTGAACGTCCCCGAGGACATCGCCCCCGACGAACTCACGCTCGAGAAGGCGCGGGAGCTCGTCGAGGCACCCGTGATCGGTGACCGGGTCGTCGGCATCAACCCGGAGACCGGCAAGGAGGTCCTCGCCAAGGACGGCCGCTTCGGTCCGTACGTGACCGAGCGCACCCCGGAGCCCGAGCCGACGGTCGACCCGGCGACGGGCGAGGTCCTGCCGGCGACGGCCGAGTCGGACCCGTCGGCGGCAGCGGAAGCCACCACGACGACGACGACCACCACGAAGACCTCCACGAAGACGGCGGCCAAGGGGAAGACCCCGGCGGCGAAGAAGACGACGAAGAAGGCGGCAGCAGCCCCGAAGGAGCGCACGGCGTCCCTGTTCAAGTCGATGGACCCGCAGACCGTCGACCTCGAGACCGCGCTCAAGCTCCTCGACCTGCCCCGCACGGTCGGCACGGACCCGGAGTCCGGCGAGGAGATCACGGCGCAGAACGGCCGCTACGGTCCGTACCTCAAGAAGGGCACGGACACCCGGACGCTCCCGAGCGAGGACGCGATCTTCGACGTCGACCTGCCCGGCGCCCTCGAGCTGTTCGCGCAGCCGAAGTACGGCGCCAAGCGTGCCGCCAGCGCGGCGCTGAAGGAGTTCGACGCCGACCCGGTGTCCGGCAAGCCGATCAAGGTGAAGGACGGCCGTTTCGGTCCGTACGTCACCGACGGTGAGACGAACGCGACGATCCCGCGCGGCGAGGAGGTCGAGGCGGTCGACTTCGAGCGCGCGGTCCAGCTCCTCGCCGACAAGCGCGCGAAGGGTCCGGTCAAGAAGAAGGCCCCCGCCCGACGCACCCCCGCCAAGAAGAAGTGACGCCGGACGCCGCCGTGTCCGGACCGTCGCCCGTCGCCGCCCGCGGGTGGTTCATCACCCTCGAAGGTGGCGACGGCGCCGGCAAGACCTCCCAGGCCGCGCGCCTCGAGCAGTGGCTCGTGGACCACGGCCTGGAGGTCGTCCGGACGCGGGAGCCGGGCGGGACGCCCCTCGGGCAGCGGATCCGCGAGATCGTGCTGCACGAGCGTGGTCACGTCGCCCCGCGCGCCGAGGCACTGCTGTACGCGGCCGACCGAGCGCACCACGTCGAGACCGTCGTCCGTCCGGCACTCGCCCGTGGTGCGGTCGTGCTCCAGGACCGGTACATCGACTCCTCGGTGGCCTACCAGGGCGTCGCACGCGGCCTCGGTGCGGAGCAGATCCGGACCGTCTCGGCCTGGGCTGCCGACGGCCTGACGCCGGACCTCACCGTGCTGCTCGACCTCGACGTGTCCATCGGACGGGCCCGGGTCGCCGCGGCCCGCGGCGACGTCTTCGACCGCCTCGAGTCCGAAGCGGAGACGTTCCACGAGACGGTGCGTGCGGCCTTCCTCGCGATGGCGGGGGCGGAGCCCGAGCGGTTCCTCGTCGTCGACGCCGCCGAACCCGCCGACACGGTGCAGGGACACATCCGCGCAGCGGTCTCCGGCCTCGTCGGGGTCTCCTGATGCCCGCGACCGGTCGGCCGTCGGTGGCGGCTGGGAGGATCGCCTCGTGAGCGTGTGGGAGGGCCTGACCGGGCAGGAGGAGTCCGTGGCCGCACTGCGCAGTGCCGCGGAGTCGACCGACGGCACCGGGGGCATGACGCACTCGTGGCTCATCACCGGTCCGCCCGGGTCGGGACGGTCGAACGTCGCCGCCGCCTTCGCCGCAGCACTTGTGGGGAACGGTCCGGACGACGACCACACGCTGCGGCTCATCGCCGCGGGCACGCATCCGGACGTGTCGCGGCTCACCACCCAGCGGGTCATCATCACCATCGACGAGATCCGTGCGCTCGTCACCTCGTCGCACTTCTCGCCCTCGGTCGGCCGGTACCGCGTGATGATCGTCGAGGACGCCGACCGGATGACCGAACGCACCTCGAACCTGCTGCTCAAGGCGCTCGAGGAACCGCCCGAGCGCACCGTGTGGATCCTGTGCGCGCCGAGTGAGGCGGACCTCCTCCCGACCATCCGGTCACGCGTCCGCTCCGTGCGCCTGCGGGTGCCCGGGATCGAGTCTGTGGCCGACCTCATCGTCGCCCGCACCGGTGTGGACCGGGTCCTCGCGACCGACGCCGCCCGGCAGGCGCAGAGCCACATCGGGATGGCTCAACGGCTCGCCACCAGCGAGGACGCCCGTGACCGCCGCCGTCGCACCCTGACGACCGTGCTCGGGATCCGGAGCGTCGGCGACGCCGTGAACGCCGCGGCCGCGCTGCTCGCCGTGGCGGACGAGGACGCCAAGGCGATCACGCTCGAACGTGACGCCGAGGAACGCGA
This sequence comes from Curtobacterium sp. MCBD17_008, assembly GCF_003234475.1. Taxonomy (NCBI): domain Bacteria; kingdom Bacillati; phylum Actinomycetota; class Actinomycetes; order Micrococcales; family Microbacteriaceae; genus Curtobacterium; species Curtobacterium sp. MCBD17_008. The sequence continues at coordinate 86,895 of NZ_QKTK01000001.1, read as the reverse complement.
CGCAGCGCTCCGGTCGCTCGGCGTGCAGCCGGGCGGGACGGTGCCGCCGGCGCTCCGGTCGCAGCTGCGTGCGCTGGAGGAAGACCAGAAGCGGCGCGCGACCCGGAGCCTCCGTGACGGGTTGGACCGTATCCTCGTGGACGTCTCCTCGCTCTACCGGGATCTGTTGCTCCTCGGTCTCGGCGCACCGGCGGAACCGGTGAACCTGACGATCCGGCACGAGCTCGAGCGGGCGCTGCCGTCCGTGCCGCCGGCCGCCGCGCTGGAGGTGCTCGACGCGATCGCCACCGCACGACAGCGGATCGGCGCGAACGTCGCGGCCCTCCTGGCGCTCGAGGCCCTGCTCGTCACGGTGGCCCGCGCCGTCCGCTGACCGACGGCGCCGCCATCGGGTGCGCACGGGCCGTTCCCGCGCGTCCTCTCATGCCGCCCTCTGCGGTGCGCGTGCGAGGATCGTGCCCATGACCGATGCCGAACCGGGCCTCCGCGAGCGGAAGCGCCGCGCCACCCGACTGGCGATCCAGCAGGCCGCGCTGCACGTCGCGCTCGAGCACGGTCTCGCCGCGGTCACCGTCGACGAGGTGTCCCGCCGTGCCGACATCTCGCCCCGCACGTTCTTCAACTACTTCCCGAGCAAGGAACAGGCGATCCTCGGCGACGACCCGACGCTGCCGCAGGGGGAGGAGGTCGAGGTGTTCGTCGCCGGCGGTCCCTCGGGCGACCTGCTGTCCGACCTCGGCGCCCTGCTCGTGCACTCGGCGCGTGAACTCGTCGAGGAGCGCGGTCTGATCGGGGAGCGGCAGCAGGTCCTCCGTGCGAATCCGGAACTGTTCAGTCGACGGATGGCCTCGATGCAGGAGTTCCAGGCCGAGCTCCAGACGGTGGTCGAGCGGCGGCTCCAGCGCGACGCCACCCTGAGCGGTGACGAGGCCACCGCGGACGCCGATGTCCCTCCGGCCCTCCGCCGACGTGCCCGGCTCGCGACGCTCGTCGGACTGGCGGCACTCCGGCACGCCTGGTGGGAGTGGTCCGAACCGGGGTCGGCGGTGCACCTGACCGATGAGCTGGAGCGGTCGTTCGACGATCTCGGCGCGCTCGTTTCGCGCTCGCTCGTCTGATCCTGTACAGTTGTTTCTCGTGCCGCTCCGGGTCATCCGGAGCGTCCGCCGCCTTAGCTCAGTCGGTAGAGCGATTCACTCGTAATGAATAGGTCGTCGGTTCGATTCCGACAGGCGGCTCCGACCACCCCCTCGTTCCTCCGGAAACGAGGGGGTTCGTGCTTCCCAGGGTGGCCGGCGTCAGGCCGGGCCGCGGGCCGGGTCGCCGGCCGGGAGCCCCGTCACCGGCACACGTGCACGCGCGCCTCCCACGGACGCAACATCCCGGTCGAGCCCGGCTCCCCGAGGTTCCCGAGCACGAGGTCGCCCGTCCGCCCCGCGATGCCCTCGGGCAGGACGAGGTCCGACGACGACAGGTTCGCGACGACGACGAGCGGTGGGTCGTCCTCGTCCCGGGTCGACCCGTCGGGGAGTGCCCGCGTGAACGCCCACAGCACCGGGTGCTCCGGCTCGAGGAGCGTGAAGGTGCCGAGCTGCACGGTCCGCGACCGGTGCCGCAGCGCGATGAGTCGCCGGTGGTGTTCGTACACGGACCGGTCCCCGGCGGCGCGGTCCGCCGCGACGGTGACGTGCGGCCAGCCCTGCCCCATCCCGATCCACGGCTCCGCGGTCGAGAACCCACCGGCGGGCTCGCTGTCGTCCCAGGGGATCGGCGTCCGGGCATTGTCACGACTGCGGAACGCCAGCGCCTCGAGCGCCGACGCGGCGGACATGCCCCGGCCGACGGCCCCGCGGAACCAGTTCACCGACTCGACGTCGCGGTACTGCTCGATCGCGGTGAACCCCGCGTTCACCATGCCGATCTCGTCGCCCTGGTAGACGTACGGCGTCCCGCGGTGCAGGTGCAGCACGGTGGCGAGCACCGTCGCCGACTCGTAGCGGAAGGCGTACGGGTCGTCCGACTCCGCCCGTGCCGCCGCCCCGAAGCGCGACACCGGCCGCGGCTGGTCGTGGTTCGACAGGTACAGCGAGTTCCAGCCGCGCTGCTCGAGCGCCGTCTGCCACCGCGCGAGCGAGGCCTTCAGCGCCGGTAGGTCGGTCTCCTGCCGGGTGAACTTCGACGCCGGCGCGTGGTCGAGCCCGACGTGCTCGAACTGGAACACCATGTCGAGTTCGTGCCGCTCCGGGGCGGTGAACAGCACGGCGTCCTCGACCGAGACGCCCGGCATCTCGCCGACGGTGAGCAGCGCGTCCCGGCCGGCGAACACCCGGTCGTGCATCTCCTGCAGGTGCTCGTGGACCCGCGGCTGCATGACGTAGGCATCGCTGTCGCCGGACAGGGCGTCGTCGTCCTTCGCGATGTGGTTGATGACGTCCATCCGGAAGCCGTCGACGCCGCGGTCGAGCCAGCGGTTCATCATGTCGTACACGGCGGCACGCATGTCCGGGTTCTCCCAGTTCAGGTCCGGCTGCTGCGGCGTGAACATGTGCAGGTAGTACTGGCCGGTGCCGGGGTCCCACGACCATGCCGGGCCGCCGAACGCGGCGCGCCACCGGTTCGGCTCGTGCCCGTCGACCGGGTCCCGCCAGATGTACCAGTCGTGCTTCGGGCACGTCCGCGATCGGAGTGCCGCGCGGAACCAGGGGTGCTGGTCGCTGGTGTGGTTGACGACGAGGTCCATGACGAGCCGCATGCCCCGCCGGTGCACCTCGACGAGCAGCGCGTCGAACTCGTCGATCGTGCCGAACAGCGGGTCGATGTCCTCGTGGTCCGAGATGTCGTACCCGTTGTCGACCTGCGGTGAGCGGTAGACGGGGGAGAGCCAGACGACGTCGACGCCGAGGTCGGCGATGTGGTCGAGGTGGCGGCGCAGCCCGGCGAGGTCACCGACGCCGTCGCCGTTCCCGTCGGCGAAGCTCCGTGGGTACACCTGGTAGACAACGGCTCTCGTCCACCACGGTTCCGGTCCGGTCACGGCGCCTCCTCGCGTCCGGTCCGTGCGCTCGGCGCGCGGACCAACCACCTGTCGGACTGGAGGCCCGTCACCCGCCCGGTGCGGGCCTCCCGTCCGTCTCCTGGTGGACAGCACGGTACGCCGCGCGTCCTGACCGAGCACGGACCGACGGGTGCTCGGTGCAGGCGACACCGGTCCCGTCACGGCGCGCCTGGTAGACAGGCCGCATGACCGTTCGATGGGGAGTGCTCGGGACCGGTGGCATCGCCCGGTCCTTCGTGGTGGACTGCACCGCCGCGGGGGTGGAGTTCGTCGCGGTCGGGTCCCGTACCGAGGAGGGCGCCCGTGCCTTCGCGGAGGAGCACGGCATCCCGCGTGCACACGGCGACTACGCCTCCCTCGTCGCCGACGACCAGGTGGACGCCGTCTACGTGGCGACGCCGCACTCCCGGCACGCCGAGGACGCCCTCCTCGCGATCGCGGCCGGCAAGCACGTCCTCGTGGAGAAGGCCTTCACGATCACCGCGGCCCAGGCGCGGCGGGTCCGCGACGCCGCACGCGAGCGCGGAGTCCTCGTCGTCGAGGCGATGTGGACCCGGTTCCTGCCGCAGACCGCGATGATCCGCCGGGTCCTCGCCGAGGGGCGGATCGGAACGCCGCGGTTGGTCGAGGCGACCCACCACCAGGCCCTCCCGACCGACCCGCGGCACCGGCTCAACGACCCGGCGCTCGGTGGCGGCGCCCTCCTCGACCTCGGGGTGTACCCCGTCTCGTTCGCGGTCGACGTCCTCGGCGTCCCGACCGGTCTCGTGGCGGCCGGTACGCTCAGCGACCAGGGCGTCGACACCCAGATGGGGATCGTGATGACGCACGAGGGCGGTGCGCAGTCGACCGTGCACTTCGCGCTCGACGTGCGGAGCCCGAACAGCGCGTCGATCATCGGGACGGCTGGGCGGATCGACATCGACCCGACCTGGTACACGCCGACCACCTGGCGCATCCGGGACGCGGACGGGGCAGTGATCGAGGAGTTCGACGGGCGCGAGGAGCTCGCCGGCTACGCGCACGAGGCCCGTGCGCTCGAGGCCGCGGTCACGGCGGCGCCCGCCGGGGGCGGACCGGTCGAGACCGCGGAGGACGGTCCGGCCGGCATCGACCACACCGTCGCGGTGATGGCGGTCATGGACGAGGCACGTCGCCAGGTGGGCGTCCGCTACGCGGCCGACGACGCCGACTGACCGGCCGTTCCCGCACCGGACGGCCGGTCCCGCACCCGACGGCCGGTCCCGCCCTGGAGGCCCGACCGCGCGTCTCGTAGGATCGTCCCGATGTCCGAGCAGTCACCCGAGCCGTCCGCCGGCGGTCCCGTCTCCCGTTCCGTCGCCGCGCTCCGTGCCTCCGCGAACCGCCGACCGGTCCCGTGGGCGATCGGCGGGCTCGTCGCGGTCCTCGTCGTCGGGTCCGGCGGCGCGGTCGCCGTGGGTGCTGCGAGCGGGGAGCAGCCGCGAGCCGCGGTGTCCGCCAGCGCCGCCCGGACGCCGACCGCCAGCGCGACGCCGACCGTGAGCCCCTCGACGTCCCCGGAGCCGACCGCGACCGTCACGCCCACCGCGAAGCCGACCCCGACCCCGACGCCGAGCGCCCGTGCCGCCGCGCGGACCTGCTCGATCGCCGGTGCCGCCTCCGCGAGCGGCCTCGGTCGGTTCGAGGGGTACGTGATGAACGCGACCACCGGTGAGGAACTGTTCTCCCGCGACGGCGGCACCCCGGCCCAGACCGGCAGCGTGATGAAGACCCTCACGAGCGCGACCGCGCTCGCCGTGCTCGGCGGCGACCACACCATCCCGACGACCGTCACCGACGAGGGCGACGGCACGATCGCCCTCGTCGGGCACGGTGACGCGACCCTGTCGGCGGGCAACGGCACCGTCTACCCCGGTGCACCCACGCTGCAGCAGCTCGCGCAGCAGGTGAAGGCCCGCCTCGGCGACGCGCCCGTCCGGTCGATCGTCGCGGACGGCACGTGGTGGAGCGAGGCCGACGCCTGGCACCCCACCTGGCCGGTGAGCGAGCGCACGATCGGCTACCAGCCCGAGGTGACCGCGCTCATGGTCGACGGTGACCGTGCGAACCCGGCCGCCGCCACCTCACCGCGCTCCGAGGACCCGATCGGCCGGGCCGGTGACGCGTTCCGGACGGCCCTGGTCAACGCAGGGGTCGTCGGGGCCGCGACGGCACCGGTCACGAAGCGCGCGACGACCTCGCAGGCCACGATCGCGCAGGTGCAGTCGCAGCCGGTCTCCACGCTCATCGGGCAGATGATCCCGAACTCGGACAACACCCTCGCCGAGATGCTCGCCCGGGTCTCGTCGAAGGAGGCCGGTGCCGGGGGGACCGCGGCGTCGCTCACCGGGGTGTACGCCTCCGCCCTGCGCGGCTACGGGGTCGACCCGGCCGGGATCACGATCATCGACGGGTCCGGGGAGAGTGCGGCCAACGCCGTGTCGCCGTCCTTCGTCGCCCACCTCATGGTCCCGGTGACCCGGGGTGAGCGAGGGCTCGGGACGCTCGCATCGGTCCTGCCGGTGTCCGGCGTCTCCGGCACGTTGTCGAGCCGCTTCACGGGGGCGAACGCCGACGCCCGGGGCAAGGTCCACGCCAAGACCGGGTGGATCGACAGTGCGAACACCCTGGGCGGCTTCATCGACGCCGCGGACGGCACGAAGCTGACGTTCGCGTTCTACGCCATCGGGTCGTAGCGGGCCGCCGCGTTGCCGGCGCTCGACGCCGTGACGGCCGCCGCCTACCGCTGCGGCGGGTCCCTCGCCGCCTCCTGACCCGGCGCTTGCTGCGTCCTGACCCCGGCGTACCTGGCCGGACGGGTGCCCCGTCAACGGGTGCTCTGGTGCCAGGTGTTGGATGGGGTCATGGCTCGGGCACTGCTCATCATCGACGTCCAGAACGACTTCACCGAGGGCGGCGCGCTCGCGGTCGACGGAGGAGCGGCGGTGGCCGGACGGATCACCGCCTTCCTCCGACGGCACGCCGACGAGTACGACCTCGTCGTCGCCTCCCGCGACTGGCACGACGCCACCGGGGACAACGGCGGGCACTTCGCCGGCCCGGACGGCCCCGACTTCCGGACGACCTGGCCGGTGCACTGCGTGGCCGACAGCCCGGGCGCCGAGTACCACCCGGCGCTCGACCTGTCCGCCGTGGACGTGCACGTGCGGAAGGGGCAGGGCGAGCCGGCCTACTCGGCGTTCGAGGGGACGACCGACACCGGCGCGGACCTGGTGGACGTCTTCTTCGACCGCGAGGTCCACGCCGTCGACGTCGTCGGCATCGCCACCGACCACTGCGTGCGGGCATCGGCGCTCGACGGCGTGCACGCGGGCCTGGACGTGTTCGTGTACGAGGACCTCGTCGTCGGCGTCGACCGCGCGGCCAGCGAGGCGGCGCTCGAGGAGGTCCGGGACGAGGGCGGCCACACCGGACGCAGTGACATGGACGAGGGGCGGCAGCGCCCGGGAGGAGCGGTCCTGTGACCGACACGACCGACACGACCGTCGCCGACGAGCACGTCAGCGTCCCCGGCGTCCCCACCGGCCTGTTCATCGGGGGTTCCTGGCGACCGGCCTCGGGCGGCGCGACGTTCGACGTCCGCGACCCGTCGACCGGCGCCGTCCTCGCGAGCGTGGCCGACGCCACACCGGAGGACGGCATCGCCGCGCTCGACGCCGCGGTCGCCGCACAGGAGGAGTGGGCCGCCACCGCCCCGCGCCGCCGCTCGGACCTGCTCCGCCGCGCCTTCGACCTCGTGCACGAGCACGCCGACGACATCGCCGCGGTGATGACGCTCGAGATGGGCAAGCCCCTCGCCGAGTCGCACGGCGAGGTCGTCTACGGCGCCGAGTTCCTCCGCTGGTTCTCCGAGGAGGCCGTCCGCATCGGCGGCGACTACCGGACGAACCCGGAGGGCACCGGTCGTGGCATCGTGCTGAAGCGCCCGGTCGGTCCGGTCTACGCGATCACCCCGTGGAACTTCCCGCTCGCGATGGCGACCCGGAAGATCGCACCGGCCCTCGCCGCCGGCTGCACGGTCGTGCTGAAGCCCGCCGACCTCACCCCGCTGACGACCCTGTACCTCGTCGAGCTGTTCCGCCGGGCCGGACTGCCGGACGGCGTGCTCAACGTCGTGCCGTCCTCGGACGCGAAGGCGCTGTCCGCACCGGTCATCGCGGACCGTCGACTCCGGAAGCTCACCTTCACCGGCTCGACGCCGGTCGGGTCCGCGCTCCTCAAGCAGGCGGCCGACACCGTGCTGAAGACGAGCATGGAGCTCGGCGGCAACGCCCCGCTGCTCGTGTTCGACGACGCCGACCTGGACCGTGCGGTGGACGCCGCCATGCAGGCCAAGTTCCGGAACGTCGGGGAGGCCTGCACCGCCGCGAACCGGTTCTTCGTGCAGGAGGGCATCGCGGACGCGTTCACGGCGGCCCTGACCGAACGGATCGAGGCACTCCGCATCGGGCGCGGGACCGAGGACGGCACCGACATCGGCCCGCTCATCGACGGCCGGGCCGTCGACAAGGCGGCCGGGCTCGTCGACGACGCCGTCGAGCGTGGCGCCACGCTGGTGACGGGTGGTCGGCGGGTCGATCGTGCGGGCACGTACTACGCGCCGACACTCCTCGACGACGTCCAGCCGGGGTCGGACATCCTGACGACCGAGATCTTCGGGCCCGTCGTCTCGATCACGCGGTTCGCCACCGAGGAGGAGGGCATCCGGCTCGCGAACGACACCGAGTACGGGCTCGTCGCCTACGCCTTCACCGAGGACATGCGGCGCGGGCAGCGCCTGGCCGAGCGGTTGGAGACGGGCATGCTCGGCTGGAACACCGGCGTGGTGTCGAACGCCGCGTTCCCGTTCGGCGGCGTCAAGGCGTCCGGCCTGGGCCGCGAGGGCTCGCACGAGGGCCTCGAGGAGTACCTGGAGACCGTGTACGTGCTCACCCCGGACCCCTTCGCCGCCTGACCCTGCGGGCGGGGCGGGGCGGGGCGCTCAGACCAGCAGCTGGTGCTTCGCCAGGTCGCGGTAGAGCGGGGTGCTCTGCACCAGCTCGGAGTGCGTGCCGATGCCGACGACGCGGCCGTGCTCGAGCACGACGATGACGTCGGAGTCCACGACGGTCGACAGCCGGTGCGCGATGACGAGCAGCGTCCGGTCCTCGGCAACCGCGTCGATCGCCAGCCGCATCTTCTGCTCGTTCACCCCGTCCAGCGAGGACGTCGACTCGTCGAGCAGCAGGATCGGGGGAGCGGCGAGGAGCGCTCGGGCGATCGCGAGCCGCTGGCGTTCACCGCCGGAGAGCATCACGCCGTCCTCGCCGACCTGCGCGTCGAGTCCGCGCGGGTCGCGGTGGAGCACGTCGCCGAGGTTGACCGCCTCGAGCACCCGGACGCACTCGGACTCCGGGGCGTCCGGCGCGCCGAGCAGCAGGTTCGCTCGGATCGTGCCGGCGAGCACCGGGGCGTCCTGTTCGACGTAGCCGATCTGGGCACGGAGCTCGGCCCGGTCGAGGCCGCGGACGTCGAGCCCGCCGAGGCGGATGACGCCCTCGGTGGGGTCGTAGAAGCGCTCGATGAGGGCCAGGGTCGTGGACTTCCCGGCGCCCGACGGTCCGACGAGGGCGACCCGGGTGCCACGAGGCACGCTGAACGACACGTCGTGCAGGACGGCCTGTTCGCCGGCGCCGGCGGTGGGAGCGGGGGCACTGACGTCCCCCGACCCGGCCGCGCCGTCCGACCCCACGGCGTCCGGTGTCGCGGCGTAGCGGAACGTGACGTGCTCGAAGGTGATGGCGTCGTCGGTCGCGACCGCGGCGGCGGGGTGGACGGCAGTGTCGCCCTGGTCCTCGGTCGGCAGGTGGAGGATCTCCTCGATGCGTCCGAGCGCGCCGAGGGCCTGCGCCACGGCGACGACCGCGCCGAGCGCCTGCCCGAGCGGCATGATCATCATGAAGAGCAGCAGGATGAACGTGATGAGGGTGGCGATCGTGATCGTCCCCGCCGCCACCTGCGCGCCGCCGATGCCGAGCACCGCGATGAACGCGACCTGCATGACGATGCTCGCGACCGGGACGACGAAGGCGGACATGCGCGCGATGACGAGTCCACGGCGGTAGGCCTCGGTGGCGTGTGCGTCGACCTCGCTGACCTCGCGGGCGGTGGCCCCGGCGGCGCGGATGGTCCGGACGGCGCCGATGCCCCGCTCGACCGCCGCCGTCAGGTCGCCGACCTTCTCCTGCGCGGCCTTCGAGGCGACCCGGATGCGCCGGCTGAGGCCGCCGACGACGACGACCGCGACGATGACGATCACGACGACCACGACGAGCAGCAGCGGGTCGATGACGGCCATCGCGACGACCGCGCCGATGAAGGTGAGGGCACCACCGATCGACTCGATGAGGCCCTGGGTCAGGACGGCGCGGAGGAGCGTGGTGTCGCTGCCGACGCGGGACACCAGGTCGCCGGTGCGGCGGACGTCGAACTCCGAGATCGGCAGGTTGAGGATGCGGGCGATGAGCTTCCGCCGTGTCGACAGCACGACGCCCTCTCCGGCGCGCTGGAGCAGGAAGTGCTGCACACCGTTCAGGACGCCGGCGACGAGCACGAGGACGACGAGCGCCCACACGAGCGTCGACATGCCGGTGCCCTGCTGGACCGCCGTGACGACCTGGTTGACGAGCAGCGGCTGGGCGAGGGACGCCGCGGCTCCGAGGATGCTCAGCACGATGATGACGACCATCGCCGGCTTGTTCTCGAACAGGTAGGACAGCAGGCGGCCGAAGGTGGCACGGGGCCCGTCGGTCGGCTTCGGGCGTGCGAACGGGTTGCTCATCGTGCGTCGATTCTCTCACCGCTGCACCGACAGACGGACGGGAGGCTGTCCCCGGTCCGGTGGGCAGCCTCCCGTCCGATCAGGCCGCGGTCAGCGCGCGTCGCGTCCGGCCGCGACGGCCTGCCGCGCCTCGGCCTCGTCGAGGTCGGTACCGCGCGTCTCGCGGACGAGCAGGAGCGCGACCAGGGTGACGACCGCCGCGATCGTCAGGTAGAGGCCGACCAGGAAGATGTCCCCGTCCGGCTTCCACAGCGCGACGGCGATCGTCGGGGCCAGGGACGCCCCGAGGATCGACGCGAGGTTGTAGGCGAGCGCGGAGCCGGTGTAGCGGACGTTCGTCGGGAACAGCTCCGGCAGCAGGGCACCCATCGGCCCGAACGTCAGTCCCATCAGCGACAGCCCGACGATGAGGAACGTGACGACCGTGATCGGGCCCTGCGACGCGGCGAACCACAGCTGGAAGGTCAGCCCGAAGAGCGCGATGCCGATCGTGGTCGGGATGAGCGTGCGACGACGTCCGAACTTGTCCGCGAGGATCCCGGCGACCGGCGTGAAGATCCCGAAGAACACGACGCCGATCATGAGGAGGGTGAGGAACTCACCGCGCGTGTACCCGAGGCCGACCTTCGGGACCATCGAGGTCGCGGTGGTGCCGTACGCCAGCGTGAAGGTCGTCATGAAGTAGAAGAGCACGTACGTGGCGACCATGCCGAAGGTGCCGACGACGACGGCCTTCCACGAGGTGCGGAACACCCGGGCGAGCGGGACCTTCGCGACCGAGCCGGTCTCCTGCACGCCGCGGAAGGCGGGCGACTCGACGAGCCGGAACCGCACGTAGAGGCCGATGAGCACGAGCACGGCGGACAGCAGGAACGGGATGCGCCATCCCCAGGCCTGGAAGTCGGCGTTCGGGGTGCCGTCCGCACCGGCCGGCATGGCGGCGTTGATCGCGATGAACAGACCGTTCGCGAGGAGGAACCCGATCGGGGCGCCGAGCTGCGGCATCGAGCCGAACACCCCGCGCTTGCCCTGCGGCGCGTTCTCGGTCGCGAGGAGCGCGGCGCCGGACCATTCGCCGCCGAGGCCGACGCCCTGCGCGAAGCGCATCACGGCGAGGAGCACGGGCGCCCAGATGCCGATCGTGTCGAAGGTCGGCAGGCAGCCGATGAGGAACGTCGCCGTCCCCATCACGAGCAGCGAGGCGACGAGGGTGGTCTTCCGGCCGATGCGGTCCCCGAAGTGGCCGAAGAGGACGGAGCCGACCGGGCGGGCGAAGAACGCCAGCGCGAAGGTGACGAAGGAGGACAGCTGCGACGCGGTCGGGTCCTCGTTCGGGAAGAAGAGCGTCGGGAACACGAGGACCGCGGCCGTCGCGTAGACGTAGAAGTCGTAGAACTCGATGGAGGTGCCGACGAGGCTCGCGATGACGACGCGCGAGCGCGGGTTCGTCTTCGGGGCGGACGTCGGGGTGGCCGGTGCGGCGGTCATGGGCGTGAGGGCACTTTCGCGGTGCGCGCGCTCGCGGGGGAGCGCAGCGTGGGGCCGGACTGCGGACGCCGACCGGTTCGCGCGGGGTGGCGCGGACACCGGGTCGGGTGCGTTCGGGGTGGTGGTCCCGCTCGTGACGGGGTCCTCAGTGTACGACGGATGTCGCCCACCTGCGAATCCGCCCGGAAGGAGCCGTCAGTTGGCCGCGCCGGTCGCGAGGTGGTCGGGGAGCGTGTGGCCCATCCGGTCGCGCTTCGTGTCGAGGTACCCGGCGTTCTGCGCGGAGACACCGACCACGAGGGGGACCAGGGCGTCCACCGCGATGCCGTGCTCGACGAGCTGCCGACGCTTCTCGGTGTTGTTCGTCAGCAGCCGCACGCGTGTGATGCCGAGGTCGGCGAGGATGCCGGCCGCGCCGCCGTACTCGCGGGAGTCGGCGGGGAGCCCGAGCGCGAGGTTGGCGTCGAGGGTGTCGAGCCCGTCCTCCTGCAGGCGGTACGCCTTGAGCTTGTTGATGAGCCCGATGCCGCGCCCCTCGTGCCCGCGCAGGTACACGACGACCCCGCCCTCGGCCGCGATCGTGTCGAGGGCCGCGTCGAGCTGCGGACCGCACTCGCACTTCAGCGACCCGAACGCCTCACCGGTCAGGCACTCGGAGTGCACCCGCACGAGCGCCCCGTCGGTCGGTGCCGACCCGTCCGGAGCGGTCGCGATGACGGCGACGTGTTCCGCGCTCGTCACGAGGTCCCGGTAGGCACGCATCTCCAACGTGCCGTGCGTGGTCGGGACCTTCGTGGCGACCTCGAACTGGACCGGGCTCCCGGGGGTGGCGGAGGTCAGTGCGTCGGTCATGGGGTGCTCCGGTCGGTGGGGGCCCCGTCGACCGCGTGACCGGACCGCTGGGGGACCGGACGGGCGCGGACCAGCAGATCGGGGCCGAGGCTGGACGTCGACAGTACACGCAACATCCGCGCTCCCTGGATGCTTCCCACCCCGATGTCGTCGAGTGCCACCCGGGGACCGCCGAGCAGCACGGGGGCGAGGTAGACGAGCAGCTCGTCGGCGAGCCCGGCCGCGATGAACGCCGACGCGACGGTCGGCCCGCCCTCGACGAGCACGCTGTGCACCCCCTGCTCGCGGAGGGACCGGAGTGCGTTGTCCAGGTCGTGGCCGGGGATCGTGACGAGACCACGGGGATGCCGGTGCAGGGCCGCGTCGGCGGGCAGCGGCCGGTCGCCGAGGACGACGGGCAGGGGCTGGTCGGCGAGGAACTCCCCGGCGTCGCCACGGGCGGTCAGGCTCGGGTCGTCCGCCAGCGCGGTCCCGGTGCCGACGAGGACGGCGTCGTGCGCGGCACGCTGCTCGTGCACGTGCTGCCGGGCGGCGGCACCGGTGATCCACCGGCTCGACCCGTCCGCCGCCGCAGCGCGGCCGTCGAGGCTGGAGGCCCACTTCACCGTCACCCAGGGTCGCCCGAGCCGGACCGAGAGCAGCCACCGCTCGAGGAACGCCTCGGCGTCGTCGGCGAGGACCCCCGACACGACGTCGACGCCGGCGGCACGGAGCCGGTCCGCCCCGCCGTGTGCCGCCGCCCCCGGGTCGTCGACGGCGTACACGACCCGGCCGACGCCGGCGTCGATGAGCGCGACCGAGCAGGGCCCGGTCCGGCCGGTGTGGTCGCACGGCTCCATGGTCACGACGGCGGTCGCACCGCGGAGCAGGGCCGGATCGACCTTCCGCATCGCGTCGACCTCGGCGTGCGCGGTACCGGCGCCCTTGTGCCAGCCCTCTGCCAGCACGTCACCCGCGGGGGAGAGGAGGACGGCGCCGACCCGGGCGTGGTCGCCGACGGCGGGGCCGCGGGCGGCGAGCTCGAGCGCCCGGCGCATGGCGCGGACCTCGACGTCGCGGACCCCGACGTCGCGGACCGGGGTCGTGTCGGGTGCGGAGTCGCTCACGGAGCGAGACTACCGGCGGGGCCCGTCATCGAGTCGGGCGGCCAGGGCAGGTCCGACGCCGGGGTGCCGTCCGCCCGACGGAGCCCCTTCCACGCGGCGGCGGGGGACCCGTCCCGGTTCGGGACGAGGGCGTCGCCGGTGCCGGTGTACGCGAAGCCGGCGCGCCGGGCGACCGCGGCCGAGGCGGTGTTGCCGACGTAGCACTCCCAGTACACGTCGGGCGCGCCGCGGTCGAACGCGAACCCGACGACGAGCTCGACGGCGTCGTGCACGAGCCCGAGGCCCCGGGCGGACGGGTCGAGCCAGAACCCGAGGTCCCGCCGGGCGGTCCGGTAGCTGATCACCCCGTCGAGCCAGGTCGAACCGGGTCGACGGATCGCCCAGGTGTACTCACGGTCGGAGGCCCACCCCGGCCCGACCAGCGCGTCGACGAACGTCGTGGCGTCCTGCTGTCGGTAGGGCTGCGGGATCGTCGTCCAGCGCGCGATCTCCGGGTCCTGGCATGCCTGCGTGATCGCGGCCGCGTCGGTGCGGGTGGGGACGTCGAGCTGGACCCGCGCCGACTCGAGCGTGACGGGGAGCACGGGCGCTCAGCGGGCGCGCGGCACGAAGCCGATGGCGTCGTAGACGCGGGCGAGCGTGGCGTCCGCGATCGCCTCGGCGCGCTCGGCACCGACGGCCAGCAGGCGGTCCAGCTCGGCCGGGTCGTCGAGGAGTTCGAGGGTGCGGGCGCGCACCGGTTCGAGCTCGGCGACGACGGCGTCCGCCACCGCACCCTTGAGGTCGCCGTAGCCCTTGCCGGTGAACGACGTCTCGAGGTCGGCGACCGCGGTGCCGGTGAAGGCGGACAGGATCGCGAGCAGGTTCGTCACGCCCGGCTTCGCCTGCCGGTCGGCACGGATCTCGCGCTCGGTGTCCGTCACGGCCGACCGGATCTTCTTCGCGGTCCGTTTCGGGTCGTCGAGCAGGCGGACGAGGCCGTTGTCGGACGCGGCCGACTTGCTCATCTTGCTGGTCGGGTCCTGCAGGTCGTAGATGCGAGCGGTCTCGGAACCGATCCGGGCCTCCGGGACGACGAACGTGTCGCCGAAGCGCGAGTTGAAGCGCTGGGCCAGGTCGCGCGTCAGTTCGACGTGTTGCCGCTGGTCGTCGCCGACCGGGACGACCGCCGTGTCGTAGAGCAGGATGTCCGACGCCATCAGGATCGGGTACGTGAACAGCCCGACCGAGGCGGCTTCCGCACCCTGGCGCGCCGACTTGTCCTTGAACTGGGTCATCCGGCTCGCCTCGCCGAAGCCCGTCAGGGTGTTCAGTACCCAGGCGAGCTCGGCGTGCGCGGGGACGTGCGACTGCACGAACAGCGTCGACTTCGACGGGTCGATGCCCGAGGCGATGTACTGCGCCGCGGTCGCCCGGGTGCTCGCCCGCAGTTCCGCGGGGTCCTGCGGGGAGGTGATCGCGTGCATGTCGACCACGCAGTAGATGGCGTCGTGGTCGTCCTGCAGGTCGCGCCACTGCATGAGGGCGCCGATGTAGTTGCCGAGGTGGAGCGAACCGGCCGAGGGCTGGATGCCGGAGAAGATGCGCGTGCTGGTCATGCGGAGAGTCCTGGTGCTGGGGAGCGAGCGGGGGATCAGAGGTCGTAGTCGACGACCACGGGGGCGTGGTCGGACCATCGCTGGTCGTACGCGGCGGCGCGGTCCACGGTGTACGAGGTCACGGTCGCGGCGAGCTCGGGCGTCGCGACCTGGTAGTCGATGCGCCACCCGGAGTCGTTGTCGAACGCCTGACCGCGCCAGGACCACCACGTGTACGGGCCGTCGACGTCGCCGGCCTGGGCACGGCCGACGTCGACCCAGCCGAGACCCGGACCGGTGGAGCCGTCCGCCCCCTCGACCTGCTCGCCCTCGGCCCCGAAGAACCGGCTGAAGTAGGCGCGCTCGCGCGGCAGGAAGCCGGCGCGCTTGACGTTGCCCTTCCAGTTCTTGATGTCCCGCTGGTCGTGGCCGACGTTCAGGTCACCGACCACCACGGCGAGCGGGTTGTGCGCGCGGAGCGCGGGCAGGCGCTCGGTCATGGCGTCGAGGAACTTCCACTTCTCGTCCTGCTTCGGGGTGTCGACCTCGCCCGAGTGCACGTAGGTCGACACGACGGTGACGGTGCGGCCACCGATCTCGTAGTCGGCCTCGAGCCAGCGGCCGGCGGAGTCGAAGTCCTCCGCCCCGAGCTCGACCCGGTGCAGGTGGGCCCGGTGCCGCGAGGCGATGGCGACGCCGGCGCGGCCCTTGGCGGTGGCGGGGTCGTGCACGACGTCCCACTCGTCGCCGAGCAGGCCGGTCAGGTCCTCGGTCGAGGCGCGCACCTCCTGCAGGGCGAGCACGTCGACGTCGCGCTCGGCGAGCCAGTCGCCCATGCCCTTCCGGAACGCGGCACGGATGCCGTTGACGTTGACGGTCGCGAGGCGCAGGCGTGTCATGCACCAACCCTACCGGCGCGCCCCGACGCCCCGGACGTGCCCGCGGGAGGGGCGACCGGACGACGGACGGGAGGCCCGTCACCAGCTGGTGAGGGGCCTCCCGTCTGCACGGCGACCGTGTGGTCGCGCGGACGCCGGACGCGCGTCAGGCCGCGTCGTGGTCCGTCTGCAGGAAGTCGACGAGGCTGTCTGCGGTGGTCTCGGCGTCGTCGCCGGACACGGTCAGCACGACCTCGTCGCCGTTCTCCACACCGAGGCCGAGCAGGCCGAGGATGCTGCCGGCGTTGGCCGACTTCTCACCCTTGGCGATCGTGACCTGGTGGCCGGACGCGGTGACGTTCTGGACGAACAGCGAGGCGGGGCGGGCGTGCAGGCCGGACGCGCTCGCGACGGTGACGGTGCGGGTGGCTTCGGACATCGATGGACTCCTGTCGATGGGTGGTGCGCTCATGCTAGCGAGCGCCTGGCGGGTGGTTCCCGGGTCTCGTGGACGCGGGCGGCCGACGTGCGGGGACGGTCAGTCGCGCCCGGGCCAGAAGACCTCGGTTCCGGCGGCCTCGACCTCGCGGACGAGGTCCAGGTTGACGCCGGGGTCGGTGATGATCGTGTCGATCGCGGCGAGCGGGGCGACCCGACCGAACTCCTCACGGCCGAACTTCGTGTGGTCGGCGAGCAGGATGCTCCGGCGGGCGGACTTGATCATGGCGCTCTTCACGGCCGCCTCGGCCATGTTGTGCGTCGTCAGGCCGCGCTCGGGCGTGATGCCGTTGATGCTGACGAACGCGACGTCGACGCTCACCATGCCGATGAGCTGGTGCGTCCACGTGCCGACGCCTGCGAGCGAGTCGCTGCGGATGTTGCCACCGAGCAGGTGCAGGTCGATGCCGGGCCGGTTCGCGACGGCCATCGCGACGGGGAGCGAGTGCGTGACGACGGTGAGGCCGCGGTCGGTCGGCAGCAGCTCGGCGAGGCAGATCGTCGACGTGCCGGCGTCGATCATCACCGACCCGTTCTCGGGCAGCTCCTCGAGCGCGGCCTCGGCGATGACCATCTTCTCCGTCTGGTTGATGCCGCCGCGGTCACCGACGCCCGGGTGCAGGGTGACCCGCTCGACGGGGATCGCACCGCCGTGGGCACGCCGGACGAGCCCGCGGCGCTCCAGGCTCGTCAGGTCGCGTCGGATGGTCTCCGGCGTGACGGCGAGCAGTTCGGCGAGGTCCTTCACGTCGACCCGGCCGTGCGCGCGCGCCTGTTCGACGATGCGCTGGTGGCGTTCTGGTGCGTACATCGGTGCCTCGTCGGATCGGAACGGACAGGCTCGGGCACGATCGCCGCGAGTGACCCGCGGCCGGACGTCCCGGCAGACGCAAACGGGCATCTGTTTCTGCATTTTTATCCCCGGATGTGTTTGTTTGTCAACGCGGGGCGATGTATGGTGCTGCAAGGCCGTCCGGATGCAGCACGCCCCGGATGCAGCACCGCCCCCGAACCGCCCACCGCTGCTGCGCGTGAGATGAAGGAGTCTCCCCATGTCCGATCTGCTCGGAACCGGCGTCGGTCGCGGCGTTGCCCACGGCCCGGTGCTCCGGATGGCGGACCCGCTGGGAGAGCCGTCGACCACCCCGCTCGAGGGCTCGGCCGAGGACGCGAAGCAGGCGGTGCACGCCGCGCTCGCCGCGGTCGCCGAGGACCTCACGAAGCGCGGCCAGCTCGCAGGCGGCGACGCCCAGGCCGTGCTCGAGGCGCAGGCGCTCATGGCGCAGGACCCGACCCTCCTCGACGACGTGCACGCGCGCATCGACGGCGGCACGAACGCCGAGCGTGCCGTGTACGAGGCGTTCGCGCAGTTCCGCGACCTGCTCGTCGGCATGGGCGGCTACATGGGGGAGCGCGCGGCCGACCTCGACGACGTCGCCCAGCGCATCGTCGCGAAGCTCCGCGGCGTCCCGGCCCCCGGCGTCCCTGAGTCGGACGCCCCGTTCGTGCTCGTCGCCCGCGACCTCGCACCGGCCGACACCGCGCTCCTCGACCTCGACAAGGTCCTCGCCCTCGTCACCCGTGACGGCGGCCCGACCTCGCACACCGCGATCCTCGCCCGCGCCAAGGGCATCACGGCCGTCGTCGGCGTGAGCGGTGCTGACGACCTGGTCGAGGGGCAGCAGGTCGTCGTCGACGCCGTCGCCGGCACCGTCGTGACCGACCCCTCCGCCGAACTCGTCGCCGACGTCGAGCAGCGCATCGCCGACCGGCGCGCCGCCGCCGCCGCACCGCTCACCGCGGGCGCGCTCGCCGACGGGCACGTCGTCCCGCTGCTGGCGAACCTCGGCAGCCCCGCCGACGCGCAGGCCGCGGTGGACCTCGGCGCCGAGGGCGTCGGACTGTTCCGCACCGAGTTCCTGTTCCTCGACGCCCCGACGGCGCCGACGGTGGAGTCGCAGCAGAAGTCGTACGAGCAGCTGCTCGCCGCGTTCCCCGGCAAGAAGGTCGTGGTCCGCGCGCTCGACGCCGGTGCCGACAAGCCGCTCCCGTTCCTCACCGACAAGGACGAGGAGAACCCGGCGCTCGGTCGTCGTGGCCTCCGCGCCCTGCGGAACCAGGAGCAGGTCCTCCGCGACCAGCTCACCGCACTCGCCCGGGCCGACGCCGCGACCGAGGCCGACCTCTGGGTGATGGCCCCGATGGTCGCCGACGCCGAGGAGACCGAGTACTTCGTCGGGCTCGCCCGCGAACTCGGCATCCGCACCGCCGGCGTGATGGCCGAGGTGCCGTCGCTCGCGCTGATGGCCGAGCAGGTGTTCCGCTCCGCCGACTTCGTGTCGATCGGCACGAACGACCTGACGCAGTACACGATGGCCGCCGACCGGATGCTCGGCACCGTCGCGAGCTACCAGGACCCGTGGCACCCCGCCGTCCTGCGCCTCGTCGCGCAGCTCGGTGCGGCCGGTGCCGACGCCGGCAAGGCGGTCGGCATCTGCGGTGAGGCGGCAGCCGACCCGCTGCTCGCCGTCGTCCTCGTCGGACTCGGTGCCACCACCCTCTCCATGACCCCCGCGGCCCTCGCCGACGTGCGTGCCGAACTCGGCCAGCACACCCTCGACGAGGCCCGCGAGATGGCGACGGCAGCACTCGCCGCGAGCACGGCAGCGACCGCCCGGTCCGCCGCCGCAGCCGCGGTGCACGCCGCCTGACCCGCCCCCTCCCGCACCACTCCCGATCCCTGCAGCAGCACACACACAGAGAGTCAACGCACATGACAACGTCGTCCGTTGCAGCGCCAGACACCCGCGACAAGTCGCGGGGTGGCGCTCGCGTCGCCGTCCAGAAGTTCGGCACGTTCCTGTCCGGCATGGTGATGCCAAACATCGCGATCTTCATCGCGTGGGGCCTCATCACCGCGTTCTTCATCGAGACCGGCTGGACGCCCGTCGGCGTCCTCGGCGGCTTCGGCGAGACGGACGGCGTGGCCAACATCGGCCTCGTCGGCCCGATCCTGACCTACCTCATCCCGCTCGCGATCGCCTTCCAGGGCGGCCGGATGGTCTACGACACCCGCGGCGCGGTCGTCGGTTCGATCATGGCCATGGGCGTCATCATCGGCGCCAACGGCACGATCATGATCCTCGGCGCGATGATCTGCGGCCCGCTCGGCGCCTGGCTCATCAAGCAGATCGACAAGATCTGGGACGGCAAGATCAAGCCCGGCTTCGAGATGCTCGTGAACAACTACGCGGCCGGCATCCTCGGCTTCGTGCTCGCGCTGATCGGGTTCTTCTGGCTCGCCCCGCTGTTCAAGCTCATCGCCGAGGGCCTCGGCGCCGCGGTGAAGTTCCTCGTCGACAGCTCGCTGCTGCCGCTCGCCAGCGTCATCATCGAGCCGGCCAAGGTCTTCTTCCTCAACAACGCGATCAACCACGGCGTGCTCGACCAGCTCGGCGCGCAGCAGGTCCAGGACTCCGGCAAGTCGATCCTGTTCCTCCTCGAGGCGAACCCCGGTCCCGGTCTCGGCATCCTCCTCGCCTTCACCTTCTTCGGTGTCGGCATCGCCCGCTCGACCGCTCCCGGTGCGATCCTCATCCAGTTCTTCGGTGGCATCCACGAGATCTACTTCCCGTACGTGCTGCAGAAGCCGATCCTGTTCGTCGCCGTCATCCTCGGCGGCGCGACCGGTGTCGCCACGAACGTCGCCTTCCAGTCCGGCCTCGTCGCCCCGGCGTCGCCCGGTTCGATCATCGCGGTCCTCACCGCGACGGCGAAGGACAGCTACGTCGGCGTCATCCTCTCGGTGGTCCTGTCGGCGGCCGTGTCCTTCGCGGTGGCCTCGTTCTTCCTCCTCGCCAGCCGCAAGCGTGACCTCGCCGCGGGCAACGCCGGCGACATGAGCGCCGCCATGGCGAAGCTCCAGCAGAACAAGGGCCGCGACGTCAACGCCGCGACCTCGGGCCTGCTCGGCGACAACTCCCCGGCCAACGAGGAAGAGGCCCAGGCCTCGCTCGGCGGCGTCGGTTCCGCCGGCACCGCCACGGCGACGCGCGTCGAGAACGTCGTCTTCGCCTGCGACGCCGGCATGGGCTCGAGCGCCATGGGTGCGAGTGTCCTGCGGAACAAGATCAAGAAGGCTGGTATCGAGGGTGTGACGGTCGTCAACAAGGCGATCGCGAACCTCTCGGGTGACGAGGACCTCATCATCACCCAGGAGGAGCTCACGGACCGCGCGAAGCAGAAGAACCCGAACGCCCAGCACGTCTCGGTCGGCAACTTCATGAACGCTCCGCAGTACGACCAGGTCGTCGACCAGCTCAAGAACCAGTAAGACAAGAGCACGATGGGAGAGGGGACGGGCGACCGTCCCCTCTTCCGCCGTCACCCACGAACAAGGAGACCCCGAATGCCCGTCCTGCAGGAGAGCCAGATCCGCATCCACACCGAGGACGCCGCGCCGACCAAGTCGGAGGCGATGAAGGAGGCGGCTGCGATCCTCCAGGACGCCGGTGCGGTCACCGCGGACTACTACCCCGCCATGCTCGAGCGCGAGAAGAGCGTCTCGACCTACATGGGCAACTTCCTGGCGATCCCGCACGGGACGAACGACGCGAAGGACGCCATCAAGGCGTCGGCGCTCTCGTTCGTCCGGTACGCCACCCCGATCGACTGGGACGGCAACGACGTCCGGTTCGTCGTGGGCATCGCGGGGGTCAACAACGAGCACCTCGACATCCTCAGCAAGATCGCGATCGTGTTCTCCGACGAGGACCAGGTCCAGGCCCTGACCGAGGCGCCCGACGCCGCGGCCGTCCTCGCGATCCTCGGTGAGGTCAACGAGTGAGCACCGCCGTCCACTTCGGCGCCGGCAACATCGGCCGCGGCTTCGTCGGCCTCCTGCTGCACCAGGCCGGCTACGAGGTCGTCTTCGCCGACGTCGCCGCACCGCTCATCGACGCCCTCGCCGCCGCCGACACGTACACCGTGCACGAGGTCGGCGCAGGTGCGCAGGACCACGAGGTCACCGGCTTCCGCGCCGTGAACAGCGCGCAGGACGAGGCCGGCGTCGTCGCCGAGATCGCGACCGCCGACATCGTCACCTGCGCGGTCGGCCCGACCGTCCTCAAGTTCATCGCACCCGTCATCGCGAAGGGCCTGCAGGAGCGTTCCGTCGACGCCGCCCCGCTCGTCGTGATGGCGTGCGAGAACGCGATCAACGCGACGGACCGCCTCCGCGAGTTCATCGTCGCCGCCCTGCCCGAGGACGCGCGCGAGGGCGCGCTGGCCAAGGCCGTGTTCGCCAACACCGCCGTCGACCGGATCGTGCCCGCGCAGCCCGCGGACGGCGGCCTCGACGTCACGGTCGAGACCTACTTCGAGTGGGCCATCGACCGCACGCCCTTCGCCGGTGCCGAGCCGACGATCCCCGGCGCGCACTACGTCGACGGCCTCGCCGCATCGATCGAGCGCAAGCTCTTCACCGTGAACACCGGCCACGCCACGGTCGCCTACCACGGCTTCCTCGCCGGCGCGGACAAGATCTCGGACGCCGTCGCCCTCCCGACCGTGCGCTCGGCGCTGGAGGCCGTGCTCGCCGAGACGAGCGACCTGCTCGTCCGCCGGCACGAGCTCGACCCCGAGGTGCACCGCGCCTACGTCGAGGCGATCATCGCCCGCTTCGAGAACCCGCACCTCCCGGACACGGTCACCCGTGTCGGTCGGCAGCCCCTCCGGAAGCTCTCGCGCGACGAGCGCTTCGTCTCCCCGGCGGCGGCCCTGGCGGAGAACGGCGCCGAGCCGACGGCACTGCTCGACGCGATGGCAGCGGCGCTCCGCTTCGACGTCGCGGACGACGAGCAGAGCGTCGAACTCCAGGCACTGCTGCGGTCCGACCGGTCGGACGCCGACATCGCGTCCGAGATCACCGGTCTCGGCGGTGAACACCCGCTGCACGCGTCCTTCACCGGACGGGTCGGAGCGGCGCGCGCCTAGCGCTCGCGACCACGAGACGGACGGGAGGCCCGGTACCAGCTGGTACCGGGCCTCCCGTCCGTCTCGGCATCGCCTGTCGACCGAGCGATCGGCTCCGAGTACCGTCGCGGCCATGACGAAGCAGTGGGTGGCGACGCGTCCCGGTGGCAGTGAGACCTTCGAACTGGTGGACGTCGCGGTCCCGGCGCCCGGTCCCGGTGAGGTGACCGTCAGCGTCCGGGCCGCCGGTGTGAACCCGGCCGATGCCAAGCACACCCGGGACGGCGACCCCGCCGACTTCCCGCTCCCGATCGGGTACGAGGTCGCGGGCGTCGTCACGGCGGTCGGGCCGGACACGGACATCGCCTCGGGCCCGGTCGCACCGGGCGACGAGGTCCTGGCGTTCCGGGTGCGGGGCGGATGGGCCGAGGCGGTCACCCTGCCAGCCCGTGACGTCTTCGCGAAGCCGCCCGCGATGGGGTTCGCGGAGGCCGCGAACCTGCTGCTCGCCGGCACGACCGCTGCGGACCTCATCCGGGTGACCGACGTCGCCGCCGGTGAGACCGTGCTCGTGCACGGAGCCTCCAGGGCCGTCGGCGTCAGCCTGCTGCAACAGCTCCGGATGCTCGGGGCGCGAGCGATCGGCACCGCCTCCGCCGCGAACACCGACACCGTCCGCCGCTCCGGCGGCGAGTGGGTCCCGTACGGCGACGGCCTGGAAGCGCGGGTCCGCGACCTCGCGCCGCATGGCGTCGACGTGGCCCTGGACTGCGTCGGCTCCGACGAGGCCGTCGACGTCTCACTCGCGTTGGTCGCCGACCGGGCACGCATCGCGACGATCGCGGCCTTCACCCGCGCTCCGGACGCGGGGATCACGGCCATCGGCGGGTCGCAGCCGGAGAGCGCGGCCTTCCGCGACGCCGTCCGGCAGCGGCTCGTCGACCTGGCCGGTCGAGGGGAACTCGTCGTCCCGGTCGCTCGGACGTTCCCGCTCACCGAGGCACGCGCGGCGCTCGACCTGCTCGAGTCCGGGCACCCGGGCGGGAAGATCGCCCTCCTGCCCTGAAGTCGGTCGTCGTCGGACATCGAGCACTGGCACACTGGGTGCAGCGCGCCGGGCCAGCGTGCGGGGGAGTGGGGCGGCCGTGACCGACGTCGCGGAGGTCCAGCCTCCGCAGACCGCTGGACGATCCCGGGCGTCTCGTCACCGTCTTCGGAAGGAACCCCGTGAGCGACCAGTACCCACCGCAGGACCCCTACGGCAAGCGACCCGGCGACGGGCGGTCCGACGGGCAGTCGCCGTACGGGCAGGCCCCGGGCGGGCAGTCGCCGTACGGGCAGGCCTCGGGCGGGCAGTCGCCGTACGGACAGCAGCCGTACGGGCAGCCCTCGGGTGGGCAGTCGCCGTACGGGCAGCAGCCGTACGGGCAGCCCTCGGGTGGGCAGTCACCGTACGGGCAGCAGCCGTACGGGCAGCAGCCGTACGGATCTGGCCAGTACGGGCAGCAGCCGGCGCAGCAGCAGCCCTACGGGCAGCAGCCGGTGACGCAGGGTGAGCCGCCGCTCTGGGCGCCCTGGTACGGCATCCCGTTCCCCAAGGCCTTCACGCGGTTCTGGAAGAAGTACGTGCGCTTCGACGGCCGCGCCAGCCGGAGCGAGTTCTGGTTCTGGGCACTCTGGTGGGCGATCGGCAACATCGTCACGGGCACGATCGACACGGCCATCGGCGGGAGTGACTCCAACGTGGTCGGTGGCCTCTGGGCGCTCGCGACGCTCGTCGGCTTCATCGCGCTGACGGTGCGACGCCTGCACGACGTCAACATGTCGGGCCTGCTCGCCCTGCTGTTCATCATCCCGCCGGTGGGCGCCGTCTTCGCGCTCGTCATCGGGCTCCTGCCGTCCGTGCCCGCCGGCACACGGTTCGACGAGCCGCACCGCGGCTGACCACTTCCGATCATCGACACCCTGGGGGACCTCGTGACCGATCACCATCCCGTGCCGGACGCCGGCGGACAGCCCGGCAGCCAGCAGCCGTACGGGAAGCAGTCGTACGGCGAGCAGCCGTACGGCGAGCACCAGTACGGCCAGCCGCAGTACGGACAGCCGCAGTACGGACAGCAGACGCCGGGTGCAGCGGCTCCCGTCGGGCCGGACGGGCAGCCGCCGCTCTGGGCGCCCTGGTACGGCATCTCACTGCCGAAGGCCGTCGGCCGCTTCTTCCGGAAGTACGCGACCTTCAGCGGCCGCGCGAGCCGCAGCGAGTTCTGGTGGTGGACGCTCGTCACCGCCGTCGTCTCCACGGTGCTCACCGGCGGTGGATTCCTGCTCGCCGCCGCCCTCGCGTCGACCCGGACGGTCCAGACGGACTACGGCACCTACGAGGTGCAGAACCCGGCACCGCCGATCGCCTTCGTGTTCCTCATCGCCGGCCTGCTGTGGGCGCTCGCGACGCTCGTGCCGTCCCTCGCGCTCGGCTGGCGTCGGCTGCACGACGCGAACCTGTCGGGTGCACTGTGGATCATCGCGCTCTTCGTCGGGATCGTCGGCATCGTCTTCGGCGTCCTGCCCTCGAACCCCGATGGCGCACGGTTCGACCGACCCGGGGACCGCTGAGCGCCTGCCGGTCGCGTCACTACGGCGCCCTCCATCCACGAGGAGGGCGCCGTCGTCGTGTCGGCGGCTGGCCGCGCGCGGCCAGCCCGTCTTGGCCGCCTTGCTGACGCGGTCAAGCGGGTCTTCCGGAAGTACGTCCGGTTCGACGGGCGTGCGAGTCGCAGCGAGTTCTGGTGGTGGTCCCTCGCCCAGACGATCGTCATCGGCGTGCTCTACGTCCTCATCGGCATCGGGGGAGCGACGTCGGACTTCCGGACAGACCCGGTCACGGGGACGACCTCCGGGACGCCGAACGCGCTCTACTGGATCGCCGCGGTGCTCCTGGGCCTCTACTCGCTCGCGACGATCATCCCGAACCTGGCGGTCACCTGGCGTCGGCTCAACGACGCGAACCTTGCGGGGCCCTTCTTCTTCTTCCTGTCGGTCATCCCGTTCTTCGGCGGGATCATCCTGATCGTGCTGACGATCCTGCCGTCGAAGCCGGAGGGGCAGCGGTTCGACCGCCCCGAGCGCGGCTGACGTCCACCACACGACGGAGCCCTCCTGCCCGATCGGGCAGGAGGGCTCCGTCGTGTGCCGAGCGGGTCAGACGACCCGGACCCGCGCGAGCGATCCGTCGACGACCAGGTCGCGGATTGTCGTCGCCGGGTCGGCGATCTCGAAGCGGAGCGCGCCGCCCGGCTGGTCGAACCACGGACGCACGAAGCGGACGGTCACGAGGAACGGGCGCTCGACCACGTAGCGGTGCACCTCGGGGGAGACCGTGGCGTGCGGCGGCAGGGACCGGGCGTGGAGCGGGGTCTCGATCGGGTGCAGCAGGTACCCGTCCGGGCCGCCGATGCGGTCCACCGGCACGCCAGCCGGGATCTGGATCGTCAGACCGGCGTCCCCGGTCGCCGCGACCTGCTGCGCCAGCTGCGGGTAGGTCGACGCCGACCGGTCACGCATCTGGTCGAGGTCGGACCGGCGGATGTCCCGCGCGTCCGGGAAGGGACGGTTCAGGAACCGGCGGAGCATCTCGACCGCGTCGTCCTCACCGCGTGCGGTGGCGAGCCGTCGTGCGGTGCCGTAGTCGACGACCTCGATGGCGAACGAGTCGGCGTCCGCGGGGACGATCCGCAGCGCACCCTCCACCGGCGGCTCGTGCAGGGTCTCCCCGGGGAGCTGCACGTACCGGACCGTGTAGCCGAGCTGATCGAGGATGGGCCGAGTGTCCGCGAACGTCATGAGCGGGAGCCTAGCGCGCCCGCCCATGACGTTCCTGGCGGAGTCGATCCGCTAGCCACGGCCGCGCATCACGGCCTGCTTGACCTCGGAGATCGCCTTCGTCACCTGGATCCCGCGGGGGCAGGCGTCGGTGCAGTTGAAGGTCGTCCGGCAGCGCCAGACGCCCTCCTTGTCGTTGAGGATGTCGAGGCGCACGTCGGCCGCGTCGTCCCGCGAGTCGAAGATGAAGCGGTGTGCGTTCACGATCGCGGCGGGCCCGAAGTACTGCCCGTCGGTCCAGAACACCGGGCACGAGGACGTGCAGGCGGCGCAGAGGATGCACTTCGTCGTGTCGTCGAACCGTGCGCGGTCGGCGACGGACTGGATGCGCTCCTTGCCCTTCTCCGGTGCGGACTTCGGCTGCAGGAACGGCTGGACCTCGCGGAAGGACGTGAAGAAGGGCTCCATGTCCACGATGAGGTCCTTCTCGAGCGGCAGACCCTTGATCGCCTCGACGTAGATCGGCTTCGAGATGTCGAGGTCCTTGATCAGGGTCTTGCACGCCAGACGGTTGCGCCCGTTGATCCGCATCGCGTCCGAGCCGCAGACGCCGTGCGCGCAGGAGCGTCGGAACGTCAGCGATCCGTCCTGCTCCCACTTGATCTTGTGCAGCGCGTCGAGGATGCGGTCGGTCGGCAGCATCATGACGTCGAAGTCCTGCCAGCGCGGCTCGTCGTCCACGTCCGGGTCGAAGCGGCGGACGATCACCGTGACGGAGAACGATCCAGGAGGCGCGTCCTGCACGGTGTCGGTGCGGGGTGCGTCGGAGACCAGGGTGTCGGTCATCTCAGTACTTCCTCTCCATCGGCTCGTAGCGCGTCATGACGACGGGCTTCCAGTCGAGCGTGATGTGGTCGTCGGCGAGTGACGAGTGCGGATCGCCCGTCAGGTACGCCATGGTGTGCTGCATGTAGTTCTCGTCGTCGCGCTTCGGGTAGTCGTCGCGCATGTGCCCGCCGCGGGACTCCTTGCGGTTCCGGGCGGAGTACACGACGACCTCGGCCAGGTCGAGCAGGAAGCCGAGCTCGACGGCCTCGAGCAGGTCGGTGTTGAAGCGCTTGCCCTTGTCCTGCACGGACACCTGCATGAACCGGTTGCGGAGCGTGTGGATCGTCTCGGTGACCCGTGCGAGCGACTCGTCGGTCCGGAACACCTGCGCGTTCTTGTCCATCTCCTCCTGCAGCTCCTTGCGGAGCACGGAGACGCGTTCGGTCCCGGTGGAGGCCCGGAGCTGCTCGAGCATGCCGCGCACGTTCGCCGCGGGGTCCTCGGGCAGCGGCAGGAACTCGGCGGTCTGCACGTACTCGGCGGCGTTGTTGCCCGAGCGCTTGCCGAACACGTTGATGTCGAGCAGCGAGTTCGTGCCGAGACGGTTCGACCCGTGCACCGAGACGCAGGCGCACTCACCCGCGGCGTAGAGGCCCGGGACGACCGTGGTGTTGTCGGCGAGGACCTCGGCCTTGACGTTCGTCGGGATGCCGCCCATCGCGTAGTGCGCCGTCGGCATCACCGGCACGGGTTCGACGACCGGGTCGACGCCCAGGTAGGTCCGGGCGAACTCGGTGATGTCCGGCAGCTTCGTCTCGAGCACCTCGGCACCCAGGTGGGTGCAGTCGAGCAGCACGTAGTCCTTGTTCGGGCCGGCGCCGCGCCCCTCGGCGACCTCCTGCACCATGCACCGGGCGACGATGTCACGCGGCGCGAGGTCCTTGATCGTCGGTGCGTACCGCTCCATGAACCGCTCGCCGGAGGCGTTGCGGAGGATCGCGCCCTCGCCGCGGGCGCCCTCGGTGAGCAGGATGCCGAGCCCGGCCAGCCCGGTCGGGTGAAACTGGAAGAACTCCATGTCCTCGAGCGGCAGGCCGGTGCGCCACACGATGCCGACGCCGTCGCCGGTCAGCGTGTGCGCGTTCGACGTGGTCTTGAACATCTTGCCGAAGCCGCCGGTCGCGAAGATCATCGCCTTCGCGTGGAACACGTGCAGCTCGCCCGTCGAGAGCTCGAAGGCGACGACGCCGGCGGGCTGCTTGCGCGTGACCCCGTCGTCCCCGACGACGTCGACCATGATGAGGTCGAGTGCGTAGAACTCGTTGTGGAACTCGACACCGAGCTTCACGCAGTTCTGGAAGAGCGTCTGCAGGATCATGTGGCCGGTGCGGTCGGCCGCGTAGCAGGCGCGGCGCACCGGTGCCTTGCCGTGGTCACGCGTGTGACCGCCGAAGCGGCGCTGGTCGATCTTGCCCTCGGGCGTGCGGTTGAACGGCAGACCCATGTTCTCGAGGTCGATGACCGCGTCGATCGCCTCCTTCGCCAGGATCTCGGCAGCGTCCTGGTCCACCAGGTAGTCGCCGCCCTTGATCGTGTCGAAGGTGTGCCACTCCCACGAGTCCTCTTCGACGTTCGCGAGCGCTGCCGCCATGCCGCCCTGCGCCGCGCCCGTGTGGGAGCGCGTCGGGTAGAGCTTCGAGATGACCGCGGTCTTCGCCTTCGGCCCGGCCTCGATGGCGGCTCGCATGCCGGCGCCTCCCGCGCCGATGATGACGATGTCGTACTGGTGGTGGTGGACGGTGATGTCGGTCACAGGGGTCTTTCGATCAGGAGGTGGAGCGTGCGGGACGTCGTGCGCGAGGCGTCGCTACTGCGCGGGGCAGAACGACGGCAGGTCCGCGGCGGCGGCGCCGGCGGGGCACGGGTCGAAGGTCCAGCACACGAGCGTGCCGAGGACGATCAGGAGCACGCAGGCGAGGAGCACCGCGCCGAGCAGGGTCTTGCGGACGCCGGGCTTGGCCACGTAGTCGTTGATGATCGTCCGCATGCCGTTCGACCCGTGGACGAGCGCGAGCCAGAGCATCGCGGTGTCCCAGATCCGCCAGAACGGGCTCGCCCACTTGCCGGCGACGAAGGCGAAGTCGATCTGCTTGACGCCCTCGCCGGCGACCATGTTGACGAAGAGGTGGCCGAAGATGAGCACGACGAGCAGGACGCCCGACGCGCGCATGTAGATCCAGCCCCACTTCTCCCAGTTGGTGGTGCGGCGGGCAGCGTCGGCGCTGCGGGGCGGAGCGATGGTCTCGGTGGTCATGACGGAGCCCTCAGTTGAAGTCGGCGACGAGGTTCATGAGCTGGCGCGGCAGGAAACCCGCGATCGCCACGGCCCAGAGCACGAGGACGACCCAGAACATGGCCCGCTGGTACTTCGGACCCTTCGACCAGAAGTCGATGAGGATGATCCGCAGCCCGTTGAACGCGTGGAACACGATGGCGCCGACGAGGGCGATCTCGCCGAGGTTCATCAGCGGCGTCTTGTACGTGCCGATCACGGCGTTGTACGCCTCGGGGGAGAGCCGGACCAGTGCCGTGTCGAGGATGTGCACGAGCAGGAAGAAGTAGATCGCGACGCCGGTGATCCGGTGTAGGACCCAGGACCACATCCCGATGCTCCCGCGGTACAGCGTTCCCTGCGGGACACGCGTCCGAGGTGCGTCGATCGACGTACCGTCGATGGTCACCTGCGGTGCGGCTGTCGCCGTCCCGCCTGCGGTCTGCTCGGCCATGAGCTCGCCTTCCCGTAGGGCCGGCGCACCGATCGGCGCGCCGTTGCCGTCGTGTTCGTGTGGAACACCTCCATCCTACGTCCGAGCACCGACCTTCTCGTTCCACCCCGTCCGGGCGGTGCGCGTGGGGGCCGGGGGAGCGCCGATCGTGCGGGCCGTCTCATGGTGCGCGAGCAGTTCGTCGCCGACCGCCTCCCACGTGGTGCCCTCGACGCGGAGGCGGCCGGCGGACCCCATCCGCTCTGCCAGCGTCCGGTCGGCGTGGAGCCGGGCGACCGCGGCGCGCAGGGCCAGCGGGGCATCCGGGTCGTAGAGCTCGCCGTCGAGTCCCGGGGCGACGAGGTCGAGCGGTCCGCCGGAGGCCGGGGCGACGACCGGCAGGCCGGCCGCGTGGGCCTCCTGCAGTGTCTGCCCGAACGTCTCCGCCGCACCCGTGTGCACGAAGACGTCGAGCATCGCGTAGGCGTCGGCCAGGTCGGCACCGCGCAGCGGCCCGGTGAACGTCACGTCCAGGTGACGGAGTCGACGCTCGAGGAACGGCCGGGAGGGTCCCCCTCCTGCGACCACGACCCGGATGCCCGGCATGCCGCCGAGTTCGGCGAGCCGCTCGACCTCCTTCTCCGGTGCCAGCCGTCCCACGTAGCCGACGATGGTCTCGCCGCGCGGCGCGATGCGGCGGCGCATCGCGCGGACGTGGGCAGACGTCCGGCGAGCGGGGTGGAACAGCGCCGTGTCGACGCCCCGGCCCCATCGGGCGACCCGCGGCACGCCCTCCTCGGCGAGCATCGCCGCGGTCGCGGAGGACGGCGCGAGCGTCAGCGAGGCGCCGGCGTGGATCCGCCCGAGGACCCGGCGGACCAGCGGGGCGGCCGCGGAGAGGCCGTTGCGGCGGGCGAACCCGGCCACGTCGGTCTGGAAGACGGCGATGGAGGGGATGCCGAGCCTCCCGGCCGCCGTGATCGCGCGGCCCCCCAGCAGGAAGGGGCTGGCTGCGTGGAGCACGTCGGCGCCGGAGGCGGCGAGGATGGTGTCGAGGACCGGGTGCGGGAGTGCGACGGGGAACTGCCGGTACGCGACCGCGGGGATGCGGTGGACGTCGAACCCGAGGTGCCGCTCCTGTTCCGACCGCGACCGCCAGGCGGCGAGACCCGGGGCGTCCGGGGCGATGACCACCGCCCGGTGGCCGCGTCGGCGGAGGTGTTCGAGCACCGCGAGGACGCTCGTGGTGACGCCGTTGAGGGTGGGCAGGAAGCTCTCGGTCACGACGGCCACGGTCCGGGGGGACTCGGTGCCTCGCTCCACGCTGCGTGCGTTCATGGCACGGCCCATGTTCCGGGCGGCGCGTGGACGAGCGGGGGGTGCGACGTGAACGCGGCGCACGCGAGGGGTGAACAGACCGTGCGTCGCCCCGGGCAGCCGTCCACGACACGTCCAGGTCGCACGCAGCTGCTTCCCCGGGCCGCCGGTACGGTGGGCGCGTGACGGACGCACTCGACGACTTCTACGCGATCATCCCGGCCGGCGGCATCGGCTCCCGCCTGTGGCCGCTCTCGCGCGCCGACGCCCCCAAGTTCCTGCACGACCTGACCGGTTCCGGTTCCTCGCTGCTGCGACAGACCTGGGACCGCCTGGCGCCGCTCGCGGGACCGGACCGGATCATGGTCGTCACCGGGCGGGCGCACCGTGCCGCCGTCGAGTCCCAGCTCCCCGGCGTCCCGGACCACAACGTCGTGCTCGAGAGCGAACCGAAGGACTCCACCGCGGCGATCGGCCTCGCCGCGGCGATCCTGCACCGTCGTGAGCCGGACGTCGTGATCGGCTCCTTCGCCGCCGACCACGTCATCGGTGACGCCCGCGGGTTCCGCCGGTCCGTGCGCGAGGCCGTCGCGGCCGCCCGGGCCGGGTACATCACCACGATCGGCATCACGCCCTCCGAGCCCGCGATCGGCTTCGGGTACATCCACGCCGCCGACGACGCCCTCGGCGCCGACGGTGCACCGACCGCACACGCCGTCCGGTCCTTCGTCGAGAAGCCCGACCTCGCGACCGCGGAGGCGTACCTGCGGAACGGCTCGTATCTGTGGAACGCCGGCATGTTCATCGCCCGCGCCGACGTGCTGCTCGCCGAGATCGGACGCACCGAGCCGGAGCTGCTGGCGGGCATCGAGGAACTCGCGGCCGCCTGGGACACCCCGGCCCGCGGTGTCGTCGTCGACCGGATCTGGCCGGGGCTGAAGAAGATCGCGATCGACTACACCGTCGCGGAGCCCGCAGCCGCGGCAGGGCGGATGGCGGTCGTGCCGGGCGACTTCGACTGGGACGACGTGGGCGACTTCGCCTCGCTCGCCAAGCTCCAGTCGGGCGGGCGGAAGAACAACCTCGCGGTGCTCGGCGACAACGCCCGCATCCTGGCCGACTCCGCGAGCGGCATCGTCGTGTCGCAGAGCAACCGGCTCATCTCGCTGATCGGCGTCGAGGACATCGTCGTTGTCGACACACCGGACGCGTTGCTCGTGACCACGAGTGCGAACGCGCAGCGGGTCAAGGGCGTGGTGGACGCGCTGAAGATCAGCGGGCGGGACGACGTGCTCTGACGAGCGGGGTGCGATGGCCCGGGTTGGGGCGACCGGACGGGGGAGCGGCGGTGTCGTCGTCTCGGGGGAACTGCGAGCGGGGGAGCGAGCATGGCGGACATCGAGTACGACCCGGGGGATTCCTACGGAACCACGACCGCGGGGGTTGCACTCTCCCGGTCCGACATCCACGTCGACCGCTTCTCGCCCCGGCATATGCCGGGCTGCCCGACTCGGTCACCCCGGCCGACGACCTGCACGCCGGCGAGGTCTACGCGGGACAAGCACGGAACGTGCTTCCTGACGAGGTCGGGGACGGTGACCAGCTGGCCACCGTCGGGCGCAACTTCAGCCTCGCATCGTGTCGATCCGTCGAAGCCAGCATTCGGTGCGACGACCTTCGGGGCGAACGGTGGTCAGGCGCCCGACGGGACCGAACCGCGACCGGTCCTGCATCACGACCCGCTGGATGCCGACGGTCCAGAGATGACGTCCCTGAACTCGCACATCCGCCGCGGGGCTGCTGGGACCGCGACGCTTCTGGCGCTCAGCTTGCTGTTCGCGGGCTGCGCGCAACAGCCTGCACCACCCAACCCCTCAGAGAGGACTCCTCGCGTGGACCCGGAAACCGCGAAGCAGCAGATGATCGATGCTGTGGACGACATCACAGGGCAGTTGGGTGGCGCCTGGGAGCAAGGAACAGGTCCGGACTACGCCGACGCCTGCGTGCTCCCGGATGGTCGACCAGGAGCGCAGTGGGTGGATCTGAGGACCCGGCCGTCGGTGGGTGATGTCCCTGCTGACCTGGCCGAGGTCGAGTCGCGATGGCGGAAGCAAGGGATGACGATCGAACGTCAGGGATCTGCGGCACATCCGACTGTCGTCGGTCGGGGAAGCGCCGTGACGGATTCGATCAGTTTGACCGTGACGGACGACCAGTACGGCGTCCAGGCGCTGTCACGTTGTTTCCCCGGTGATCCTGACGCGCTCTAGCCACAACGAGAGCACGCTGGCGAGGTCTTCGCCTGACGAGCACGGAACGTGCTGCCTGAACACGGCGGAGAGGGCGACCAGGTGGCCGCCTTCGGGCGGAACCGAGGAGCGCACGCCGATCGGCCCCGTATCGATGACGGAACGCGACCAGCGACGGCCGGGAACCGAGGACCACGGGAGTGGAGACCGATGACGACAGACTCGCCACTGCGACGTCGCGCCGAGGTCGTGCTGGTGATCTTGGTGCTCGGTGTGACCACAGCGTGCGCTCAACAGCGAGCGGCGTCCGCTGGACCAGGAAGGACGCCTGCGGTGGATCCCGAGAGCCCGCAGCAACGGATGGTCGACGTCGTGGAGGACGCGACGGAGAGCCTCGGTGGGAATCGGCGAGTCCGGTCCGGGCCGGACTACGCCGAAGCCTGCGAACTGCCCGACGGGGACATCGGAGCCAAGTGGACGTACTTCCTCACGCGCGCGCAAACCGGTGACGTCTCGGCGGACGTGGCCGAGCTCGAGGCGCGTTGGAGGGCCAGGGGGATGGCCCTCGAACGCTTGGGAACGAAGACGGAGCCGACGGTCATCGGCCGGGGTGGCGATCGCACGGGGGCCATCAGCTTCTCCGCTGCACCGGATCTCTACGTCATCCAGAGCGCGTCGCTCTGCTTCCCCGGCAACGCGGACGACAGCTCCTGAACCATCTCGCGGACCGGCGGGTGTGCGGGATGCGTGCGCGATCCTCCAGGCCGCAGCCCGTCTGTAGCGCTCCATCACGAAACCCCTCGAACTGGGGCCACGACCCATGCGCAGCGTTTCCGGCGCGTTACAGCGCGGTCGCGATCACGTAACCGATGCGGGAGGGCGTCCAGAGGGGTCCTGCACCGCCCGGCCGGTCGTGTACTGTCCTCACGATCGCCCGGTGCGCAGTGACTCCGGGCCGACTCCCGATCTCCCCGGAGGAACCCCCCGTGTCATCTCGTTCCCGTCGCATCGCCATGAGCGGCCTCGCGCTCGTCGGCACCGTCGCCGTGCTCGCCGGCTGTGCGTCCGCCCCGTCCGAGTCCACCTCGTCCAAGAAGTCCGACTTCCTGCCCTGCATGGTGTCCGACGCCGGTGGGTTCGACGACAAGTCGTTCAACCAGCTCGGCTACGAGGGCATGGTCTCGGCCGCTGACGACCTCGGCGCCCAGTACAAGAAGGCCGAGTCCAAGGACGCCACCGTCTACGACTCGAACATCCAGCAGCTCGTCAGCCAGAACTGCAACCTCGTCGTCACGGTCGGGTTCAACCTCGCCGCCTCGACGAAGAAGCAGGCCGCGGCGAACCCGGACACCGACTTCGCGATCATCGACGACAACTCGATCGACGCGGACAACGTCAAGCCGATCACCTTCGACACTTCGCAGGCGGCCTTCCTGGCCGGCTACGCGGCCGCGTCCTACTCGAAGTCCGGCGTCGTCGGCACCTTCGGTGGCATGCAAATCCCGACCGTCACCATCTTCATGGACGGCTTCGCGGACGGCGTCGAGTACTACAACGAGCAGAAGAAGAAGGACGTCAAGGTCGTCGGCTGGGACGTCGCGAGCCAGAAGGGCTCCTTCACCGGTGGCTTCGAGGCCGGCACCCAGGCGAAGTCGGTCGCGCAGTCGCTGCTCGACCAAGACGCCGACGTGATCCTGCCGGTCGGTGGCCCGATCTACCAGAGCGCCGCCGAGGCCATCAAGGACGCCGACAACGGCTCCGTCCTGATCGGCGCGGACAGCGACCTCTACGAGGCCGACCCCCGCTACAAGGACATCGCCTTCACCTCGATCGAGAAGGGCATGAAGCCCGCCGTCAAGGACGTCGTCGAGCAGGCCGCCAAGGGCGACTTCGCGAAGACCCCGTACGTCGGCACGCTCGAGAACGACGGCGTCGGCATCGCGCCGTTCCACGACTACGAGTCCAAGGTCGACTCGGGTCTGCAGGGTGAGCTCGACGAGATCAAGGCCGGCATCATCGACGGCTCGATCAAGGTCGAGACCGAGGCCACCGTCAAGTAGTCCGTCGAACGCGGGCGGGGGA
This sequence comes from Curtobacterium sp. MCBD17_008, assembly GCF_003234475.1. Lineage (NCBI taxonomy): Bacteria > Bacillati > Actinomycetota > Actinomycetes > Micrococcales > Microbacteriaceae > Curtobacterium > Curtobacterium sp. MCBD17_008. The sequence continues at coordinate 51,546 of NZ_QKTK01000001.1, read as the reverse complement.
ACACTCCTCCGCCCGCGTTCTCGCGCGCACGGGGACCGTCGCGCACCCGAGACAGAAATAGACTCACCGACATGAAGCTCGAACTCCGCGGCATCACGAAGCGGTTCGGCACCCTGGTCGCCAACGACCACATCTCGATCACCGTCGAACCGGGCGAGGTGCACTGTCTCCTCGGCGAGAACGGTGCGGGCAAGTCGACCCTCATGAACGTCCTCTACGGCATGTACCAGGCCGACGAGGGCGAGATCCTGCTCGACGACGTCGTCCAGCACTTCGACGGGCCGGGCGACGCCATGCGCTCCGGCATCGGCATGGTGCACCAGCACTTCATGCTCGTGCCGGTCTTCACCGTGGCCGAGAACGTCATGCTCGGGCAGGAGGAGACGTCGTTCGGCGGGCGTCTCGACCTCGCCGGCGCCCGGAAGCGCGTGCGGGAGATCTCCGCCCGGTTCGGGTTCGACGTCGATCCCGACGCACGGGTCGGCGACCTGCCGGTCGGTGTGCAGCAGCGCGTCGAGATCATCAAGGCGCTGTCCCGTGACGCCTCGGTCCTGGTGTTCGACGAGCCGACGGCCGTCCTCACCCCGCAGGAGACCGACGAGCTGATGGGCATCATGCGCCAGCTCCGCGAAGCCGGCACCGCCATCGTCTTCATCACGCACAAGCTCCGTGAGGTCCGCGAGGTCGCCGACCGCATCACCGTCATCCGCCTCGGCAAGGTCGTCGGCGAGGCGTCCCCGACGGCGTCGAACAGCGAGCTCGCGGCGCTCATGGTCGGCCGCAGCGTCGAACTCGTGGTGGACAAGGCCCCGGCCGCCCCGGGGGAGGCCGCGCTCGTCGTCGAGGACCTGACGGTCACCGACGCGGACGGCATCGTGCTCGTCGACGACGTGTCGTTCACGGTCCGTCGTGGCGAGGTGCTCGCCATCGCCGGCGTGCAGGGCAACGGGCAGACCGAGCTCACCGAGGCGATCATGGGCCTCGAGCCCGTCCGCTCCGGCCGCATCACGCTCGACGGGCGCGAGGTCACCGGCCGCAGCGTCAAGCAGATCCTCGACGCCGGCGTCGGCTTCGTGCCCGAGGACCGCAAGGAGGACGGGCTGGTCGGGGAGTTCACGATCGCCGAGAACCTCATGCTCGACCGTGCCGACGCCACCGAGTTCGTCCGTGCCGGCACCATCCGCGCCGCCGAGCGGGACACGTTCGCCGACGAGAAGATCGCCGAGTTCGACATCCGCACGCCCGGACGCACCACGGCAGCCGGTCGGCTCTCCGGCGGCAACCAGCAGAAGATCGTCCTCGCCCGCGAACTGAGCCGGCCCCTGCGGCTCTTCGTCGCCGCACAGCCCACGCGCGGCATCGACGTCGGGTCGATCGAGTTCGTGCACAAGCGCATCGTCGAGACCCGCGACAGCGGCGTCCCGGTGATCGTCGTCTCCACCGAGCTCGACGAGGTCGTCGCGCTCGCCGACCGGATCGCCGTGATGTACCGCGGCACGATCGTCGGCATCGTCCCGGCGTCCACACCCCGCGACGTCCTCGGACTCATGATGGCGGGCGAACTGCCCGCAGGAACGGAGCTCGCCGCGTGAGCGACACCACGCCGGAGCACGGCGGCGCCACCCCGCCGTCGAACCGCAGCACGACCCCCGTCGACGGGACCACGGGCCTCCCGGCCGGGTCCGATGCCACACCGGCGGTCGACGACCGCCTGCAGGAAGTGGCCGGACCGCCGCACCTGATGACAGACTCGGCAGCCGACAGCGAACGCCGTGAGGGCGGCGACGGGCGCTGGAGCGACGCGATGCGCAGCATCGTCAACGGCTCCGTCCTCACCACCGTGCTCGCGGTCGTCCTCGCCCTCGTCGCGAGCGGTGTCCTCATCGCGCTGACCGACAAGGACGTCCAGGCCGCGGCCGGGTACTTCTTCGCCCGACCGACCGACATGCTGCGCGCCGTCGGCACCGCGGTCGGCGGCTCCTACTCGTCGCTGTTCCAGGGTTCCGTCGTCAACTTCGGCGCCCCCTCGTTCGCGAGCGCGATCACGCCGATCACCCGCTCCGTCGACTACGCGGTGCCGCTCGTCGTCGCCGGGCTCGGCGTCGCCGTGGCCTTCCGCGCGGGCCTGTTCAACATCGGCGGCCAGGGGCAGGTCCTCATCGCCGCCGCGGCAGCTGGCTGGGTCGGGTTCTCGTTCGACCTGCCGGCAGCGGTGCACATCCCGCTGACGATCCTCGCCGGCATCGTCGGCGGCGCGGTCTGGGCCGGGCTCGTCGGCGTCATCAAGGCCCGGACCGGTGCCAACGAGGTCGTCCTGACGATCATGCTGAACTACGTCGCCCTCTACCTGCTCTCCTTCATGCTCCGGACCCCCGGGCTGCTGCAGGCCGGTGGGAGCCCGAACCCGATCTCCCCGGCGACCAAGGACAGTGCGCTGCTCCCGGCGCTGTTCGGACCGCGCTTCGGCATCAACGTCGGCTTCGTCGTCGCGGTCATCGCGGTCGTCGTCGTCTGGTGGCTGCTCAACAAGTCCTCGCTCGGATTCCGCTTCCGGACCATCGGCGAGAACCCGCGGGCCGCTCGCGTCGCCGGCATGAGCGTGCCGAGCCTCACCATCTGGGTGCTCGTCATCTCCGGTGGACTCATCGGCATCGCCGGCGCCTACCAGGTCGAGGGCGCGGTCACGACCGGGTTCACGTCGGGCATCGACGCCGGCATCGGGTTCGACGCGATCACGGTCGCGCTCCTCGGGCGCTCGAAGCCCTGGGGGACCTTCTGGGCGGCGATCCTGTTCGGCGTGCTGAAGAACGGCGGCTACGCCATGCAGGCCGCCAACGGGATCCCGATCGACATCGTCGACGTCATCCAGGCCCTCATCGTCCTGTTCATCGCGGCCCCGCCGCTCGTGCGCGCGATCTTCCGGATCCCGCAGCCCGGCGCCCGTCGTCGCACCAAGCAGAGCACCAAGCGGAAGGCGGTCGCCGCGTGAGCACCCTCAGCCCCACCGCCGTCCCGGCGTCACCCGTCCCGGACCGCCCCGTCGAGACCACGAGGAGCTGGAAGGCGCCCGTCGCCTTCGTCGTCTTCTCGGTGCTCGCCGCCGTGCTGTTCCTCGGCGTCGGCCGGGGTGGCACGACCACGTTCCGGCTCGCCAACGCCGGCGACTTCGTCCAGCTGCCGGACGTCGGCCTGCCCGCGCTCGCGACCGGCGTCGTCGTCGTCGTGGTCCTGTCGCTCCTCACGGCCGTCTCGTTCGTCCTGGTCGGCCGGTACCGTCCGGTGCCGCTGTGGCTGACGAGCGTGTTCGCCGTCGTGTTCGTCATCGGCTTCCTCACGTGGGCGGCCGCGGACAAGACGGTCCCGCTGCCCGGCCTGCTCGTCGGTGCGATCGGCCTGAGCGTCCCGCTCGTGTTCGGTGCGCTCGGCGGCGTGATCTCCGAGCGGGTCGGTGTCGTCAACATCGCCATCGAGGGGCAGTTCCTCGCCGGTGCCTTCACCTCGGCGCTCATCGCGTCGCTGACCGGGTCCGCGTGGGTCGGTCTCGTCGGCGCCCTCGTCGCCGGTGTGCTCGTGTCGTTCGTCCTCGCGGCGTTCAGCATCAAGTACCTCGTCGACCAGGTCATCGTCGGCGTCGTCATCAACGCGTTCATCTCCGGGCTCACCGGCTTCCTGTACTCGCAGGTGCTGTCGCCGGACGAGGAGCGCCTGAACGTCGGCGTCACCTTCCCGCGCTTCGAGATCCCCGTCCTGCACCAGATCCCGGTGATCGGCCCGGTGCTGTTCGAGCAGACCGTCATCGTGTACCTGGCGTACATCGCGGTCGCCGTCGTGACGTTCGCCCTGTTCAAGACCCGCTGGGGTCTGCGGCTCCGCGCGGTCGGGGAGCACCCGGAAGCGGCGGACACGGTCGGCATCAACGTCACCGGGACGCGGTTCTGGAACGTCTCGATCGCCGGTGCGATCGCCGGCCTGGGTGGTGCGTACTTCACACTCGACGCGGTCGGACCGTTCACGAAGGACATGACGGACGGTGCGGGCTACATCGCCCTGGCCGCCGTCATCTTCGGGCGGTGGGACCCGATCCGGGCCACGCTCGCGGCGCTCCTGTTCGGGTTCGCCTCGAACCTGCAGAACACCCTCGGCGCGATCAACTCGCCGGTGCCGAGCGAGTTCCTGCTCATGCTGCCCTACGTCGTCACGATCTTTGCGGTCGCCGGTCTGGTCGGGCAGTCGCGGGGACCGGCGGCCGCCGGCAAGCCGTACATCAAGAACTAGCCGGGAGGCACGGCACATGACAGACACGAACGCTGCGGGACACGACGGGGTGGGGACCGACCCCGCGACCGGCGAGCCGGCCTGGACGGACCCGGCCACGACCCTCCCGGCCGACCCGGACGCACGGATCGACGGGAGCACGGCGGCGGCCGCCGACGGCGACGTCGACTGGGACGCGCTCCGCGAGGCCGCCACCACCGCGATGGGCCGCGCCTACGTGCCGTACTCGTCCTTCCCGGTGGGTGCCGCGGCACTCACCGACGACGGCCGGATCGTGTCCGGCTGCAACGTCGAGAACGCCTCGTACGGTGTGACCCTCTGTGCCGAGTGCTCGCTCGTGTCGCAGCTCTTCATGACCGGCGGCGGCAAGCTCGTCGCGTTCACCTGCGTGGACGGCGACGGGGCGACCCTCATGCCGTGCGGCCGCTGCCGGCAACTGCTGTTCGAACACTCGGCCGAGGGCATGCTCCTCGAGACCGTCTCGGGCATCCGCACCATCGACGAGGTCCTGCCGGACGCCTTCGGCCCCCGGACCCTCGTCACCTACCAGCAGGAGCACTGACCATGGCAGTCGAGCCCTTCGACACCGTCGACCTCATCCGCACGAAGCGCTCGCACGGCGCCCTCTCCACGCCGGAGATCGACTGGCTGGTCGACGCCTACACGCGCGGCTACGTCGGGGACGAGCAGATGGCCGCGTTCGCGATGGCGGTCTTCCTGAACGGCATGGAGCGTCGGGAGATCAAGGACCTCACCCTCGCGATGATCGCGTCGGGGGAGCGGATGTCGTTCGGCTCGCTCGGCAAGACCACGGTCGACAAGCACTCCACCGGCGGCGTCGGCGACAAGATCACGCTGCCGCTCGCGCCCCTCGTCGCGACGTTCGGCGTCGCGGTCCCGCAGCTGTCCGGGCGCGGCCTCGGGCACACGGGCGGCACCCTCGACAAGCTCGAGTCGATCCCGGGCTGGCAGGCCGCGATCTCAAACGAGCGCATGACGGAGATCCTCGACCAGGTCGGCGCCGTCATCTGCGCCGCCGGCTCGGGCCTGGCCCCGGCCGACAAGAAGCTCTACGCCCTGCGGGACATCACCGGCACGGTCGAGTGCATCCCGCTCATCGCGTCGAGCATCATGTCGAAGAAGATCGCCGAGGGCACCGCGGCGCTCGTCCTCGACGTGAAGTTCGGCTCCGGCGCCTTCATGGAGGACTTCGAGCAGTCGAAGCTCCTCGCACAGACGATGGTCGACCTCGGCAAGGACGCGGGCGTCGCCACCTCGGCGCTCCTCACCGACATGGAGGTCCCGCTCGGCCTGACGATCGGCAACGCCCTCGAGGTCCGCGAGTCCGTCGAGGTCCTCGCCGGTGGCGGCCCTGCGGACGTCGTCGAGCTCACGGTCGCGCTGGCGGCCGAGATGCTGCGTCTGGCGGGGCAGCCCGACGCCGACCCCGCGGCGGCACTGGCCGACGGCCGCGCGATGGACACGTGGCGCCGGATGATCGAGGCCCAGGGCGGCGACGCCTCGGCCGCGCTGCCGGTCGCCGCGGAGACCCACGTCGTCACCGCGACCGAGTCCGGTGTCCTCGCCACGCAGGAGGCCCTGCCCTTCGGCATCGCGGCCTGGCGCCTCGGTGCCGGTCGTGCCCGCGCACAGGACCCGGTGCAGGCCGGTGCCGGCATCGAGCTGCACGTCAAGCCGGGTGACACCGTCACGGCCGGCCAGCCCCTGTGGACGCTGCACACCGACGAGCCCGCGCGGTTCGAGCGCGCGCTCGAGTCGCTCGAGGGCGCCTGGTCGATCGGGGACTCCGCGCCGGAGCGCGGTCCGATCGTGCGCGAGCGGATCCAGTAACGACGCGACCAGCAGCCGGACGGGAGGCCCGCCACACGTGCTGTGACGGGCCTCCCGTCCGTCTCGTCCACCGTGGGGACGCGGTGGTCCGTCGTCCACGGTCCCGTGGGTCCGCGACTGCGGTGGCGCGTCCGCGACCGGTAGCCTTGGACGCATGAGCGACGCCGCCACGACCTACCGCCTGCCCGACGCCGGAGCGGTCATCAACGACCTGCCGAAAGTCTCGCTGCACGACCACCTGGACGGCGGACTCCGTCCGGCCACCGTCATCGAGCTCGCGGCGACCGACGGGGTCGACCTCCCGACCACGGACCCGGCCGAACTCGCCACCTGGTTCGCGGACCAGTCGAACTCGGGCTCCCTGGTCGAGTACCTGAAGACCTTCGACGTGACCACCGCCGTCATGCAGACCGCCGCCGGGCTCACCCGCGTCGCCCGCGAGTTCGTCGAGGACCTCGTCGCGGACGGCGTCGTCTACGGGGAGATCCGCTGGGCCCCCGAGCAGCACCTGCAGCGGGGGCTCACCCTCGACGAGACGGTGGAGGCCGTGCAGGCCGGCATCGAGGAGGCGGTCGACGCCGCCGGCGGGTCGATCCGCATCGGGCAGCTCGTCACGGCGATGCGGCACGCCGACCGGTCGATGGAGATCGCCGAACTCGCCGTGCGCCACCGCGACCGCGGCGTCGTCGGCTTCGACATCGCCGGGGCCGAGGCGGGCTTCCCTGCCTCGAACCACCGGGCGGCGTTCGAGTACCTCGCCTCCGAGCTCTTCCCCGTGACGGTGCACGCTGGCGAGGCCGACGGCCTCGCCTCCATCCGGTCGGCGCTCGTCGACGGTCGCGCCCTCCGCCTCGGGCACGGCGTGCGCGTGTTCGAGGACGTCACCCTGACCGACGGCGGTGACGGGTCCATGCTCGCCACGCTCGGCGAGGTCGCGTCCTGGGTGCGGGACCGCGAGATCCCGCTCGAGGTCTCCCCGTCGTCGAACCTGCAGACCGGTGCGGTCGCCGCGTGGGGCGACGACCTGGCCGACCACCCGATCGACGTCCTGTACCAGCTCGGCTTCCGCGTCACGGTGAACACCGACAACCGCCTGATGAGCAACACCTCGCTGTCGAAGGAGCTGGCGCTGCTCGCCGGCACGTTCGGCTACGACCTCGACGACCTCGCCGCGTTCCAGATCAACGCGGCGCTCGGGTCGTTCCTGCCGCTCGAGGACCGCGAGGAGATCATCGCCGCGATCACCGCCGGGTACGCGGAGGCCTGATCCGATGGGGCTGCCGCCACTGCCGGACCCGGCCGTCGTGCTCGGGGCGTCCGCGTCCTCGTGGCGGGACGCGCTGCGGGCGGTCGGCGGCGCCCTCGTCGCATCGGGAGCGACCACCGAGGCGTACACCGACGCCATGACCGCCATGGTCGAGGAGCACGGGCCGTACATCGTCATCTCGCCGGGGCTCGCGTTCGCGCACGCCCGGCCGGGGTCGAGCGTCCTGCGGGACGGCCTGGCGGTCGTCACGCTGGCGTCGCCGGTGGTGTTCGGGCACCCGCACAACGACCCGGTGTCGGTCGTGCTCGGGCTCGCCGTCGCGGAGGTCGGCACACACCTCGAGTCGATCGGCGCGATCGCCAACCTGTTCAACGACCCCTCGGTCACCGGACGGCTCGCTGCCGCCGCCACGGCCGACGAGGTCCGGGCCATCATGGGAGTGACGACGGCATGAAGATCGTGACCATCTGCGGTGCCGGCATCGGCGCGAGCGCCATCCTCAAGGTCAACGCGGAGAAGGCGCTCGCCTCGCTCGGACTGACGGCCGAGGTGGTCGCGGCGGACGTCGCCTCCGTGCGGCAGGTCGCCGACGACGCCAACGTCATCCTGACGAGCCAGGAGTTCGTCGAGACCATCGGGACGACGTACGCCGAGGTCATCGTGATCCGGAACCACTTCGACCAGAGCGAGATCACGGCGGCTGTGGACAGGGCGCTCGGGTAGGGGTCGGGCCGGTACGATCGGCGCATGGTCAGCACCGACAACCCCCTGAACGACCCCGCCGTGGACCCCTTCGACGTGGCCCGTGACGCCGCAGCCGTCATCGCGTCCCGGTCCGGCATCGAGCGGCACGACGTCGCCCTGACGCTCGGCTCCGGCTGGGGGAAGGCCGCCGACCTCCTCGGGAAGACCGTGTCCGAGATCCCCGCGGCGGACGTCCCCGGCTTCAGCGCCTCGGCCGTGCCCGGACACTCCGGCACCGTCCGCTCCATCCGGCTCGCCGACGGCCGGCACGCGCTCGTCATCGGCGCCCGCACGCACTACTACGAGGGCCACGGCGTCCGTCGGGTCGTGCACAGCGTCCGCACCGCCGCCGCGACGGGTGCCTCGGTCATGGTGCTCACGAACGGCGCCGGTGGCATCAAGGAGACCTGGACGCCCGGCACGCCGGTCCTCATCAGCGACCACATCAACCTCACCGCCGACAGCCCGCTCGAGGGCGCGACGTTCATCGACCTGACGGACCTGTACTCGGCCCGTCTCCGCGCGGTGGCGAAGTCGGTCGACCCCTCTCTCGACGAGGGCGTCTACACGCAGTTCCGCGGGCCGCACTACGAGACCCCGGCCGAGGTCCAGATGGCCAAGGCGATCGGCGGCCACATCGTGGGCATGTCGACCGCGCTCGAGGCCATCGCCGCCCGGCAGGCCGGCATGGAGGTCCTCGGCTTCTCGCTCATCACGAACCTCGCCGCGGGCATCCAGAAGACCCCGCTGTCGCACACCGAGGTGCTCGAGGCGGGCAAGCAGGCCGAGCCCGTGATCGCGGACCTGCTCGCCCGCGTGGTGGCCGCACTGTGACCCCCTACGACGGCCCGAGCGACGGTGCCCTCGCGGACGGCGACCTCGTCGACGGTGGCGACCTGGGGAACGGTGGCGACCTGGGGAACGGTGGCGACCTGGGGAACGGTGGCGACCTGGGCGACGGGGGTGCGCCGGACGTGCTGACGACCGCCCGTGCGTGGATCGAACAGGACCCCGACCAGGAGACCCGCGCGGAACTGCAGGAGCTGGTCGACGCGGCGGACACGGACGAACTGACAGCACGGTTCGCCGGTCGGCTGCAGTTCGGGACCGCCGGTCTCCGCGCCGAACTCGGTGCCGGTCCGCTGCGGATGAACCGAGTCGTCGTCACGCAGGCGGCCGCCGGTCTCGCCCGCTTCCTCATCGACTCCGGCCGTGACCGCAGCGTCGTGATCGGGTACGACGGTCGCGTCAACTCGGACGTCTTCGCGCGGGACTCCGCCGAGGTCATGCGCGGCCTCGGGCTCGACGTCACGCTGCTCCCGAGCGCGCTGCCGACGCCGCTCGTCGCGTTCGCCGTCCGGCACCTCGACGTCGGTGCCGGTGTCATGGTCACGGCCAGCCACAACCCGCCGCGGGACAACGGCTACAAGGTGTACCTCGGCGGTGCGGACGCGGGCTCGCAGATCGTGCCGCCGGTCGACGCCGAGATCGCCGCCGCGATCGACGTCGTCGCCGCGGGGGACATCCGGTCGCTCGACCGGGCGACGGACTACACCGTCGCGGACCAGACCCTCGTGCAGGCGTACGTCGACGCCACGGCCGCGACCGTGCCGGCCCCGCTCCTCGCGGTCGAGGCGCAGCCCTCCGTCGTCTACACGGCCATGCACGGCGTCGGGTGGGAGACGGCCCGGGCCGTGTTCACGCGTGCCGGTTTCCGTGAGCCCGCGGTGGTGCCCGAGCAGATCGAGCCGGACGGGGCGTTCCCGACGGTGTCCTTCCCGAACCCGGAGGAGCCGGGCGCGATGGACCTGTCGATCGCGCGCGGTGCCGAACTCGGAGCGGACCTCGTCATCGCCAACGACCCGGACGCCGACCGCCTGGCGCTCGCGATCCCCGACGGTGCCGGCTCCTACCGTCGACTCTCCGGCAACGAGGTCGGCTGGCTCCTCGGCTGGCGTGCCGCGGCCCGTGCTGCCGCCGCCGGCTCGACCGGGGTCCTCGCCGCCTCGATCGTCAGCTCGCCGGCGCTGTCCCGCGTCGCCGAACAGCACGGCCTCGGGTACCGCGACACCCTCACCGGGTTCAAGTGGGTCTCCCGCGTCCCCGACCTGCTGTTCGGTTACGAGGAAGCTCTGGGGTACCTCGTCGACCCGCAGGTCGTGCGCGACAAGGACGGCATCTCCGCCGCACTCGAACTGCTGTCGCTCGCGACCGAACTCGCTGCCGACGGGAAGACCATCGCCGACCAGCTCGACGCGTTCGCCGAGCGGTTCGGGGCGTTCTCCTCCGGGCAGGTCTCGACCCGCGTCGACGACCTGTCGCGCATCGGGGAGATCATGGCCTCCCTGCGATCGTCCACGCCGACGGAACTCGGCGGCATCACGATCACCTCGGTGACCGACTTCCTGGACGGCGTCGAGGGCTTCCCGCCGTCCGACATCCTGCGCTTCGACCTGGAGGGCGGGGCGCGGGTCATCGTCCGCCCGAGCGGCACGGAGCCCAAGGTGAAGGTCTACATCGACACCGTCGCGGACACGTCGGCCGAGGCCGGCGCCCTGACCGACCGCCTGGCGGCGGCGGTCCGCCCCCTCGTGTCGTAGCGCGCTCCGCACCGCGCACGCGCGCGGTGCGGGTGAACCGGCACGCGGCGCACGCGCACAACGAGAACCCGCTCGAACCACTGGATCCGATGGTTCGAGCGGGTTCTCGTTGTGTCGGTGCGACCGGAACCGGGCTCGTCCTCCACGACGGGCGGCTTCCCCGCTGGTGTCCACAGGGTGGGTGGAGTCGATCGTCGCCGGACGGGCAGCGCACGAGGCTGCAGGGATGCAACGACTCCACATCATCAGGGGTGGCACTGCCGACCCCACCGGTCGACGAGGAGCCGACCTCGTCGCGGCTGCCGACCGAGGCGTCCTCGTCCGGCTCGCTCCCGGCAGGTACGTCGAGGCCGAGCGGTGGCGAGCGGCCGACCCCCGGACCCGCCACCTCGCCCGGATCGACGCGATCGACGACCGGATCGCGCAGCGGCTCGTCGTGTCCCACGTCTCGGCCGTCGCTCTGCACGGACTGCCCTGGAGCGGGGAACTGCCCGAGGTGGTCGACGTCATCGACCCGCACCGCGAGACCGCCCAGTCGCTCCGACTGCTGCGGAAGCACCCCGGGAAGGGGCGGGCGACACGCGTCGTCCGGACCCCGTCCGGTCGGGCGGTCACGGACCTGCTGACCACGGTCGTGGACATCGCGCTGACGCAGGAACTCCGGCGCTCCGTCCCCGTGCTCGACGTCGCGTTGCAACGTGGCACCGACCGCGCGGCACTCCAAGCGGAACTCAGCTCCCGGTCCGCTGTCCACGGCCGGGACCGTGCGCGGTTCGCGATCGCGTTCGCGGACCAGCGCACTGGATCGGTGGGGGAGTCGATCGCCCGGGTGGCGCTGGACGAGGTCGGGGCACCACGGCCGCGACTCCAGGTCGACTTCCAGGACCGAGCGGGTTTCGTCGCGCGGGTCGACTTCTGGTTCCCCGACCAGGGCATCGTCCTCGAGTTCGACGGCGCGGCGAAGTACTGGGACCCGGCGCTGCGCGCTGCCGGCCTCACCGCCGAGGACGTCCTCGTCCAGGAGAAGCGTCGCGAGGACCGACTCCGACTCGTCCCGGAGGTGCGGCGGGTCGGGCGGTTCGGCTGGGCGGAGACGCAGGACACGAGCCTGCTGCGGGCACTGCTCGTGGGCCTCGGCCTCCCGCTGGAGGAGCGACGGTTCCGGACGATCCGGTGAACGACGGCAGCGGCACCGCGGGGTCCCAGCGCGGATCGGCGCCGCACAACGAAGACCGCCCCGAACCACGGATGGCCGTGGTTCGGGGCGGTTCGTGTTGTGCGGGTCCGATCGGCGCCGCGGGGCACGCCGCGCGGCCCGCGCTACGCGAGCTCGAGCAGGACGTGCCCGGAGGAGACCGTCTGGCCCACGGGGGCGTTCAACCCCGTGACGACGCCGTCCTTGTGCGCCTGGACGGGCTGCTCCATCTTCATGGCCTCGAGCACGACGAGCAGGTCGCCCTTGACGACGGTGTCGCCCTCGGCGACCGCGAGCTTCACGACGGTGGCCTGCATCGGCGACGCGACCGAGGAACCAGACGCCGCGCGTCCACCCTTGACCGCCGAGGACCGGCGCTTGGGCGGCGCGGAGGGGCCGGACGGACGACGGGCGCCACCGGAGCCACCGACGATCGACGGCATCGTGACCTCGATGCGCTTGCCCTGCACCTCGACGACCACGCTGTCACGCTCGCCGGGGACCGGGAGCTCCTCGGGTTCACCGCTCCAGGCCGGGATCTCGTTGACGAAGTCGGTCTCGATCCACTGCGTGTAGATCGAGAACGGCGTGGCGTCGTCGGTCGCGAAGGCCGGGTCGCTGACGACCGCGCGGTGGAACGGGATGACGGTGGGGAGCCCGGCGACCTCGAACTCGGCGAGGGCGCGGCGGGAGCGCTCGAGGGCCTCGGCGCGGGTGGCGCCGGTCACGATGAGCTTCGCGAGCATCGAGTCGAACGAGCCGGAGACGACGTCGCCCGACACCACGCCGGAGTCGACCCGGACGCCGGGGCCCGACGGGGCGTTGAAGACGTGCACCGGACCCGGCGCGGGGAAGAAGTTGCGGCCCGGGTCCTCCCCGTTGATGCGGAACTCGAACGAGTGCCCGCGCGGGGTCGGGTCGGCGTAGTCGAGCGTGCCGCCCTCGGCGATGCGGAACTGCTCGCGGACGAGGTCGATGCCGGTGACCTCCTCGGACACGCAGTGCTCGACCTGGAGACGGGTGTTCACCTCGAGGAACGACACCGTGCCGTCGGCGCCGATGAGGAACTCGCACGTGCCCGCGCCGACGTAGCCGACCTCGCGGAGGATCGCCTTCGACGACGCGTACAGCCGCTCCTGCTGGGAGTCCGTCAGGTACGGCGCCGGGGCCTCCTCGACGAGCTTCTGGTGCCGACGCTGCAGCGAGCAGTCACGCGTCGACACGACGACGACGTTGCCGTGCTCGTCGGCGAGGCACTGGGTCTCGACGTGGCGCGGCTTGTCGAGGTACTTCTCGACGAAGCACTCGCCGCGACCGAACGCGGCGATGGCCTCGCGCGTCGCGGACTCGAAGAGCTCCTCGACGGAGGCACGGTCGCGCACGACCTTGAGGCCTCGCCCACCGCCACCGAAGGCGGCCTTGATCGCCACGGGCAGGCCGACCTGGTCGACGAAGTCGAAGACCTCGGACACGTCCTGCACCGGCTCGATGGTGCCGGGGGCGAGCGGCGCCCCGACCTTCTCGGCGACGTGCCGCGCGGAGACCTTGTCGCCGAGGCGCTCGATCGACTCGGGCGACGGGCCGATCCAGGTGAGTCCGGCGTCGATGACCGCACGGGCGAAGTCGGCGTTCTCGGCGAGGAAGCCGTAGCCCGGGTGGACGGCGTCGGCACCGGAGCGGCGGGCGACCGAGATGATCTTCTCGATGACCAGGTAGGTGTCGGCGCTCGTGGTGCCGTTCAGCGCGTAGGCCTCGTCGGCGAGGCGTGCGTGCAGGGCGTCACGGTCCTGGTCGGCGTAGACCGCGACCGAGGCCTTGCCCGCGTCGCGGGCCGCGCGGATGATGCGGACGGCGATCTCGCCGCGGTTCGCGATGAGGACCTTGCTGATGCGGGGCATGGAACATCAGCGTATTCGTGTGCCGAGGTCGTGTTTTGACCGGCATCCACAAGAAACCCCTCGGGATGCAGGTGGATGTCTACAGCGCCCAGAGGTCGTGCCAGGCGAGCCCGAAGCCCCGGAGGAGCATCGACCGGAGCACGGGGAGCGAGAGTCCGACGACCGCGGACGGAGTCCCGTCGATCCGCGTGATGTAGGCGGCCGCCCGGCCGTCGATCGTGAACGCGCCGGCCACCTCGAGGGGCTCGCCCGTGGCGACGTAGGCGTCGATCTCCGCCGGGGACATGTCGTCGGCGAAGGTGAGGACGGCGCTGTCGACCGCGACCACGCGGTCGCCGTCGACGACGAGTGCCGACCCGCCGGGCGCGACGGCGCCCAGCGACGGGACCGCGTCGGTCGACGCCGACGTCCCGGACCCGGTCCGCGCCGGTGCTGCGGATCGGACGGGAGGCTCGTCATCCGCCCGCCCCGCGCCTCCCGGCCCCGACACGGCCGGTCCGCTGCCGGCCCGCCGGTCGATGACGCAGTGGCCGCTCCACAGCGTCCCGCCACCGGCGGCGAGCATCTGTCGCCAGCGCTCCCGGGCGACCTCCGGGTCGTGCGGCTTGCCGTACAGCCGCCCGTCGACCTCGAACGCCGAGTCGCCGCCGAAGACGACGCCGTCGAGCGGAGCGCCGTCGTCGACCGTCACCGAGCCGTCGGCGACCGCCGTTGCCTTGGCGACCGCGAGCAGCGCCACGAGCTCCGGCCCGGTCAGGTCCCGCCCGAGCCGTTCCCGTTCCGCGGCGCCCACCGCGTCCTCGTCGACGCCCGGCGACACGAGCACCGGCTCGATCCCGGACTGCGCCAGGAGCGCACGACGGGCGGGGGAGGTGCTCGCGAGGTACAGACGCATGGGAACATCGAACCATGGGTGAATCCGTCGGCACACTGCTCGAACTCGACGTCACCGGGATCGCCCACGGCGGCATCTCGGTGGCACGGCACGAGGGACGCGTGGTGTTCGTCACGGACGCCGTCCCCGGGGAGCGGGTCGTCGCCCGTGTGTCCGAGGACCGGAAGAAGTCGTTCTGGCGCGCTGACACGGTCGAGGTCCTCGAGCCGAGCGAGCACCGCGTCGACCACGTCTGGCCGGAGGCGGCCCTGGACCGTGACCCCGCCGTCCGCCCGGGCGGCGCCGAGTTCGGGCACATCGCCCTGGCCCACCAGCGGACCCTGAAGCGGGACGTCCTCGTCGACTCGTTCTCGCGGTTCGCCCGGGTCGACCTCGACGACCTGCTCGGCACGCCCGTCGTCGTGGAGTCGGCGCCCGGCGACGACGAGGCGGACGGCCTCGGGTGGCGCACCCGCATCCGGCTGCACGTCGACGCCGACGGCACGCCCGGCCCCTTCGCTGCGCGGTCGCACACCGTCGTCCCGGTCACCTCGCTGCCGCTCGCGACCGCTGCCGTGCAGGCGTCCGCACCGATCGCCCGCGGCTCGATGCCGGGGGCGGAGGTCGTCGACGTCCTCAGCCCGAGCGGCTCCGAGGGAGCCCGGCTCGTGGTCGACGCCCAGCGCCCGACCGTCGTGCACGAGGTCGTCGGCGACCGGACCTTCGCCGTGGACGACACCGGCTTCTGGCAGGTGCACCGGGCGGCGCCCGCCGTCCTCACCGCCGCCGTGCACGACCTGGTCGACCCCGCGCGCCTGGACCCGGAGGGCCAGCACCTCGACCTGTACGGCGGCGTCGGCCTCCTCGCCGCCGCGCTCGCCGACCTCGCCGGGCCGCGTGCCCGGGTCACGAGCGTCGAGAGCGCGACCCGGGCGACGGAGCACGCGCAGGAGAACCTCGCCGAGTGGATCGGTGCCCGTGCCGAGACCGGCCGGGTCGATCGTTGGTTGGCCCGCACGGTCGAGCACGCCTCGCGTCCGGAGCGTGACCGCTTCCGCGCCGGCACCGTGGTGCTCGACCCGCCCCGAGCCGGTGCCGGTCGGGACGTCGTGGTGTCCGTCGCGGCGCTGCAGCCGGCCCAGGTCGTCTACGTCGCCTGCGACCCGGTCGCACTGGCACGGGACGTGGCCACCTTCGCCGACCTCGGCTACCGACTGGAGGCCCTGCGCGCCTTCGACCTCTTCCCGCACACCCACCACCTGGAGGCCGTGGCCCGTCTGGTGCCGGTCGCCTGAGCCGGTCGGCGCATCCGGCCCGGCACTTCCGTCGCGGGGTACGAAGCTGACCCTGACCTGGGTATCCTTGGTGTCTGGACGGCCGTCGGGACAGGGCCCGGTGCGTCGTCACAACGAGAGGCAACCGTGGGAGACACCACCAGCACATCGACCGGCACGACAGGGACTGCCGGTCTCGGGACACGACCGGTCCGGGTCGCGGTCGTGGACGACCACGAGTCGGTCCGACTGGGCATCCAGGCCGCCTGCCAGAACGAGGGGTTCGAGGTGGTCCTCACCGCCGCGAGCGTCCCGGAGTACATCGCACAGCTCGGCGGACGCGAGGTCGACGTCGTCGTCCTCGACCTGTCGCTCGGTGACGGCTCGACGGTGACCGAGAACGTCAAGGGCGTGCAGGGCACCGGCTCCGCCGTCCTCGTGCACAGCATCGCCGACCGCGTCGCGAACGTGCGCGAGGCACTGGCGGCAGGGGCCGCCGGCGTCATCCCGAAGTCCTCCGCCACGAAGACCGTGATGGCGGCCGTGGCGACCGTCGCTCGTGGCGACGTCCTCAACAACCTCGAATGGGCGAGCGCGATCGACGCCGACCGGGACTTCGCGAAGGCGCAGCTCGGCCGACGTGAGCGGGAGATCCTGCACCTGTACGCATCGGGGCTGCCGCTCAAGCTCGCGGCCCAGCAGCTCGGCATCGGGTACTCGACCGCGCGGGAGTACCTCGACCGCATCCGCGTGAAGTACGTCGAGGTCGGCCGTCCGGCCCCGACCAAGGTCGACCTCCTCCGTCGTGCGGTGGAGGACGGGATCCTGCCGGGGCTCGACTCCGGCATCGACCCCGACGGCGATGGCCGCTGACGACGTCTGCGCCCGGCGGTCCTCGTGACGGCCGAGGCGGTCGTCACGTCGACCTCCACCATGGCGGACCCGTCCCGGTCCGTGCGCGCCACGATCACGCAGGCGTCCCTGGACCGGGCGTTCACGATCCTCATGGCGATCGCGGCGATCGGGTTCGGCGCGGTGAACACACCGTCGCTGTTCAAGCAGCTGCCGTTGCTCGATGCGTTCTGGGCGCCGGCGACGACCATCGTGGTCGGGCTGTCGCTCCTGGCGGTCGGCGCCTCGGCGTTCGCGCAGCGGTGGGCGCAGCCCGCGCAGATCCTCTGCGCGCTGCTGTTCTTCGTCGCGCTGGTGACCTTCCCGCTGACCGTCCGTGAACCGCTCTCCGCGGCCGAGATCCCGTGGCCGTGGTGGCTCTGCAACGTCGGCACCATCGCCGCGTCCCTCAGCTTCGCCACCTGGCGGGCGGCCGTCTACAACGCGCTCGTCCCGATCGTGTACATCGTGCTGCGGTTGTCGCCGGCGGGTGGGGCGGTCGGCCTCCAGCGCGCGCTGCTCGACGGCGTGTACACCGCCGTCCTCGGCACCGCGGCGCTCGTGCTCATCGTGGTGCTGCGCCGGGCCGCCGCGGCCGTGGACGTCGCCCAGGCGACCGCGGTGCGCCGCTACTCGCGGGCGATCCGCGAGCACGCCACCGAGGTCGAGCGCGTCCAGGTCGACGCGATCGTGCACGACAGCGTGCTCACGACCCTGCTGTCCGCAGCCCGGGCGGACACGCCCGAGGCGAAGACACTCGCGGCCCGGATGGCACGCAACGCGATCGACCACCTCGCCGCCGCGGCCGCGGACGGCCCGGGGGAGGACCCGGCGGTGCCGTTCTCCGCACTCCGGGACCGGATCGTCACCTCGGTGACCACGCTCGCCGCTCCCGTCGAGGTACGCAGCGTCCCGTCCGACGGACCCGCCGTGCCGACCTCCGCCGCCGACGCCCTCGCGTCCGCCGCACTGCAGGCAGCGGTCAACAGCGTCCAGCATGCGGGGACGGACGCGCACCGGTGGGTGACGATCGACGCCGCGGGCGGCAGGGTCCGGGTCGAGGTGGCCGACGACGGTGCCGGGTTCGACCAGCGGACGGTCCCCGCCGAGCGACTCGGCGTCCGGCGGTCGATCATCGAGCGGATGGCGGCGGCAGACGGCGTCGCCGAGGTCCTGTCGGCGCCGGGGTCCGGGACGCGTGTCGTGCTCCGGTGGCCCGCGCCGCAGCCGGCCCTCGGGACGGAGGGACTCCGGTGAGGGCGTCGGTCACGGCCGGCAGCGCGACCGGGCTCGCCGCGTTGTTCTCGCTCGTGCACCTGGTGCTCGCCGTGTCCACGCTGCCCACCGACCCCGCCGACGCTGCCCGTGTCGTGTCGTGCATGGTCCTCTACGCCGCGGCCACCGCACTCGCGCTGTTCGTGCGCGGATCGGTGTTGCCGGTGTGGGTCGCGTGCTTCGCGCTCGCCACCGCGATCGTCATGCCCGTCGTCTGTGCGCCGGCGGTCGACCTCAGCGTCGCACCGACCTACTCGACGTGGTGGATCGCGGCGGTCGGCACGCTCATGGTCGTGCTCGCCGTCCGGCAGCGTGGCCCGTTCGCCTGGGCCGGAGTGCTGTTCTGCACCGTGCACTCGGTCGCGTGGGCCGGGCCCGGTGCGCTCGGCGAGCTCGGCGCACTCGGTAGCGTCATCTGGCTGTCGGTCGCGACCGGCTTCGCGATCGCGATGAACCACGCCAACCGGATCACCCGGGACTTCGTCCGGGCCGAGCAGGAGACGGTCGACTGGCAGGCGGCGCAGGACGCGCACGTGTCGGAGCGTCAGGTGCGCCTCGGGCAGACCACCCGGATGGCGCTGCCGATGCTGCAGCGCATCATCGACACCTGCGGCGACCTCGACGCGGACGAGCGCGCGGAGAGCTTGCACCTCGAGCAGGCGATCCGGGACGAGATCCGTGGACGCTCCCTGCTGTCCGACGGCGTCCGGGGCGAGGTGATGCGCCTCCGTCGCCGGGGCGCGGTCGTCCAGCTGCACGACGACGGCGGTCTCGACGACCTCGACGCGACCGAGCTGGCGCGCGTGCATGCCGAACTCGCGGACGCACTGCGGCGTGCGTTCGCTGCCCAGGCGGACAACGTGATCGTGCGGACCGTCCCGGACGGCGCCGACGAAGCCGTGACGGTGGTCGGGCTGCGTCTCGACGCGGCGGAGAGCGAGTCGGCGGCCCTGGGCGCGGCGGACGAGGACGACGACGAGGACGACGACTCGGTGGCGCTCTGGCTGGAGATCCCGCGGGCGGCGCCGGTGACCGCGAGCGGCGCGTAGCCGTACCGCCGCGGGCTCGTGTCGGCACTGCCGCAGGTGCGGGGGCGCACTACCGCGGGCGCAGCACTGCCGCAGGCGCGCCCACACTGCTGCACGGGGTGCCGGAAACGGGAACGGGCCGGTCGGAGCTACCGACCGGCCCGTTCGCGACCCGAGTCAGAGCGACAACCCGAATATCGCCCTGACTCGTCACGGTGGTGGCTTCGTACCCTAGTCGGCCACCGACCGCCGATGCACTTCATCGAAGAACACCGAACAGGGACAATCCTGCCCGCACCGCCGCGGGGTGTCAGTCGTCATTTCGGGGGACAATTGCGCGGATCTGCGCGGATCGGCGGCCCATACGTCCCCCGAGTGAGGGGAGACGGAACGGTGTGTCGCCGCCGCTGACCCCGACGGGACGCGCACCTGGGCGACAGCTGTCGACCGGCTGCACTCGGGGTACACGCGGGTCAGCGGAGTGACCGACTCCACGTGCCCTGGTGCAGAGGGACGCGCATGCCGCGGGCGGAGGCGTCCCACCCCGACCGCGGCGAGTCCTCGGCGCGAGCGCGCCCGGCGGCCGCGGCCTCGTCGGCCTGGCGTTGCAGCACCGCGATGACGGCGGCGAGCTCCTCCGGCGTCGGGTCACCTGCGACGACCCGGACGTCCGCGACCGACGCGGGGGCGTCAGCGGGGACGGCGGCAGCGTGACGCGCGGTCACAGCGGGATGTTCCCGTGCTTCTTCGGCGGCAGGCTCGCCCGCTTGCCCCGCAACGCCCGGAGCGCCTTGATGACCGAGACCCGGGTGGCGTGCGGCTGGATGATGCCGTCGAGCTCACCGCGCTCGGCAGCCAGGTACGGCGACGCGACGTTGTAGGTGTACTCGTTCGCGAGCTTCGTCCGGACCGCGGCGACGTCCTCGCCGGCCTCCTCCGCCCGCTTGATCTCGCTGCGGTACAGGATGTTCACCGCGCCCTGACCGCCCATGACGGCGATCTCGGCGGTCGGCCACGCGAGGTTGATGTCGGCACCGAGCTGCTTCGAGCCCATGACGATGTAGGCGCCGCCGTAGGCCTTGCGGGTGATGACCGTGACGAGCGGCACGGTCGCCTCGGCGTACGCGTAGAGCAGCTTCGCGCCACGGCGGATCACGCCGGTCCACTCCTGGTCGGTGCCGGGCAGGTAGCCGGGCACGTCGACGAGGGTGAGGATCGGGATCCCGAACGCGTCGCAGAAGCGGACGAAGCGCGCGGCCTTCTCGCCGGCGTCGATGTTCAGCGTGCCGGCCATGGCCTGGGGCTGGTTCGCGATGATGCCGACGGTACGACCCTCGACGCGGCCGAAGCCGATCATGATGTTCGGCGCGAAGAGGGGCTGCACCTCGAGGAACTCGCCGTCGTCGACGACGTGCTCGATGATCGTGGTGACGTCGTAGGGCTGGTTCGTCGAGTCGGGGATGACGACGTCGAGCTCGCGGTCGGCGTCGGTCGTCTCGAGTTCCGGTGCGACGTCGTAGCTCGGCGGGTCCGACAGGTTGTTGTCCGGCAGGAAGCCGATGAGCGACCTCGCGTAGTCGAGCGCGTCGGTCTCGTCCTCGGCCAGGTAGTGCGCGACACCGGAGACGGCGTTGTGCGTCTGGGCGCCGCCGAGCTCCTCGAAGCCGACGTCCTCGCCCGTGACGGTCTTGATCACGTCGGGCCCGGTGACGAACATGTGGCTCGTCTTGTCGACCATGATCACGAAGTCGGTGAGGGCGGGGGAGTAGACCGCTCCGCCGGCCGCGGGCCCCATCACGATGGAGATCTGCGGGATGACCCCGGAGGCCGCGGTGTTGAGCCGGAAGATCTCGCCGTACTTGCCGAGCGCGACCACGCCCTCCTGGATGCGGGCGCCGCCGGAGTCGAGGATGCCGATGATCGGCACGCCGGTCTTCAGGGCGTGCTCCATCACCTTGACGATCTTCTCGCCGGCGACCTCGCCGAGGGATCCGCCGAAGACGGTGAAGTCCTGCGCGTAGACCGCGACCTGACGGCCGTGGATCGTGCCGTGTCCGGTGACGACCGCGTCTCCGTAGGGGCGCTTCGACTCCATCCCGAACGCGAAGGTGCGGTGGCGGACGAACTCGTCGAGCTCGACGAAGGAGTTCTCGTCGAGGAGCTGCGCGATGCGCTCCCTGGCGGTCATCTTGCCCTTGGCGTGCTGCTTCGCGATCGCGGCCTCGCCAGCGGCGGTCACGGCTTCGTGGTACCGGTCGCGGAGGTCGGCCAGACGGCCGGCGGTCGTCGAGAGATCGGGGGTGTCTCCTGTGGTCACCCGCTCACCCTACCGGCGGTCCCGACCGCATCCGTTGGAGGACCCCCACGGTTCCGCGCCGTAGGTTTGCGTGCATGTCCACACCGGTCGCGCCCTCGTTCCCCCGTGCCCGTGCCCTCGTCGAAGCGGCCGGAGCGACGTTCGTGGTGCACGCGACGACGGGTTCGACGAACGCCGACCTGCTCCGTGACGCACCCGGCCTCGCGGACGGCAGTGTCGTCGTCACGCTCGACCAGACCGCGGGGCGGGGCCGACTCGACCGCTCCTGGGTGGCACCGGCGGGGCAGACCCTCGCCGCCAGCGTGCTCGTGCGGGCGGGACTCGAACCCCGCGACCGCGGGTGGTTGCCGCTCGTGGCCGGCGCCGCGGTCCGGGACGCGGTCGCCGAGGTCCTCGCCGGTCGGGCACCGGAGCAGGGGCAGCCGGACGAGCCGGTTCGGTCGACCGGGCAGCGGGTCCTGGTGAAGTGGCCGAACGACGTCCTCGTCGACGGCCGCAAGGTGTCCGGCGTCCTCTGCCAGGTGGCGTCCGACGGGTCCGTCGTCGTCGGCGTCGGCGTGAACACGACGATCCCGGTGGAGGCCCTGCCCACCCCGACGGCGACCTCCCTGCTGGTCGCCGGCGCGACCGAGCCGGCCGCAGTGCTCGCCGACACGGTCCTGGCGGACCTCTGGACGGGCCTCCAGGACGCGGTGTCGGGGCTCGCCGCCGGCGGGGCGGCGGCCGAGGCGGTCCGCTCCCACGTGCGGGCGGTCTGCGGGACCGTGGGCCAGCAGGTGCGGCTCGAGTTGCCCGACGGCTCGACGGTCGAGGCGGACGCCACCGGTGTCGACGACGACGGGCGCATCACGATCCGGGACCGGAGCGGCGTGCCCAGGGGCGTCGCGGTGGGGGACGTCACCCACCTGCGCTATGCATGACGGCATGACCGACGAACCGCCGCCCGAGCTGGTCGTGGCGCGGCTCCGACCGCACGCCCGACGGCTCGTCCGTCCGGCGGTGACGGTGGTGCTCGCGGCCGCGGCCGGCGGGTTCGGCTTCGGGGTGTTCCGGGCCGAGCTGGCCTGGCTGAACGTGGTGGTCGCCGTGGTGGCCCTCGCGCTCGTCGTGCTCGGCGGGGTCGTCCCGCTCCTGCGCTGGCTGTCGCAGCGGTACGTCGTCACCACGAGGCGACTCGTCGTCGTGCAGGGTCTCGGGACGCGCACGAGACGTGAGCTCCTGCACTCCCGCGGGTACGACGTGACCGTGCGACGCCGTGGTGCGCAGGGCCTGTTCCGGTCCGGGGACGTACTCGTGTTCCCGGGGGACGACCCCGCGCTCGTGCTCGCCGACGTCCCGCACGCCGACCTCGTGGTCGCGGTGCTGCACGACCTCGTCGAGGCGCACGAAGCCCGTCGTCGGCACCGGGAACCGGACTGGGACGACATCGTCAGGGGCACCGCACCGCGCGACGCGTGAGTGCTCCGTGGGTCGGGTGGCCGGCCGCGCGGACCACCGTCACGTGGACCGGCCCGGGAACCGGTAGCGTCGTGGCGTGCGTATCTCTGTCATCGGCTGCGGCTACCTCGGTGCCGTGCATGCCGCCTCCATGGCCAAGCTCGGACACGACGTCGTCGCCGTCGACGTCGACCCGGAGAAGATCGAACGGCTCGCCGCCGGTGAGGCACCGTTCTTCGAGCCGGGACTGCCCGAGATCCTCGGCGAAGCGATCGCGTCCGGGCGCATCCGGTTCACCACCGACATGGCCGAGGTGGCCGGGGCCCAGGTGCACTTCCTCGCCGTCGGCACCCCGCAGGGCCCGACCGGCGCCGCCGACCTCCGCTACGTGGACGCGGCGATGGCCTCGCTCACGCCGTTCGTCTCCGCCGGCGAGTTCGTCGTCGGCAAGTCCACGGTGCCCGTCGGCACGGCCGCCCGACTCGGCGCCGACCTGACCGCGGCCGTCCCCGGTGCCACGCTCGTCTGGAACCCCGAGTTCCTCCGCGAGGGCTTCGCCGTGCAGGACACCATCACGCCGGACCGCTTCGTGTACGGCGTCCCGGAGGGCGAGGACGGCCAGCGCGCGGTCGCCGCGCTCGACGAGGTCTACGCCACGGCCCTCGCCGACGGCACCCCGCGCCTGGTCGTCGACCTGGCGACCGCGGAGCTCGTGAAGATCAGCGCGAACGCGTTCCTCGCGACGAAGATCTCCTTCATCAACTCGATGGCCGAGATCGCCGAGGTCGTCGGCGCGGACGTCACGGCGCTCGCCGACGCCATCGGACACGACGCCCGCATCGGCCGCAAGTTCCTGAACGCCGGCCTCGGCTTCGGCGGTGGGTGCCTGCCGAAGGACATCCGTGCGTTCCAGGCCCGGGCCGACGAGCTCGGGGTCGGCGAGTCGCTGGCGTTCCTGGCCGACGTCGACGCCACGAACCTCCGTCGTCGCGCGCACGTCGTCGAGCTCGCGCAGGAGCTGCTCGGCGGTGCCGTCGCGGGCAAGCGGATCGCGGTCCTCGGCCTCGCGTTCAAGCCGAACTCCGACGACGTCCGCGACTCGCCGGCCCTCGACATCGCCGCACGCCTGCGCGACCTCGGGGCGACGGTCGCCTCGTACGACCCGGAGGCCGTGGTCACCGCACGCCGCGTGCACCCCGAGCTCGACTACGCCGAGACCGCCACGGACGCCCTCACCGGTGCCGACCTGGTGCTCGTGCTGACCGAGTGGAACGAGTTCCGCGAACTCGACCCGACGGCGGTGGCGGCCCTCGTGTCCTCGCCGGTCGTCGTCGACGGTCGGAACTGCCTGGACCGCGAGGCCTGGCGCGCCGCCGGCTTCACCTACCGCGGCATGGGGCGCTGACCGCAGCACCGGTCACCGGCTGCGGGACCACCGTCGGGTGGCCCCGCAGCCGAGGACGTCCGGGTCAGCCGGAGCGCCGACCGCCACGGAGCGCCGAGCGGAGCACGTCGCGGTAGCGTGCGCCGATCCGCTCCGTCGCGTACTCGGCGGCGGCAGTGGCAGCGCCTGCCCCGTGGCGCGTCCGTGCCTCGTCGTCGGTCAACTCCCGGACGAGCGCGGCCCGCAGGGCGTCGACGTCGCCGGGGGCCACGAGCAGCCCGGACCGGTCGTCCCGGACGACCTCACGGATGCCGGGCAGGTCGCTCGCGACGATCGCGGCCCCGACCGCGGCGGCCTCGAGCAGCGTCACCGGCAGTCCCTCCTGGTCGCCGTTCGCGGCGGCGACGGAGGGCAGTGCGACCACGGTCGCCGATGCGAGCGTGGCGAGCACCTCCGACTTGCCGCGCTGCCCGAGGAAGGTCACCGGCAGACCGGCGGCCTGCCGTTCCAGGCGCTCCCGCCACGGCCCGTCACCGACGACGGTGAGCGACCACGGGACGTCCTCGACGCCCCGGAGGGCCTCGATGAGGTTCCCGAAGCCCTTCTTCTCGACGAGACGACCGACCGCCACCACGTGCCCCGGTCGGCGGGTCGCCTGCTCGCGGGCGGCGCGGGCCGGTCCGAGGTCGACGCCCATCGGGATCACGCTCGACCGGTCCTCCGGCACGCCCCACTCCGTCAGACGCTCGCGCATCTCGTCGTTGACCGTCGTGACGTGGGCGGAGCGCCCGAACACCCACTGCTTGAGCCGGACGAGCGGGGCGGCGCGAAGCGCGTAGACGTCCCCGCCGTGGGTGGTGACGACGAGGGGGACGCCCGGGGCCGCGAGCGCCGCGACGAAGGCCTGCGGGATCGCCCAGTGCGCGTGGATGACGTCGGGCTTCCCGGCGCGGACGGCACGACGGACCGCGAGCCACTGCGCGGCCACGAGCGCCGGGACCTGCAGGACACGCTTCCGGTCGGCCTTGAGGTTGTCGAGGATCGCGCCGTCCGCGAGGTCCTCGAACCGTCGCGGGAAGTAGGCGAACCGGCGGACCCGGACGCCGTCGACGGTCTCGGCGCGGGCGGCACCCGCGACGCGCGGTGTGAGCACGGCGGTGTCGAACTCGACGGCCTCCTGTCGGGCGAGGTCGAGCACGAACGCGGGGACGCCGTCGTCGGGGTGCGACGGGAACGTCGAGGCGAGCACGAGCAGGCGCGGCCGAGCGGTGGCCGGGCGGGCGGGTTCGGACAAGGGGGGACCTCCCGGTCGTCGGACGATCGCGGTCGGGCGGCCCTGGTCGGGTTGGTACCCTGCTGGAGGCCCGCGGCGCGACCGGTGTGCGGCGCGGCCGGATCCGGAGCAGGAGACCCGTGCGCGTACTCATCCACAATAGCGATTCGCCCCACAACCGAGGCGACCGGGCGATCCTCGCCGGGAACATCGAACTCGCCCGGCGCCGCTGGCCCGGCGCGGAGATCGTGTCGCTCTCGCAGTACCCGGACCGCGACCGCGCCTGGTTCGGCATCCGCTTCCTGCCGATCTCGCCGTACAGCACGGGCATCGGCGACCTCTTCCTGCTGCTGCGGGCCGCGCGCACCGCCGACGTCGTCCTGTGGGGCGGCGGCGAGATCCTCAAGGACTACACGAACAAGCTCGGCCTCGTGTACTGGCTGCTCAAGTTCCTGCTCGTGCGCCTGGTCAACCGGCACGTCGTCGGCGCCTTCCAGGGCATCGGCCCGACCACGGCGTCGATCAGCAAGCGGCTCATCCGCGCGACCGTCGACCTGACCGAGGTGTTCATCGTGCGCGACGAGGAGTCGCGCGACAAGCTGCTGTCCTGGGGCGTGCGGACGCCGGTCATCTCGTCCTTCGACCCGGCCGTGGTGGGCACCGTCACCGCTCCCGACGCCGACGTCCTCGCGCGCCTCGAACGCGCCACGGGTCTCACCGCAGAGCGCCTCGACGGGTCGGTCGGCATCGGCGTGCGTCGCTGGTTCCACTACAAGCGCAGCGGCTGGATCCCGTTCCGCTTCATCCCGAAGGCCCTCCGCCGATCCCAGGAGGAGTCGGCGGACCTCCTGACCTACCGTGCCGCACTCGCCGAGCTCGTCGACACCGTCGTGGAACGCTGGGACGCGGACGTCGTGTTCTACCCGATGCACATGGAGGCGTCCGAGGGCGACGCCGCCTTCGCCCGCGAGGTCATCGCCGGCATGCGGCACGGCGACCGGACGTTCGTCGTCGAGGCGGACGACTTCTCGCCCGCCGAGTACGCGGGCCTGATGTCGCGGAGCCGCCTGTTCATCGCCAGCCGTCTGCACTCGGCGATCGTCGCGACCATCGCCGGCGTGCCCGCCACGGTCCTCTACTACGTCGACAAGGGCCGGCTGTTCTTCGAGCAGATCGGCCAGCAGCGCTACGCCCGCCCGATCGAGGACGCCCTCACGCCGACGTTCGTCGCCGACGTCGTCGCGTCGCTCGAGGACCTCGACGAGCACCGTGACCGGGTCGTCACCGACCTCGCCGCCGGAGTGACCCGGATGACCGACGCGCTGCACGCCGACTTCGCGCGCGGCACCGGGGGCGGCGCGTGAGTCCGACGACCAAGAAGGTCCTGCGGCGCGCGGCCCCGATCGTCTTCTACGTCCTGCTCGCGCTCTTCCTGTTCCTCTACGTCCGCAGTGTCGACTGGGGCCAGCTCGCCGGCATCCGGTGGAACTGGTGGTGGGTCGCGGTCGCGACGGCGATCAGCCTCGGCTTCCGCTACTGGGGCGTCGGGATCTGGTTCTTCCTGCTCCGTCGGCTCGGTGCCACCGGTCTGCAGGGCAGCGGCGTCGCGCTGACGTTCGTCTACGCGAAGTCCTGGATGGGTCGCTACATCCCGGGCGCCGCGACCTGGATCATCGGCAAGGTGTACTTCGCGTCGAAGCACGGCGTCTCGCGCGCCCGTCTCGGGGTCAGCGGCCTGCTCGAGGGCGCACTGCAGATCGCGGCCACGCTCGCGCTCGCGCTCGTCCTGCTGCTCATCGACCCGAGGACGCACGAGCTGGACCCGTGGATCATCGTGCTGATGGTCGTCGCCTTCGTCGGGTGCGTCGTGTGCCTCGTCCCGAAGGTGTTCGTCTTCCTCATCAGCACGGCACTGCGGATCCTCCGCCGTCCGCCGCTCGACGCCGATGTCGCGCCGAACCTGGGGACCGTCCTCGGTGGCGCCGGTCTTTACGTGGCCGGCGCGGTGCTGTCCGGCACGGCGTACTACTTCATCACGCTCGCGGTCTACCCGGGACTCGACGTGCGCGACGCCGCGTTCGTCATCGGTGCCGCGAGCATGGCGTCGGCCATCAGTATGCTCGCGGTGTTCGCCCCGGGCGGGCTCGGCGTCCGCGAGGGCGTCCAGGCGCTGCTGCTCGGCCTCGTCATGCCGGTGCCGATCGCGCTCGTGGTCGTGGTCGTCACCCGTGTCTGGAGCCTCGCGGTCGACGCACTGTTCCTGCTGACGGCGGCGGTCCCGACGTGGTTCGCGCGGCGACGCCACGAGGACGAGGTCGGACCCGCCGACGTGGAGCCGGCGCCCGGCCACTGAGCGGCGCCGCGTCGGGCGACCCCGGTCAGCAGTTCCGCTCCGCTCCGGGTGCTCGGTGCCGGGTGCTCGGCGGCGGGCTCCGTGCCGGGCGCTCGGCGGAGCGTCGGTCTAGACGACCGTCGTCGTGCGCTCGGCGGCGTCGGGGAGGCGGGTCGGGCCTCCCGTCCGGACGACCGCGACCACCGTCGCGACGAGACCCGCCACGACGAGCAGCAGCACGACCGCGACGAGCGCCGGTGGCACCGGGCCGAGCGCCTCGTACCGGGCGACGCCGGCGGCGGTCAGGGGGGGACCGAGCGGCGTTCCAGAACCAGCTCGCGACGACGCCGAGGCCGTAGAGCCCGATGCCGGGCAGCACCACCGCGAGCCCGACCGCCAGGCCGTCGCCCGCGCGACCGCGGGGCGCGAGGCGGCGCCAGGCCACCGCACTGAGGGCCACGAGGCAGACGATCGCCGGGAAGTAGTAGCGTCCCTGGGTTGCGGCGACCTCGGTCGTGGTCAGGTAGGCGTGGGCGCTCGTGTACGTCTGGATGCCGATGAGGAGCGCCGGGAACACGGCGAGCACCAGCACGGTGCGCCGGTCGGGGGCGCGTCGGAAGGCGAAGGCGAGGACGACGACCAGCGCGACCAGCGTCAGCAGACTCGTCAGCAGGTCACCGATGCTCACCTGCGCCTTGATCCCGGGGCTGCCCCAGAAGGTCCTGGCGAGCGTGCCCCAGCTGACGTCGAGGAAGTGCGCGAGGGTCGGGTGCTCGCCGGGCGGGAAGTCCTTGGGCGGTCGCATGGCGGTGTAGCCGTTCGGCTGCACGCGTCCGTACGTGACGATGTTGTGCAGCCACCACCACGCCCCGATGAGACCCGCGACGCCGACGGTGACGACGGTGCGGAGCACTCGGCGACGCAGCGTCAGCGCCCCGGCACCGGCGACGAGCGCGACCAGCGCCACGAAGGGGACCGCGGGCAGGCCCGTCCCCTTGATCCAGATGAGGGCGCCGAGCGTGACGCCGAGCGCGACCGTCGTGCGCCACCCCAGGTCGCCCGTGAGCAGCCGCACGGACAGCCAGACGACGACGCCGGCGAACAGCATCACCGGGGCGTCGTTCGAGACGGAGGACGCGATCGAGGCGAGCTGCGGGGTGGCGAAGAGCGCGAGCGCACCGATCAGCGCGGCCCGCGGGGACCGGGTGAGCCGACGGACGGAGGCCCAGGTCAGCAGCGGCAGCAGGGTCACCGCGGCCACGTCCACCAGCCGGAGGGCGAGGACGGCGTGGTCCCAGCGGAGGTCGGCGAAGTGCAGCGCCTTGAGGACGACGGCACCGACGAGGTAGGCGGTCGGGGGGTGCTGCGTCATCTGGTCCACGGTGCTCGACTCGCCCGGAGCGCCGCCGAGCAGTTCCGCGAAGTCAGACCACTCGGACTTCGGCAGGGTCGCCTGCTGTGCGGCGGCGGCCTGCACGGCGTTGAGGACGTGCATCTCGCCGGGCGCGACCCACGGATCGCCGATCGCCAGGTGCACGGTCGCGTCGATGTGGGCGGTCTCGTCCGGTGCCTGGAAGACCGGGACGACGAGGGCCCAGACGAGCAGCCAGAGGCCGAAGGTCACCGTCACGACGGCCACGGCGATCCGTTCCGCCCGGGTCGCGGGCGGGTGGTCGGCTCGGCGTCCGGTCGTCGTCAGCACCGGGCCATCCTACGGTCCGGCCGCCTCGGGGCTGCCGGAAGAGCACGACGCGGACCGTCGCGATGGGGCCCTGGCCGGGCGGTCAGCCCTCCCGGACCGACATCCGTTCGCGCTCCGGCTCGGTGCCGGCCGTGCTGCGTCGCGCGGTCTCCTGCTCGACGCGGTCGGGGTGGTATACCCAGACCTTGTAGAGCCAGAAGCGGAACACCGTGCCGAGCGCGAGTCCGATGACGTTGCCCGAGACGTTGTCCGCGAGCGCCGAGGTGAAGCCGAGCACGTAGTGGGAGACGCCGAGGCAGCCGAGCGAGATCACCATGCCGCCGAGGGAGACGATCACGAACTCGACGCCCTCGCGTGCGGCCACCGAACGGCGCTGGTGCCGGAACGTCCAGTAGCGGTTGCCGACCCAGTTCACGACGATCGCGACGGCCGTGGAGACGACCTTCGCCCAGAACGGCCCGGAGTGGACGTGCTCGGGGGAGAGGACGGTGGCGCGGAGGAGGTTGAACACCGAGAAGTCGACGACGAAGCCGACCGCTCCGACGACGCCGAAGCGCGCGAGCTGTGCGATGAGTCGGCGCACGGGGTCTCCTGGTCCGTAGAGTTGTCGCTGGCCGACCAGCGGGGTCGGGACGAGGCGGATCGACGATCGGCCTCGGAGGAGTGTAGTCGAGCGGGTCTCCGGAGCACGCGGGGAACGGCGGAAGGAACACACAGGATGGCGTTGCGCGTCGGAGTCGTCGGTGGAGGGCAGCTCGCCCGGATGATGGTCCCCGCGGCCGTCGAACTCGGTCTGGACATCCGGGTGCTCGCGGAGGGTCCCGGCATGTCCGCCGCGATCGCTGCCACCGCGGAGGGCGACCACCGTGATGCGGCGACCGTGCTCGCGTTCGCGCGGGACGTCGACGTCCTGACCTTCGACCACGAGCACGTGCCGCAGGACGTCCTCCGCACGCTCGTCGACGCCGGTGTCGCTGTGCACCCGGGGCCGGACGCGCTCGCGGTGGCGCAGGACAAGATCGTGATGCGCACCCGGCTGACCGCCCTCGGCGTGCCCGTCCCGGACTGGGCCGTCGTGCACGACGCGGCCGAGCTCCGCACGTTCCTCGACGAGCACGGCGGCCGTGCGGTCGTGAAGACGCCGCGCGGCGGCTACGACGGCAAGGGCGTCCGGGTGGTCCACGACCCGTCGGACGTCGACGACTGGTTCCTCGCCGTGGCCGAGTCGGCCTCCGAGCAGGCCCTGCTCGTCGAGGAGCTCGTACCGTTCACCCGGGAACTCGCGCAGTCCGTCGCCCGGCGCCCCTCCGGGCAGGTCGTCGCCTGGCCGCTCGTCGAGACCGTGCAGCGCGACGGCGTGTGCGCGGAGGTCATCGCGCCGGCACCGGCGAGTGCCGGGCGGCTCGCGGACGAGGCCGAGTCGCTCGCGGTCCGGATCGCCGAGGAACTCGGCGTCACCGGTGTGCTGGCGGTCGAGCTGTTCCAGACCGACGACGAGCGGATCCTGGTCAACGAGCTCGCCATGCGGCCGCACAACACCGGCCACTGGTCGATCGACGGCGCGACGACCAGCCAGTTCGAACAGCACCTCCGCGCGGTCCTCGACCTGCCGCTCGGTGCGACGGGGATGCACGCGCCGGCCGCGGTCATGGTGAACGTGCTCGGTGGTCCCGCCGACGGTGACCTGGCCGCTCGCTACCCGGCGGCGCTCGAGGCGTTCCCCGAGGCGAAGTACCACTTCTACGGCAAGGACCCGCGTCCGGGGCGCAAGGTCGGCCACGTGACGGTCGTCGGACAGGACGTCGACGACGTCGTGTACCGGGCCCGGGCGGCCGCGGCGCACTTCGACGACTGACGGTCGGACGGGAACTCGCGGGCCGCCCGCGTCGACGTCACCCGCGCGGGTGGCACCCGGTCTGGGAACTCGTCAGGTGCCGGCCGGAGTGGTGCGATGAGACGGTCCGTGTCCGCCGTCCTGGAGCCCACCGTGTCCCGCCGCACCCTCCGTCGCGTCTCCTCCGTCCCGCGCCTGGTCGTCGGCGCCGCCGCCGCCATGGCCGCCGTGTCGCTCGTCGGCGCCGTCGTCCCGGCCGACCCCGCGGTCTCGGCGACACGTGACGTGCGCACGGCCACGTCGACACAGCTCTACGGCGCCGGACAGTACCGCTCCCCGACGAGCGAGGCGGCGAAGGCCGCGACCGCACTGCAGACCACCGACCCGGCCGGTGCCCGCGCCGCGGCGACCATCGCGCAGTACCCGGTGGCGACCTGGCTGGGCGAGTGGTCGACGGGCTCGGTGCTCACGAAGACGATCGACACCGCCACCGCCGGCGCCGCGGCGAACGGCACGACCGCGGTCTTCGTCGTGTACGCGATCCCGGACCGGGACTGCGGCGGCTACTCGGCGGGTGGCTTCGACGAGCGCTCGTACGACGGCTGGGTCGACCAGATCGTCGCCCGACTGGCCGGCAAGCGGGCCGCGGTGGTCGTCGAGCCGGACTCGCTGGCGATGCTGAGCAACGCGGCGTGCACCTCCACGCTCGACGAGCAGCGCTACCGGATCCTCTCCCGCACGGTCGCCGCCTTCACCGCGGCGGGTGTTCCCGCCTACCTCGACGCCGGCAACTCGAACTGGGTGCCCCCGACGACGATGGCCGCGCGACTGCAGCGGGCCGGTGTGCAGGACGCGCGCGGGTTCTCGACCAACGTCGCCAACTACTACCCGACGGCGCAGGAGCAGGCGTACGCGCAGAAGGTGTCGGCGCTCACCGGCGGCGCGCACTACGTGATCGACACGTCGCGGAACGGGCAGGGCTGGCGCGGCACCTGGTGCAACGCGCCGGGCGCCGGCCTGGGCACCGCACCGCGGGTGGTCACGGACGGCACCGCACTCGACGCGCTGCTCTGGGTGAAGACACCCGGCGCGAGCGACGGCACGTGCAACGGCGGACCGGCAGCGGGCAAGTGGTACTCCGCGTACGCACAGGCCCTGGTGGCGAACGCCGCGCTCGCGACCGCCACGACGTCCAGCGCCATCGGGACGGTCGACCGCGTCGACGGTGGTGTCTCCACCGTCCGTGTCTCGGGCTGGGCGGCGGACCAGACGGCGTCGACGACGCCGCTGCCCGTCCGGGTGTGGGTCGACGGGTCCACCGCCGGCACGACGACGGCCGACCGGCCACGGCAGGACGTCGCGGACTCCTACGGCGTCGGCGCCGACCACGGCTACGACCTGACGCTCCCCGCCGCTGCGGGGAGTCACGAGGTCTGCGTCAGCACCACCTCCGTCGCGGGGGTCACCACCCGGCTCGGGTGCCAGACGGTGAGCGTCACCGGGCACGACCCCGCGGTCGTGCTCGAGTCCGCGACGGTCGTGGCGGGCGGCATCCGCGTCCGGGGGTGGGCCGCCGACGCCGACGACCCGACGAGCCCGGTGCAGACCGCACTGCTCGTCGGCGGGAAGGCCGTCCGCAGTGTGGCCGCGGACCGGTCCCGCCCGGACGTGATGGCGTTCGCGGGACTCGGCACCGCGCACGGCTTCGACGCCGTCGTCCCGGCGGGCGCCGGCACGCACACGGTCTGCGCCCGTGCGACCAACGTCGGCCCGGGCGCGGACACGACGGGGACCTGCACGCGGGTGGTGGTGGCCGCGAGTGCGCCCCGCGCACGGCTCGAGCAGGTCGTGTCCGCGAGCCACCGCAGGGTCACCGTCTCCGGCTGGGCCTTCGACCGGGAGCGGACCGACCGCGCCACCGCGGTCGTCGTCCGGGTCTCGGGTCGTCCCGCCGTCACGGTGACCGCGGACGCGGAGCGCGCGGACGTCGACCGCTCCTACGGCGTCGGGACGGCGCACGGCTTCTCGGCCGTGGTGCCGGCCGTGACCGGGCGGCGCTCGGTCTGCGTCACGGTGACGGGCATCGGGGCCGGTGGCGACCGGTCGCTCGGCTGCCACACGGTCCGGGTCCGCTGACCGCGCGGACCGCAGACCGTGCTGCCACACGGTCCGGGTCCGCTGACCGCGCGCACCGCAGACCGCTCACCGCCCGGCGGAGACGATGCCGCTGGCAGGGGAGCCGCGCGGCTAGGCTCGACGGGTGACCGACACCACCGCCGCACCGCTCGTCTCGATCATCATGGGCTCGGACTCCGACTGGCCCACCATGCGCGCAGCCGCCGAGACCCTCGACGCGCTCGGCATCCCCTTCGAGGCCGACGTGGTCTCCGCACACCGCACGCCCGACAAGATGATCCGCTTCGGACGGGAGGCCGCCGACCGCGGGATCCAGGTCGTCATCGCCGGGGCCGGGGGCGCCGCGCACCTCCCGGGCATGGTGGCCTCGGTCACCACGCTGCCGGTCATCGGCGTGCCGGTGCAGCTCGCTCGTCTCGACGGTCTCGACTCGCTGCTGTCGATCGTGCAGATGCCGGCGGGCATCCCCGTCGCGACGATGGCGATCAACGGTGCCGCCAACGCGGGGCTCTTCGCCGCACGGATCATAGGCTCCACGGACCCAGCGGTCGCGGCAGCCCTGCGCGAGCACGCGGCCGACCTCGAGCAGGTCGTCGAGCGGAAGGCGCAGGCGCTGCGCGACGCACTCTGAGCCGGCGGCGGCGGCGCAGCGCGGCCCGCCTTCACTCCCGCTTGGCGGCGAACGCGCGCAGGTTCGACATCGACGACCAGTAGACGTCCTGGTCGCCGGGGAACACCCCGCTCGCGGCCCACTGCCAGAACGTCCACCGCTTCCAGCTCCGGCCGAGCGTGCCCGGCGAGGTGAAGTCGTGCACGGGGTAGATCGCGACGAACAGTGGGTTCGAGGCGAACCGGATGCTGTTGTTGGTGCACTGCTTCCACCAGTCGGTGGTGGTGTAGATCGCCGGGTAGCGACCGGTCCGCTGGTGCACGGTGTCCGAGAAGCTCCGGATCCAGGTGCGCATCCGCTCCCAGCTCAGGCCGTAGCAGGTGCCCTGCGCGGCACTGCCGTACTCGATGTCGAGCAACGGGGGCAGCGTCCACCCGTCCGGGTTCCACTGGCCCATGGACTTGAAGAAGAACTCGGCGGTCGCGCGCCCACTGGCCTGGCTCGGCTGCGCGTAGACGTAGCCGCCGCGGACGAGCCCCGCTGCGCGCGCCGCTTCGTACTGCTGCACGTACGTCCGGCTCTGGTAGGTGACGCCCTCGGTCGCCTTCACGTAGGCGAACCGCGCGCCGTTGCGGTAGGCGGCGCGGAAGTCGACGTCGGGCTGCCACGCGCTGACGTCCATGCCCTGCACCTTGCCCGGGGGCGGGCCGCCGGCCGCGGTCGTCGACTCGGGTGCGACCGTCCCCTGCGGCACGGTCGTGGCCCGGCCGGCGGCGTCACCGGTCTGGGCCGCGTGCGCTGCGATGCTCGCACCCATCGCGTGGTCGCCGACGGCGTCCATCGTCGCGAGTGACGGGTCGGGCCGGCCCGTGGTGGCGGCGACGGTGGTCGCCGTGGCCGGCGCGGTCGCCGCACCGGCGGCCTCGGCGCCGGCGCCGAGGCCCGGCACGAGCACCTGCCCGCCGACCAGTGCCGACGCACAGACGAGCGTCAACCCGAGCGTGGACCGTCGACGGAAGCGTGGTCGAGTTCCCATGTCGTCCTCCCCAGGACGCAGCGTCGTCGCTGCGGTCGTGGCGGCCCTGATCGCCGCCGTTCCGGCAGCGATGGTACCGGGCGTGTCCGTCGTCCGGGGTGCTCGCCGCGGCCAGCGGCCAGGACCGGCGTCCGCCGGGGAGCGGGAGCCGGACGGGAGGCCCGCCGCACGTCCGCGCGCCGCGCACGTCCGGCGCGGCGCGTGCTGGGCCGGCGACAGTGGGGCGGTGCGCTCGACGGTGGGCGCGCCTCCCGGTGGTGTCCCGGCGTCAGCCGACGCTGGCGGCGCCCGTCCTGCCGTCGACGCGGACGGTGCTCGTGGTGCCGGACGCGCTGACCGTGGCGGTCCACGAGGGCGCCGCCGCCGTGCCCGCGAGCGTGAGCGAGCTCAGGGTGCTCCCCGCGACGGCACCGGTCGCCGCTTCCGCGGCGGCGTCCGCCCGGGTCTGCAGGTTCGCCGTCCGTGCGACGTTGGCGGCCTTCGTGGCAGCGTCGGCGTCCTTGGGGAACGGGCCCGAGGTCACGCGACCCAGCGTCGCGGAGACGACCGACTGGGTCAGCGACCCGTCCGGACCCGCGACCAGGACGGTCCACTGGTCACCCGAGCCGGCGAGGGAGACCACGGTGCCGCCGCCCGCCGCGGCGATGCCCTGGGCCGTCACCGTCGACCAGTCCACGCTGACCGGGGTGTCGACACCGCTCCCGTTGCCCGTGCCCTGGCCGCTGCCGTCGCTCTGACCGCCGCCGTCGCCCGTACCGGTCGAGGGCGCGGTGCCACCGGTTTCCGGCGCCGCGGACGCGCCGTCGCCCCCGGTCGTCGGCGCGGGGGCGGTCGGGGCCGAGGCGGAGGGGGTGCTGGTCGGCGTCGCGGTCCGCGTGCTGGTCGCACTCGCCGACCGCGTCGGCGCGGGCTGGTCCGGACCGGCGCACGCGGTCAGCACGGTCGTCAGCCCGACGGCGAGCGTCAACGAGGTGAGGAGGACCGGGGTGCGACGAGATCGGCTCATGCCAGCGATGATGGCAGCCGGTCGGCGCCGTCCGGGAACCCGACACGGCCGTCGACGGAAGCGATGCCGTCCCGTGACCCGAGCACCACGCCGGGCGACCGCGCGTGCCGGCGTGCCCGGTGCGGTCACAGGTCGGCGTGCAGCTGCCAGACCTCGTTGGCGGAGTCCTGCCAGGTGAACATCCGGGCACGGTCCGGGCCGGCCACCGCGAGCCGGGCGGCGAGGGTCGGGTCCTTGACCACCTGGTACACCGCCTGCGCGAGTCGTTCCGGGTAGCTCTCGAGCGCGTTCCGGGCGACGGTGACGCCCGCGTCGGCGGCGACCTCGCGCACGGCCGCGTCGTCGGAGTGCACGACCGGGGTGCCGAAGCTCATCGCCTCGACCACGGGCAGCCCGAAGCCCTCGGCGAGGCTCGGGAACACGAACACCGACGCGCGGTCGTACGCGACGGCGAGGTCGGCGTCGTCCACCCGCCCGAGCACCTTGACGCGCTCGGGAGCCAGACCCACCCGCTCGGCGGTGCCGTGCACGTCGACGTCGCCCCAGCCGTCGGGGCCGGCGATCACGAGCGGGACGTCGGTGGGCGCGTCGGGGTGCGCCATCGCCTCGATCAGGTACGCGAGGCCCTTGCGCGGCTCGAGTGTCCCGACGGCGAGGACGTAGCGTTCGGGCAGGCCGAGGCGTTCCGCCCGCAGGTCCGCGTCGACGGGGACCGTGAGCCGTCCGCCCGGTGCGCCGCCGATGACCCGGATCCGGTCGTCGAACCGGTGGATGGCGTTGAGGTCGGCCGCGACCGCGTGCGTGGGGACCACGACCGCGTCGGCGTGCCGCCACGCCCGCTTCACCATGGCCTTGTGGAAGTGCACGCCGCGCGGGGTGAGCGTCTCCGGGTGCGTCCAGGGCACGGTGTCGTGCACCGTGACGACGGTCTGGTGGCCGAGGTCCTGGAACCGGTCGTGCTTGACCAGGGGTGCCAGGACGCTCGGGGCGTGCACCATGCCGGCGGAGGCGCCGTGGGCGAGACCCGCCTGCCAGGCCAGTGCGAGTTCCCGTCGGGGGAGGGCGAGCCGCTGCAGCCCGCTCAGACCCGGGAGCAGTGTGCGGAGCCGCTGGAGCTCCGCTCCGGACGCCGCGGAGACGACGGCCTCGACGTCGCAACCGTCCGGCGCGGTGGCGACGAGCTGCCGGGTGAGTTCCTCCGCGTAGCGGCCGATCCCGCCGGGGACCGGTGCGATCACCTGGTCCACGATCACGCGGAGTGTGGGCATGGGCGGCTCCTCGTGGTGCTGGTGAACGGACCCCGACCCTACCAGCCGGACCGGAGCGACCTCCTCGGCCCGGTTCTGCCGACGACGTGTCGTTCGTTAGAGTTGAACGGACTGAAGGGGACCCTTGACAACCACGATCGCACCGCGGCACCTCCGCGGCCTGACCGACGTCAACCGGCTCGTCCGGCTCCTCGAGAACTCCTGGACGACCCGCGTCACCATCGCACTCTTCGTCGTCGTCGGGGCGGTGCTGTCGGTGGCGATCCACATGCCGGTCGTCGACGGCGTCGGGCACGTGCCGTACGTCGGCACCATCGCCCCGGACGAGAACCGGCACATCGCGAACATCCTGTACTACGCGGGCCGCAGCGTCTGGGCCGGGCCGGTCATCACCGACGCACCCGCGCAGCTGCTGTCGATGGGGGAAATCGAGCGCTTCCCGAGCTACGTCTACTACTACGTGACGAGCTTCCCGGTGAAGGCGATGCTCGACGTCGGCGCGCCCTACTCCGTCATCGTCGTGGCCCTCCGCTTCCTCAACGTCCTGATCGCAGCCGCCGGGCTCCTCGTGGTGCACCGCCTGGTCCGCTCGATGGGCATGTCCCTCTGGGTCGCCACCCTCGTCGTCCTCCTGCTCGCCGGGACCGGCCGCTACGAGTGGCAGGCCGCCGCCGTCACCTACGACACCCCGGCGAACACGCTGTTCTTCCTCTGTCTGCTGTACTGCGCGCGGCTCATCCGGTCGAGCGCACAGGGGTACGCCGACCTGTTCCGGGCACTCGTGTTCGGCGCGACCGCGATCGTCGTCAAGTACACGTTCGTTCCGTTCGTGCTCGTCGCGGTCGCGGTGGCGGTCGTCCTCGTCGTGCAGCGCGACGGGCTCCGGACCTTCGCCCACCCCCTGCAGCGGTTCCGGCGGGCGTTCGTCGAGCACCCGGTGACCTCGGCGCTCTGGTCCGCGCTCTTCGTCGTGACGATGGCGGTGCTCGTCGAACGGATCGGCGGCAACCTGCTGCTGTACGGCCAGTTCAACCCGTCCTGCCCGAAGCTGCACACGCACCAGGAGTGCCTGTCCTTCGACATCTACCGCCGCAACTACTGGGCGGAGCGGACGCACGACCTGGCGATCGCCGACCAGGTGCCGCAGACCCCGTTCGACGTGTTCGAGTTCGTGGGCAGCTGGATCAGCGCCTACTTCCAGAGCATGTTCTTCTACCGGGGCCGGAACACGACCTGGCAGGTCGAGACGTGGGTGCAGGTCGCCGGCGCCCTCACGTTCGTCATCGCCGTGATCGCGACCCTGGTGTCCTTCCGGTCGCTCGTGCGTACCCGGGCGTTGATCTGGGGCATGGTCGTCGCCGGCAGCTACGTGGTCGCGATGTTCCTGTTCAACCTGCGGACGTTCTTGCGGCTGGACAACGAGTACGCCTTCTCCGGCCGCTACCTCATCCCGGTGCTGCCGCTCGTCTTCGCGTTCGCGGTGCTCGCGGCGGTCGCGCTCTGGCGGACCCTGCCCCCGGGGTTGCGCCGGACGGTCGCGGTGCCGGCAGCGGTCCTCGCCGTCGTCGTGCTCGTCACGTACGCGGGACCCGTGGCCTTCTTCACCTACGCGCGGGGCGAGTCCTGGTACACGCCGATGGCCCTCCACCTGTTGCCCGGTTTCCTGACGGGGGTGTCCTCATGACCGACGACCGACCGATGCCCCCCGGGCCCGACCTGAGCGACGCGATCGCACCGGAGGCCGGCGACGGCTCCACCACCCGGACCGGGTCCGTCCGACCACGGTTGACGCGCCTGCACTGGTCGATCGCGCTCGTCGTCGTCCTGCTCGTCGTGCTGGCCGTCGCGTACGAGTTCCTGTCGGCACCGAGCGTGCACACCGTGGGCGCCTGCCGCATCGTGCCCGGCGCGTCCACGAGCGAGCACAGCGAGTGCGCTGGCGACGACCTGGCCGGTCAGGACCTGGCCGGGGTGGACCTGCGCCTGGCCGACCTGTCGGGCGCGGACCTGAGCGGCGCCGACCTGAGCGGCGCCATCCTGTACGGCGCGGACCTGACCGGCGCCGACCTGACCGGCACACGCTTCCGCGAGGCCGACCTGACGAAGGCCGACCTGACGGGTGCCCGGCTGTCCGACACCGACTTCACCCGCGCGGGCATCAACGGCATGGTCATCGAGGACACAGTCCTGGCCGCGTCCGAGTACTCGGAGTGGGTCGACGGGGACGACGCGGTGCCGGTCACCATCACGTCCGGGACCCAGCCGGGCATCGAGACGAACAGCTGCACGAAGCGCGTCGGGCTCTACTACCCGGGCGACAACGGCGTGAAGTGCACCCTGACCACCGCCGCGAGCTACGACAACACGCTGAACTACACCCGCAACGTCGAGGTCAAGCTGCCGCCGCAGCTCGACGTCCCGTCGACCGTGTCCCTGCGGGTCGGGGAGCCGGCATCGGTCCAGCTGCAGGCGGAGAGCCCGTTCCCCGCGATCGTCACGGCGTTCTCGAAGCCGCTGCCGGCCGGGCTGACCTGGGACTCGGCGTCGCAGACGATCACCGGGACACCGACCCGTGCGGGCACGACCCGACTGCAGTTCATCGCGGACAACGGTCGGCAGGTCCGTGCGGACATGACCTTCCGCGTCGCGGGCTGACGGACGACCCGACAGCCGGCCGGGAGGCCCGGGAACGTCGAGGAGCGCCGGTCGCCGCGAGTGCGCGGCCGGGTCGGCGTCCGCCCGACCGCTCCGCGCACCACAGCACACGAGCGGGGCGCCCGACCTGTCGGTCGGGCGCCCCGCTCGTGTGTGTCGCGGTGGTGTGCCGTCAGGCCGTCAGGACACCGGCCTCGGCGGCCGCGTGCAGGGCCTCCCGCCAGTCCCGCATCGCCGGGACCCCGACCCGCGCCCAGGCGTCGTGCCCGAGCACGCTGTACGCCGGTCGCGGCGCGGGCCGCACGAACGCGGAGCTGTCCGTCGGCCGGACGCGTTCCGGGTCCAGGCCGACCTCGGTGAAGATCGCACGGGTGAAGTCGTACCAGGACGCCTGCCCGCCGTTCGTGCCGTGGTAGATCCCCGCGGGGACCTCGGCGTCGAGCATCGCGACGATCTGACGGGCGAGGTCGCCGGTCCAGGTCGGCTGCCCGACCTGGTCGGTGACGACGCTCACGGTCTCGTGCGACCCGGCGAGCCGGATCATGGTCTTCGCGAAGTTCGGACCGCCGGCACCGTAGAGCCAGGCGGCCCGGATGACCATGGACGAGTCGGGAGCGATGCGGCGGACCGCTGCCTCGCCGGCGGCCTTCGTGCGGCCGTAGGCGCCGATCGGATCGGTCGGCTCGTCCTCGCGGTAGGGCGACGTCCCGTTGCCGTCGAACACGTAGTCGGTCGACACGTGCACGAGCCGGGCACCGGCAGCGACCGCGGCGTCGGCGAGCACCGCCGGCCCCCGCGCGTTCACCGCGGCGGCGTCGTCCTCGTGCGACTCGGCGTCGTCGACCTTGGTGTACGCGGCGGCGTTGACGACGACGTCGTGTCCGGCGACGGCGGCGGCCACTGCGTCCTGGTCGGTGATGTCGAGGTCGGCCCGGGACAGCGCGGTGACGTCACGACCGGCGAGCGCCTGCTGCAGGTCCTGGCCGAGCATGCCGGCCGCCCCGGTGATCAGGTACCGGGTCATGCGATGGCCGCGCGCTCCTTGAGCGGCTCCCACCAGGCGCGGTTGTCGCGGTACCACTGCACCACGTCGGCCAGACCCTGCTCGAACGGCACCTGCGGCTCGTAGCCGAGCTCGGCCTGGATCTTCGAGATGTCGACCGAGTAGCGCAGGTCGTGCCCGAGACGGTCGGCGACGCGGTCGACGTAGGACCAGTCCTTGCCGGTGGCGTCGAGGAGGAGCTGCGTGAGCTCCTTGTTCGTGAGTTCGGTGCCGCCGCCGATGTTGTAGATCTCGCCCGCGCGACCGCGGGTCAGGACCATCGCGATGCCGCGCGTGTGGTCGTCGACGTGCAGCCAGTCACGGACGTTGTCGCCCTCGCCGTAGAGCGGCACGTGCCGGTCGTCGATGAGGTTCGTGACGAAGAGCGGGATGACCTTCTCGGGGAAGTGGTACGGGCCGTAGTTGTTCGAGCAGCGCGTGATCGACAGGTTCAGCCCGTGCGTGCGGTGGTAGCTGCGGGCGAGGAGGTCGCTGCCGGCCTTCGACGCCGAGTACGGCGAGTTCGGCTCGAGCGGACGGTCCTCGGCCCAGGAGCCCTCGCTGATCGAGCCGTAGACCTCGTCGGTCGAGACGTGCACGAAGCGCTCGGTGCCGTGGCGCAGGGCCGCGTCGAGCAGGCGCTGGGTGCCGACGACGTTCGTCTCGACGAAGATCCCGGAGTCGCGGACCGACCGGTCGACGTGCGACTCGGCGGCGAAGTGCACGATGGCGTCGACCGTCGGGACGACCTCGTCGAGCTTCGCGGCGTCGCGGATGTCGCCTTGCACGAAGGTGTAGCGGGGGGAGTCGGCCACCGGGGCGAGGTTCTCCAGGTTGCCCGAGTAGGTCAGGGCGTCGTAGACGACGACCTCGGCGCCTTCGAGACCCGGGTAGGCGTCCTCCAGGGTCCGACGGACGAAGTTGGAGCCGATGAAGCCGGCCCCTCCGGTGACGAGGATCTTCACGCTGGTTTCCTTTTCGGTGGCCGATGGGCGTCGGCGGAGGAGCCGACGGCGGTCGGCCAGCAGTCTAGTGGGGGAGGCGTGCCGCCGGGGAGGAGGCGCTCAGTCCCCGTACCGCGCGAGTTTCTGCAGGTCGAGCTGCTCCTCGGCGAGCGTCCGGTTCAACCGGGTCAGGTCCGCGACCACACCGATGGTGATCGAGAGCAGGGCGCTGATCATCAGCACCATGCCGAGGATGAGCGACTGCAGGTGGTTGCCGCCGCTGTCGGTCCAGAGGAGCACCAGGTACCGGACGAAGGGGATGAGCCCGGCGACGCCGAAGATCGCGCTGACCCAGGCGAACAGGGCCATCGGGCGGTACATGAGGTACACGCGGGCGATCGCCGACCCGGACTGGAACATGTGCTGCCAGATGTTCTTGAACAACCGCGATTCGCGGGTCTTCGCGTTGGTCGTGATCGGGATGCTGGCGATCGCCAGGCGCTTGTAGCCCGCCTGGACGATGGTCTCCATGCAGTAGCTGAAGCGCGTGACGATGTTGAGCCGGATGAGCGAGTACTTCGAGTACGCGCGGAACCCGCTCGCGGCGTCCGGCAGGTCGAGGCCCGCGGCCCGGCTGGCGACCCAGGAGCCGAACTGCTGCATGGCCTTCTTGAAGCCGGAGAAGTGCTCGATGGTGCGGGTCTGCCGGTCACCGATGACGATGTCGGCCTCGCCGCGCAGGATCGGCTGCACGAGCTCGGTGATGTGCGCCTGCGGGTACTGGTTGTCACCATCGGTGTTCACGACGATGTCCGCACCGTGCAGGAGCGCGTAGTCGACGCCGTCGCGGAACGAGCGTGCGAGGCCCATGTTGGTGGTGTGCCGGACGAAGTGCCGGACGCCGTGCGCCTTCGCGACCTCGACCGTGCGGTCGGTCGAACCGTCGTCGATGATCAGGACCTCGATCTCGTCGATGCCCGGGATCGAGGTCGGGATCGTCTCGAGGACCGAGGGGAGCGTCTGCTCCTCGTTGAGGCAGGGGATCTGGACGAACAGTTTCACGAGTCGGTGGGTCCCTGGTGTCGTCGGCCGGCGCGGTGATCCGGGTGTGGGAAGTCGGCGACCATCCTACGTGGGCGCACAGACTGCCAAGTCTATGCAGCCTCATGTGCCCGCGTGCCACGATGGGGCCATGGCAGCCCTCCGGTCGACCGTCGCCCGTCTCCTGGGGCGGACCACCCCGACCCCGTCCGCTCCGACCCCGTCCGCTCCGACCCCGCCGCTCGTCGGCTTCGTCGTGCACGGCGCAGGTGGCGTGCACCCCGCTTCCGCGCACGTCCGCGTGACCGGCAGGATGACCGCACTCGCCGCCTCCGGCGCTGCACGGGTCGCGCAGGTGGACCCGGTGCGCTGGGCGGACGGCTCCGACACCGCGCACCTCGACGTGCTCCTGGTGCAGCGCGACGCGTTCCCGCTCGCCGCGCTCGACGCCGCCCTCGCCCGCGCAGCGCGGGAGGGCACCCGGGTCGTCGCGGAGGTCGACGACGACTTCTTCACCCCGGAGGCCCGTGCCCGGTTGGCGCAGGCCGAGTACGACCCCGACCGCCTCGCCGCCGTCGACCGCGTGGTGCGGTCCGCCGATGCGGTCGTGGTGTCCACCGAGCCGCTCCGGCGGGTGCTCGCCGCGGAGGGCGTCGACGCGGTGGTCGTGCCGAACGGTGTGCAACCCGGCCTCTGGGACGCCGACGCGCACGAGGCGCGCGCCCGTGACACCGGCGGGACCCGTCGCGTGCTCTACATGGGGAGCGCCACGCACGGCGGCGACCTCGACCTGCTGCGCCCGGTCTTCGCGGAGGCGACGGACGACGATGGCCGTCCGGTCCGGCTCGAGGTCGTGGGCGTGACCGGGGACGACGCGACCTGGTTCGACCGCCTGCCGTTGCCGGGCGACGCCACCCACTACCCGGACTTCGTCGCGTTCCTCCGCGCGCACGCCGGACGCTGGTCCGCCGGGGTCGCCCCGCTCACCGAGGACCGGTTCAACGACGCGAAGAGCGACCTCAAGTTCCTCGAGTACACGATGCTCGGGCTGCCCTTCGTCGGGTCCGACCGGCCGTCCTACCGCGGCGCGGACCGGCACGGCGGCCTGCTCGCCGGCGACGACCCGGCGGCGTGGCGGGAGGCCCTGCGCACCGCCATCCGCGAGGCCGACGACCGGGTGGCGCGCGCTCGCCGG
Source organism: Curtobacterium sp. MCBD17_008 (assembly GCF_003234475.1). Lineage (NCBI taxonomy): Bacteria > Bacillati > Actinomycetota > Actinomycetes > Micrococcales > Microbacteriaceae > Curtobacterium > Curtobacterium sp. MCBD17_008. The sequence continues at coordinate 7,162 of NZ_QKTK01000001.1, read as the reverse complement.
TACGTCCTGACGGAGCGCACGGTCGGGGTCGACCAGCCCGGCGAACGCGCCTGGCGGGCTGCGCTCGGTCTGTCCTGAGTCGCCGGGGCGAGGCGTCCGCACGGCGTGCGGGGGCGCTCCCCGCGGCGGACCTGCCCCTTGCTAGGCTGCAGCGGTGCAGATCCGCGAACTGAAGATCCCCGGCGCGTGGGAGTTCACGCCCGTCCAGCACGGCGACGCCAGAGGTGCCTTCCTCGAGGCCTACCGCGCCGACGTGCTCGAGGAGACGGTCGGACACCCGCTCGACCTGCGGCAGGTGAACATGTCGATCTCGTCGAAGGGCGTCGCCCGCGGCATCCACTACGCCCTCGTCGCACCGAGCCAGGCGAAGTACGTCACCGCCGTCCGCGGCGCGTTCATCGACTACATCGTCGACATCCGCGTCGGCTCCCCGACGTTCGGGCAGTGGGACGCGGTCCGGATCGACGACGTCGACCGCCGTGCCGTCTACCTGTCCGAGGGACTCGGCCACGCCATCGTCGCGCTGGAGGACCAGAGCACGGTGAACTACCTGGTCAGCGCGCACTACGACCCCGAGCGCGAGAAGGGCATCAGCATCCTCGACCCCACGGTGGGCCTGGAGCTGCCGGACGGCATCGGCGAGCCGGTCCTGTCCGAGAAGGACACGAGCGCTCCGACCCTCGAGCAGGCCGCGGAGCAGGGGCTCCTCCCGACGTACGAGGAGTGCATCGCCTACACCGAGTCGCTCCGGACGAAGAACTAGGAGGGGCAGCCGATGAAGGGCATCATCCTCGCCGGGGGATCCGGCACGCGTCTCTGGCCGATCACCAAGGGCATCAGCAAGCAGCTCATGCCGATCTACGACAAGCCGATGGTCTACTACCCGCTGTCGACCCTCATGATGGCCGGCATCCGCGAGGTCCTCGTCATCACGACGCCGGAGTACAACGACCAGTTCCGGGCGTTGCTCGGTGACGGGTCGGCGCTCGGCATGGACATCCAGTACGCCGTGCAGCCCTCCCCGGACGGCCTCGCGCAGGCGTTCGTCATCGGTGAGGAGTTCATCGGGGACGACAGCGTCGCCCTGGTCCTCGGCGACAACATCTTCCACGGCACCGGCCTCGGCACGAGCCTGCAGAAGAACAACACCGTGCAGGGCGCGACGATCTTCGCGTACCACGTGGCCGACCCGACCGCGTACGGCGTGGTCGAGTTCGACGACGACTTCACCGCCGTCTCGATCGAGGAGAAGCCGGCCGAACCGAAGTCGAACTACGCCGTCCCGGGCCTGTACTTCTACGACAACGACGTGGTCGAGATCGCGAAGACCATCGAACCGAGCGCCCGCGGCGAGCTCGAGATCTCCACCGTCAACGAGCGCTACCTCGAGGCGGGCACGCTCGGCGTCGAGGTCCTCGACCGCGGCACCGCGTGGCTCGACACCGGCACCTTCGAGTCGATGATGCAGGCGTCCGAGTACGTCAAGGTCATCGAGGATCGCCAGGGCCACAAGATCGGGTGCATCGAGGAGATCGCCTGGCGCAACGGGTGGATCGACGACGACGCCCTCGCGGCGCTCGCCGCTCCGCTCGCGAAGAGCGGCTACGGCGTCTACCTGCAGAACCTGCTCCGCGGCTGACCGTGGCGCTGCGTGACCGGCTCCGGCGCACCCTGGCCGGTGTCCGGCCGACGTCGGACGCGCGCGCTGTGGACGCGGGGCCGTCCGACGGGACCGGGCCGCGCCTCCCGGTCGACACGTCACTCGAGACGGCGTCGCCCGTCGTCGAGCCGGGCCCGTCCGGAGCGTTCGACGCCGTCGTCACGGTGGCCGAGGGTGCGTACCGGGACGGCGCCCACGTGCCGACCGTGCGGGCGCTGACAGCGGCGGGGGCAGCTCGCGTCGTCGTCACCGTGTACGACGTCCACGCCGGGCCCACGAGCACGTACCCGCCGGTCACGGCGGGCGACGGCTGGACCGTGTCCCGGGACACCGTCGCGGCGACCTGGGGCGGCGCGGTCGCCGCCGCCCGGCCGCTGCTGCGCGCCCCGCTGGTGCTCGTGCAGGACGCGTCGATCGCGCTGCCGGACGGCGCCGCCGCCGCACTGGTCGCCGCCGTCGCGCCGGCGGGAGCGGGAGGCACCGTCCCATCCGACCGGGAGGCCGTCGTCGCCGTCCCCGTCGTCCGCACCCCCGACGACGTGGTGGCGAGTGCGGGCGCGGCGCTGGTGCAGGGCACCGCCCCGGTGGCCGCCCTGCTGCGTGGGCACCCGGCGGAGGACGCCGAGCGGCTCCCCGACGGTGTCGCGGTGTTCGCCGGCGACGAGCCCTGCTTCGCGGCACGCACAGCGCACCTCGCGCTTCCGGTCCGGACCGTCGACACCCGCACCGCGGTCGCCCGACTGACCCGGGACACCGCCGACGCCGCCGGCGGCACGTGCGTCGTGCTCCCGCTCGGTCGCGTCTACCGCACCGGGACCGTCCGTGAGCGGCGCATCGACACCGACGGCGCGGACGCCCTGGCGGTGTGGCGGGACCGCGGCGACGACAGCGCCGAGCGGGTGCTCGCCGCGCTCGAGCTCGCCGTGGGCACCGTGGCCGCCGACCCCGCCGCGGCACCGGTGGCCCTCCGCGAACCGGTCCTCCGAGCCGAACGTGGCCCGTCGCGCCTGACGGCGCGTGAGCGCGGCGAGCGGCTCCGGTGGTCGGTCCGGATCGCCGCACACCCCGGCCCGCGCGGCGACGACTGGGGGGACACGTTCTTCGCGCGCGACCTGGCCGCGGCCCTGCGGTCCCTCGGGCAGGAGGTCGTGGTGGACCACCGCGAGTCGCACGCCCGTCCGCTGTCGGAGCACCTGGACGACGTCACCCTGACGCTGCGCGGGCTCGACGACACCCCGGTGCACCCCTCGGCCACCAACGTGCTCTGGGTCATCTCGCACCCCGACCTCGTGACGCCCGCGGAACTCGCCCGGTACGACCTGCGGTTCGCGGCCGGGCCCGTGTGGGCCGAGCGGACCGAGGCGGCGACCGGCCTGCCGGTGGCCCCGCTCCTGCAGGCGACCGATCCGGCCCGCTTCCACCCCGGTGCCGCCGAGGACGCGTACGCCGGCCTGGACACCGTGTTCGTCGGCAAGACCCGGCAGGTGTTCCGGCCGGTCGTCTCGGACGCCCTGCAGGCGGGGGCGGACCTGGCCGTGTGGGGCGAGGGCTGGGCCGGCCTGGTGCCGGAGGGGGTGCACCGCGGGACGTTCGTGCCGAACGAGGACCTGCCGGCCCTGTACCGGAGCGCCCGGGTGGTCCTCAACGACCACTGGGACGACATGGCACGGGACGGCTTCCTGTCGAACCGGCTGTTCGACGCCGCCGCGTCGGGTGCGCTCGTCGTGACGGACCCTGTGCCCGGCGTCGAGGAGCTGTTCGGCGGGGCGGTCCTGCCCTACCGCGGCGTCGCCGAACTGCGGACGCTGTTGGGTCGGCGGGACACGGCCTCCGACGACGAACGCGCCGAGCGCGGTGCGCGGATCGGGACCGAGCACTCCTTCCGCCGGCGAGCGGAGACGCTGGTGGACGCCGTCCGGCAGTACCGGCAGCACCGGACGACCTGACCCGGTCCGGCCCGCATCGAGCCGGGCTCGGCCCGGGCGCTGTCCGACGTCAGCGCGAGCGGACCCGGCGCGCCAGACCGGCGGCCCGGTCGGCCACCTGCACGATCCGGCGCTGGCGGAACGCCGCCGTCTCGGCCCGGGCGGCTTCGGCGCGCTCCCGCTCGAACTGCACGGTCTCCCGCAGCGTCGTCGCGGTCGCCTCGGCCGCGCGCACGGTGTCCTCGAGCTCGTCGATCCGCTGGTCGCGTGACGCGACCGCACGCCCGAGGGCCTGCAGCTCGTGGAGCTCGTCGGCCGGGACGAGGGGCTCGGCCGGGGTGTCGAGCGCTGTCGAGCCGGCCCGACGCAGCACCTCGGCGATCGTGTCGTCGCGGGTGAAGGGGCCGGTCGCGGCGTCCTCGTCGGTGACGAAGCGGAGCGAGAACACGGCCTGCAGCACCCCCTCCTGCAGCCGCCGGTAGTCGCGCATGCCGTGGTGCCGGGGGCTCGGGGTCAGGTCCGGGTTCGCCTCGTAGCTCCGACCGCTCACGTCGACGCGGTGTTCGTACTGCGCCCAGGACCGCCACGGCAGGTGCAGGACCTCGAGCTCGAGCCCGGCCGGCACGGGTGCGCCGTTCGCGACGCTCGCCCGGTGGTTGCCCTGCACGACGGTGACGCCCGGGTCGCCGACGTGGACGGTGTTCGGGGTCGGGGGAGCGACCAGGCCGGCGGCACGCAGCTCGTCGACGGAGCGCTCGTCCCGCCAGTGGAGACGCTCGAGGCCGGCACCGGACGAGGCCATCGCGCCGGTGAGGTTGACGACGGGCACGAAGAACGCGCCGACCACCGGGTCGAGCTCCTCGAAGACCTGCCGGACCGTCCGCGTCCGGTCGACCGGCACGATGAACTCGTCCGCGTCGGCGTTGACGACCCAGTCCGCGCCGTGGACCGATGCGGCCTCGCGCGCCATCGTCGTGACGACGACGCCCTGCTGCTTCCGGTGCACCGGGTCGTGTCGCAGGTCCACCGTGACGTCGTCCCGCTCGGCGAAGGCGGCGAGCAGCTCGGCCGTGCCGTCCACCGACCCGTTGTCGGTGATGACGAAGACGTCGAAGCCCTGTGCGACGTGGTGGTCGAGCCAGGCGGTGATGACGTCCGCTTCATCGCGGACCATCAGGGTGACGGCGAGGATCATGGGGTGCGCTCCGGTTCGGGTGGGGATGCTCCCTGAGAGGTTATCGGGGTTCAGCGCGTGTGCGTGGCGCGGGCGCGGACGGTGAGCGCCACCCGGAGCGCGACGCGGAGCGGCCAGAGCCACCACGCCGAGTACTTCTGCGCGAGGAAGCGGTAGGCGCTCTCGTGGTGCGCACGGCGCATCCGGTCCGAGGACCCTTGGGTCGCGGTCCCACCGACGTGTGTGGCGACGGCGGCCGGTTCGTACACGTTCCGGTAGCCGCTCCGGCCGATCCGCCAGCCGAGGTCCACGTCCTCGAAGTACATGAAGAAGCCCTCGTCGAACCCGCCGAGGCGGTCGAACACGTCGCGGCGGACGAGCACGCACGCGCCCGAGAGCCAGCCCGCGTCACGGCGGCCGGTGTGGTCGCCGTCCTGCCGGTACCGCCTCGTCCACGGGTTGTCCTGCCAGACGTTCGCGAACACGGCGTGCCCGAGACCGGTGCGGAGGGACGGCACGAGCCGCGCCGACGGGTACACCTGCCCGTCCGTCTCCAGCAGCTTCGGGCCGACGGCGCCGATCGTCGGGTCGGACTCCGCCGTCGCGACCATCCGGTCGAGGGCGGACGGTTCGAGCACGACGTCCGGGTTCGACACGAGCACCCAGCGCACCTCGGGGGCGAGGGTGGCGACGGCCCGGTTGACGGCCGCACCGTAGCCGAGGTTCGCACCGACGGCGACGAACCGGGCACCGGCGGCCTCGGTGACCGCGCGGAGCTCGTCGGCGGTCGTGGAGTCGTTGTCCGCGACGACGACCTCGACGTCGCGTCCGCTGGCGGCCGGCACCGACGCGAGGAACGGGGGGAGGACGTCGACCGACTCGTACGTGACCGTGACGACGGCGACCCGCGCGGGGTGCGTGTCCGTGCTCATGCGAAGACCTCCAGGTGGCGCTCGGCGCACGCGGCCCACGTGAAGGTCGCGGCGCGGGCCTCGGCGCGTGCGACCCGCTCGGCGCGGACCTCCGGCGCCTCGGCGAGCAGCGCCGCGAGGGCGTCCGCGATCGGGCCGGCGTCCGGTTCGGTGTAGGTCACGGCGTCGCCGCCGACCTCGGGGATCGCCAGTCGACGGGTGGTGAGGACGTCCGCGCCCGAGGCCATCGCCTCGAGCACCGGCAGGCCGAAGCCCTCCGCGGTGCTCGGGTAGACCACGACGCGCGCGCCCCCGAGGAACGCGCGGAGCTCCTCGACCGGCAGGTACCCGAGGTAGCGGACCGGGGCACCGGGGACGTCACCCGCGGCGGTGAGCTCGGCGCGTGCGTCTTCGTCCCAGCCGAGTCCGCCGGCGACCAGCAGCGCCGGCACCGCCGCGCCGCCACCGTCGGCGGCCCGTGCGGTGAGCGCGCGGTGCGCGGCGATGAGCTCCGGCACCCGCTTGCGCGGTTCGACCGTGCCGAGGAAGGCGATCCACGCGTCGTCGCAGAGCGCGTGCTCCGCACGGAAGGCGGCCGTCTCCGCGGCCGTCGGCACCCGGAAGAGCGTGCGGTCGACCCCGAGGTGGGCCACGACCGTGGGACGCGCGGACCGACCCGCCAACCGGTCGAGCTCGGCGACGGTGGCCGCGCTCGGCGCGACCGTCCGTCGGGCCAGTCGCCGTGCGAGACGGGTCCAGGTCCGGAAGAACAGCACCTTCAGGCGCGAGTGCGCGGCCGGGTCCGAGAAGAACGTCGCGTCGTGCAGGGTGACGACCGTCCGGGAGGCCCGGGTCACCGGGAACGTGTAGTGCGGGCTGTGCAGGACCTCGGCGCCGACGCGACGCGCCGTCACCGGCAGCAGCGTCTGCTCCCACACGAGGCGCAGCGGGCGGGAGGCGGTCCACCGCGGTGCCGCGTGGTAGCGGTGTCCGGGTGCGATCCCGCGCAACCAGGCGAGGTCGCCCGGCTTGACGACCACGTCGACACGGACGTCCAGCTCGGCGAGGCCCTGCAGCAGCCCGGCGATGTAGCGGGCGACGCCGCCGCGGTTCGGCGGGATCGAGGTGGCGTCGACGAGCACGGGGAGTGCCCGCACCTCAGCTGACCTGGCGCTCGGTGGTCCGCGTCCAGGCGATCCCGGACTGCGTGTCCTCGTCGACGACGACGAAGCGCGCCGCCTCGCGCTGGATGACGATGTGCTCCCCGTTCGGCTTCGCCAGGAAGACGTGCACGAAGTACTGGCCGCCGCCGAGCCGCAGGTCGTGCAGGTGCCACTCGACGGTCGCGGTCCCGCGCAGGGGGTCGTGACGGGTCTCGAGCTGTCGGCTGTCGATGCCGAAGGCGGGGTGCCCGAGGTGGTTCTCGATCTTGATGCCCGCGCGCCACTCGGGCAGGACCGTGGTGTGGGAGAACGTCGCGCGGACGACGAGG